>DASTVV010000206.1:0-30245 GCA_035758925.1 Gemmatimonadaceae bacterium
CATCCGATCGTGTGCGCGTGAGAGAGTTCCTGTCGCCCATCGCCGACGCGTACGCGGCGGCGGATCTCGCGGTGACACGCGCGGGCATGATGACCATCGCAGAGCTGTGTGCGTGGAGCATCCCGTCGGTGCTCATTCCGCTGCCGACCGCCGCGGCAGACCATCAAACCAAGAACGCCAAAGCCCTCGCGGCTGCCGGTGCCGCGATCTACCTGCCGCAGTCGGAGCTCACCACCGAGCGGCTGGCGACCACGGTGAACGACCTGCTTGGTTCCTCGTCCAGGTTGCGCAGCATCGCCGACGCAGCGGCGAAACGCGGCCGACCCAACGCGGCCGAGACCATCGCGCGCCACATCATCGCGCTGCTACCGCCCAGTTAGAGGTCAGGGCACCAAACACTATATTCTGGAGCGTGCTGCTCGACTCCTCAGATCCGCGCCCCATCCACTTCGTGGGCATCGCCGGCGCGGGCATGAGCGCTCTCGCTGAGCTGCTCGTGCGACGCGGGTTCAAGGTCACTGGCTGTGACGCCAACACGTCAGACGTCGCCGACTTGCGGGCCCTTGGCATCGGTGTTTCGCAGGGACACGATCCGTCGCACGTAGCCATGGCTCGCGCTTTGGTGGTCACGTCGGCGATGCCCAAGGACCACCCCGAGCTGGCGGAAGCACGCGCGCGGGGACTTCCCGTCATTCGTCGTGCCGAAGCCCTTGGTGAGGCCACCGCAGGGGATGGTCGCGAGCTGGTCGGCGTCGCAGGCACGCACGGGAAGTCGACGACGACCGTGATGGCTGCCGAGGCGCTCGCCGGCGCCGGCCGGGATCCGACGGCGCTCGTCGGGGCGCGCGTCACGCCGTGGAACGGCAACCTGCGGGCAGGGAGCAACCGGCTGTACGTCCTGGAAGCCGACGAGTACGATCGGTCGTTCCTCGCGATGTCTCCCACCGTGGCGGTCGTGACGAACGTCGAGGCCGACCATCTCGACATCTACGCCGACCTCGCCGACATCCGGCGTGCATTCTCGCGGTTCGTCGCCGGCGCGCGAGCGATCGTGCTGTGCGGCGACGACTCGGGCGCCTCTTCGCTTACGACGCCCAGCACCGCGGAGGTGATTCGCTACGGCGTGATGTCCGACGACGTGCGGCTGCGCGGAATGAACGTCCGTGCCGAACCGGCCGGGGCGTCCTTCGAGGTGGAGTACGACGGCGAGCGACTCGGCTCCGTGGCCCTGCGCGTGACCGGCGCGCACAACGTGCTCAACGCACTGGCGGCTGTGAGCGCCGGCCTCGCACTCGGCGCGCCGTTCGACGGACTGGCGCGCGGGTTGTGGAATTTCGTCGGCGCCGCACGCCGCTTCGAACGCATCGGTGAGGCGCGCGGCATCACGATCGTGGACGACTACGCGCATCATCCCACCGAGATCTCCGCGACGCTCTCCGCGGCGCGGGCGACGTTTCCCGGTCGCCGGGTGCTGGTGGCGTTCCAGCCGCATTTGTACTCGCGGACCCGCGACTTTGCCCGCGAGTTCGCCCGCGCCTTGAGCGCCAGCGACGCCGTCTATCTCACCGAGATCTATCCGGCGCGCGAAAAACCAATCGCGGGCGTCACGGCGGATCTGATCGCCGAGGCGTTCGGCACCGAGAGGCCCAAGCTGGCCTGGCGCGGCGAGCGCGCTTCGCTCGCCGATGCACTGGCGGAGCGGGTGCGCGACGGAGACGTCGTCATCACGATGGGCGCCGGGGACATCACCAGGACGGGGCCCGAGCTCCTCGACCGGCTGCACCGCGCCGCGTGACACTCGTCGACGACAAGCCCGCTCCTGGATCCACTCCCCGGCAGTCGTCGCGGCCGTCGCGCCGAAAATGGACGCTGCCGCTGGCCTTCGCGTCCCTCGCGTTCTTCCTACTTCTCGCGCCGCTCTGGGCTCCGCTGCTGCTCCGACGCATGTCGTTCTTCCGCGTGCGCCACGTGCAGGTGGTGGGTGCGCGCTACGTGGAGCCGCGTGACATTCTCGACCGACTGAAAGTCGATACGCTGGCGTCGGTCTGGGATCCCGTGGGCCCACTCGAGGAACGCATCGCACGGCATCCGCTGGTGCGCGGCGTGACGGTGAGCCGCAAACTCCCGGGGACGCTGGTGGTGCAGCTCGTGGAGAATGTCCCGGTAGCTCTGGTGCCGACTTCGAACGGATTTCGCGCGTACGACGAACGGGGCGTGGCGCTGCCGATCGACCCCACGACGGCCGACGTGGACGTGCCGATCCTCTCGCGTCCCGACAAGCCGCTGCTCGCGCTGCTGGGAGCCGCCCGCATCCAGGCTCCGGATCTGTATCGGCGGATGAGCGAAGTGCGTCGGGAGGGGGGTGGAGGTCCGTCCGGCAGCCAGGAAGTGGTGTTCGTGCTGGATTCGCTCCCCGTTCGGGCCCCCGGTGACATTACTTTGCACCGTCTGTCAGACCTACAATTAGTCGAGCGGGATCTTGCGCGGCGCAGGCTGCGCGCGACCGAGCTCGATTTGCGATTCCGAGATCAAGTGATCGCCCGCCTCCCATGAACCCCGACCGTCTCGTCGCAGGCCTCGACCTCGGCTCCGCCAAAACGACCGCCATCATCGGCGAGGTCGTTGGGGATCTTCCGAAGCACCCGGCCGTCAAAGTCCTTGGCGTTGGGCAGGCACGAACTACGGGAATGCGCCGTGGCGTGGTGGCCGACATCGAGGAAACGACGCGCTCGATCCGCAAGGCCATTCAGGACGCCGAGCGCATGGCGGGCGTGCAGGTACACGACGTGTACTCCGGCATCGCCGGCGAGCACGTGCAGGCGATGACCAGCAAGGGCATCGTCGCAGTGAGCGGCGACGAAATCGCCAAGTCGGACGTGGACCGCGCCAACGACGTGGCGCGTGCCCAGGCGATTCCCGCAGAGCGCGAGCTGCTGCACGCCATCCCGCAGGAATACACGGTCGACAAGAACTCCGGCATTCGCGATCCGATCGGAATGTCCGGCACGCGCCTCGAGACGGAGATGTACCTCGTCACGATCGGGAGCGCCCCCGCCGTGAACCTGCGCAAGTCCGTCGAGCGCGCCGGATACACCGTCCGCGAGCTGGTCCTCGAGCCGCTGGCGAGCGCGCTCGCGGTGTTGACCGAAGACGAGAAGGAGCTGGGCATCGCGCTCGTCGAGATGGGTGCCGGCACCACCGATCTCGCGCTCTTCCACGAAGGCAAGATTCGCCACCTCGGCACCATCGCGTTCGGCGGCAACAATGTTACGAGCGACATCGTCCACGGACTTGGCGTCACCGGCGCTGACGCCGAGCGGCTGAAGGAGCGGTACGGCTGCGCGTACGAGCCGATGGTGAATCCCAGCGACGTGATTCAGCTCCCCAGCACAGTCGCGCAGGGCGACCGGCAGATTCCGCGCGAGTTGCTGGCGCACATCATCCACCAGCGGATGGACGAGATCTTCGACCTCGTGCAGCGCGAGATCTCGACGGCGGGCTATGCCGGGAAGCTGAGCGCGGGTGTCGTGCTGACCGGCGGCGCCGCGGCCATGCAGGGCTCGGCCGAGCTGGCGAGCGACGTGTTCGGGACCGGGGTTCGGGTGGGGCTGCCGTCCGAGAACCTCACGGGTCTTTCGGATTCCGTCGAAGCGCCACGCTTCTCGACGGCCGTGGGTCTGGCCCAATACGGTGCCAGCCGCATCGCACTCGGCGCGGGGTCGTCCGCCCGCAAGACCAAGGTGGGGTCGGGCGTGGACGGCGTCGTCGAGCGCGTGAAGTTCTGGCTGCAGGATTTCTTCTAGGCCGCTTCCGGCAACAAGCCGCTCCGTCGGCTCAAGTGCCTGTATAAAGGGCCAGAACGGCTCTCCGTCCGGTCCCGGACACAGCCCAAAAATCAAATTCTTGACTTTTCGGATACTTTTGTGGATAAGTATTCCGTGCCGTTTGTGTTGGGGCGTCGTCAGTTATGGGAGTAGTCAACAAAGTTCTCCGCATTATATTGCCGCAGATTTCAGGATCGCTTTTCCGCTTCGCGGCAGCTCGCCGTCGCGCTGCCCTGATTCTTCCGTCCTCACCGACTCACTCGTAACGCGGATCTCAGGGGTGCCTTCAGAAATGATCTTCGAGTTCGAGGAAAGCGCGACTCAGAACGCGCGCATGAAGGTCGTCGGGGTCGGCGGCGGCGGTGGCAACGCCGTGAACCGCATGATCGAAGAACGACTCGACGGCGTCGAGTTCATCTCGGTCAACACGGACTCGCAAGCCCTGCTGACCTCCAAGTCCGATGTCAAAATCCAGATCGGCAAGAAGCTGACGCGGGGATTGGGCGCCGGTGCTCGGCCCGAGATCGGACGACAAGCCATCGAGGAAAACCGCGAAGAAGTCGAGCGCACGCTGCACGGCGCGGACATGGTCTTCGTCACTTGCGGCATGGGCGGCGGCACCGGCACCGGCGCGGCCCCTGTCGTGTGCGAGCTCGCCCGACAGGTCGGCGCGCTCACGGTCGGCATCGTCACGCGTCCGTTCCTCTTCGAGGGACGCAAGCGGATGCGCCAGGCCGATCAGGGGATCGCCGACATGCGCCGCCACGTCGACACGATGATCGTCGTGCCGAACGAGCGTCTGTTGGCCGTCGTCGGGAAGGGCATTCCGTTCCAGGACGCGCTCAAGAAGGCGGACGAAGTCCTCCTGCACGCCACGCAGGGCATCTCCTCGCTCATCAGCGTCACCGGACTAGTGAACGTCGATTTCGCCGACGTCCGGACCGTAATGCAAAACGGCGGCTCGGCGCTGATGGGCACGGGGATCGGTCGCGGGGAGAACCGCGCCATCGAGTCGGCGCAACAGGCCATCAGCTCGCCGCTTCTGGACAACATCAGCATTACCGGTGCGACGGGTGTGCTGGTGAACATCACTGGCGGTGCGGACCTGACCCTCGGTGAGGTCCATCAGATCAACGAAATCATCCACGACGCCGTGGGCGACGAGGCGGAGATCATCTTCGGCGCGGTGCACGAGCCCGCCATGCAGGGTGAGATCCGCGTCACAGTCATCGCCACGGGATTCGACAAGGCCATCCAGGGGGCTCTGCCGGTCGTCAGCTCGGAACCCCAACAGCCTATTGCGAAAAGCTCACCTGTGATTCCTTTTCCAGGTAGTCGTCCTGTCCGAACCGGGACGATTGCTCGGCCCGTAGTAAACCCCGATTCCGCACGTCCGCGGCCGTCGGGAACCGAGCGGAGCAGTGGGTCGCAAGATCTCAGTGACATGGAGATCCCGACCTTCATTCGGAGACAGATGGACTGATGTCAATGAGACGTGCCCGCGCCATCACGTACGGCGTGGTGGCGCTGCTTGCTGTCGGCGCCATTTACTTCACGACCCCGTTGCCGCCCGGTGCTGCCAAGCCGGTGGGTGAGATCCTGTCGGCCGAGCACGCCGCGCATCTGTGGCGCGAGCGATATGACACCGTGGGACGGGGCGAGACACTGACCGGTGTCCTGGCGCGCGGCGGGCTTTCTGAAGTCATTGCCCGCGAGGCCATGAAGACCGCCAAGATGCTCGACCCGCGGCGGATTCCCGAGGGAATGCAGGTGGTCGTGCGCAACCACGCCGATGACACCCTTCAGACCGAAGTGGTGCTCAGGCTGGCCATTGATCGCTTGCTGCGGATCAAGCGCGATTCCGTGGGCTGGTCGGCGCAGGAAGAGCGGTTGCCGTGGAAGACGGACACGGTTGCCGTCGATGCCGTCATCAAAACGAACCTTTACGAGGCGATGGACCTCGCGGCGTACGACGCACTTCCGAAGGACGTCCGCGAAGCCCTCACGTACGCGCTGGCGGATGTCTTCGAATACCGCGTCGATATGAGCCGCGATCTCCGGGTGGGCGATAGCTTTCGCGTGCTCGCTGAGCGCAAGGTAGGTCCACAGGGTGCGGTCAAGATTGGGGCGGTCATCGCCGCAACGGCGCGGCTGTCGGGCTCGATCACTGAGGTCACTCGGTATCATAGCGCCAAGGTCGGAGGCGAGTACTTCGACGCCGAAGGCAGATCCATGCGGGCCGGATTTCTGCGAGCCCCGCTCGAATTTCGCCGCATCTCCAGCGTTTTCGGCACGCGCGTGCACCCGATTCTTGGCACCGTCCGCAAACACCAGGGGACCGACTACGCTGCAAACGCCGGCACGCCGGTACGCGCGATCGGCGACGGCGTTGTGGTCAAAGCGGGTTGGAGCAACGGCTACGGCAATGTGGTGGAGCTGCGTCACCCCAACGGCTTCGTCACACGGTATGGCCACATGCGCGGCTTCGGACCAAGCATTCATGTCGGAGCTCGCGTCACGCAGAAGCAGACCATTGGGTACGTCGGATCAACAGGACTGAGTACGGGGCCGCACCTGCACTTCGAGGTGATCGTCAACGGCGTGCAGCGAGATCCGCGAACGGCGCTGGCCAATCAGAGCAGCGAGCCCGTGCCGGCAAGTGAGCGTCCCGCGTTTGCGGCGGTCCGCACGAATCTCCAGGCGATGCTGGCGAACACGCCGCTGCTAGCGAGCACGACGAGCGCCAGCGCCGCGCAGAACTAGGGTCGGGGGGACAGGGGACAGGCGACAAGGGCAACCGACTGGGGGATGGACGAGGGGACCGGACGAGGGACCTGGCGCGCGCCCGGTCTCTTCCCCGGTCCCCTCATCTTTTCCCGCTCTTGTAGTTGCCCCCGTCCCCTGTCCCCTGTCCCTCGTCCCTAGTTACTGTCGAAGATGACTTCGTGGCTCACCGCGGCGGTCGTCGGGATTCTCGCGGCGGTATTCCAGTACGGCGCACTCCGCGCGCCTGCCGCTCCCATTCGCGTCGCCCTCGCGTCGCTTCGAACGCTCGCGGTCGCACTCGTCATTGCGCTACTGCTGGACGCG
Source organism: Gemmatimonadaceae bacterium (assembly GCA_035758925.1). Taxonomy (GTDB): domain Bacteria; phylum Gemmatimonadota; class Gemmatimonadetes; order Gemmatimonadales; family Gemmatimonadaceae; genus DASPMP01. The sequence goes on from DASTVV010000206.1 coordinate 6,915, forward strand.
CCGATGGGCCGGCCTCGACCGACGCTTCCGTCGGTGTTCGTGGACGGATCATTGAGCATGTCGCGAGAGAATGCGGGCCTCGCGCGCATTGCGTGGGATTCCGCGCTGGCCATTCACTCGGATTCGCTGTGGACCTTCGGCGATTCGATCGAGCGCGTCGCGCGGACCAGATCCGCGCCGGTGCCGTCCCAGGCCGCGTCGCGCCTCCGTCCCATTGTCGAGCGCGCCATGGCATCAGGGCGGCCTGTCATCCTCATCACCGACGGCGAAGTTCAGGACTCTTCCGCGCTCGACGGGCTGCCCAGCGGGTCGCGCGTGATTGTGCTGCCGCGCGACGCACGGAAGGACGCGGCAGTGGTATCCATGGATGCCCCACGCGCGGCTGTCGAGGGCGATTCGGTCCCGATTCGCGTGACGATTTCGGCTGGACCGGCCGGAGCCGGCTCCGGCTCTCTGGCCATTCAGTTCGATGAGCAGTTGCTCGGCCGCTGGCCCGTCGACTCCGTGTCCGCGTGGGGCGAGCGTCAACTGGACGTGAGGGTGCGGCCGCAACAGGCGGGCGGTGCGGGACGCGCGGGCGGAGTGTTGCGCGCGATCGTCGCGAGCGCCGGAGACGCCGAGGCACGCAACGACACGCTCGCCAGCAGCATCGAAGTTTCGCGAGCCGCGAGCGCGGTATTCGTGTCCACGTCCCCCGACGAGGATGCGCGGTTCGCGATTTCCGTGCTGCGCGGGGCGCTGGCCTTGCCCACACGTGGTTTCCTGCACGTGGCACCGGGGAACTGGCGTCAGGAGGGTTCGCTGGCTCCCGTCACGGAGAACGAGGTCCGGCAGGCCGTACGGGACGCTCCGGTCGCAATCATCCACGGAGACACGGCGATCTTTGGACCGCCACAGTCCACCAGCTTCGGGCCGCTCGCGTTGATGGTGCCGCCGGATGTCGAGGACGGCGAATGGTACCCGAGCGCGACCCCGGTGTCGCCGCTCAGCGGTGCGCTCGCGGCCATCCCGCTGGAGAGCCTGCCGCCGATCGCGGCGGGTTTGCCGGCGAGTGGAGAGTGGACGGGGCTCGAGGCACGGCGCGGACGCGAAACGATGCGGCGCGCGATTGTCACGGGTCGCGACACGCCGCGTCGCGTCGTCACGGTGACCGGATCGGGATTCTGGCGTTGGCGCTTTCGGGGCGGCGTGGGTGCCGACGCCTACGCCGCCCTCTGGGGCGGGATCTTCGACTGGCTCGCCGCCGAGCGCGCCGACCGACGCAGCGCGGTGCCCGAAGATGGGGCCATTCGCGCGGGCCAAACCGTTCGCTGGCGTCGCGGCTCCTCGTCGGACTCGATGCCGAAGGCCGTCCTGCGACGGCGCGGCACTACACGCGCGGACACGGTTGCGCTCAAGTTCGCGGCCGGAGTGGCGGTCGCGGAAAGCGCGCCGCTGGAGCCGGGCATCTATGACGTCTCCGTGCCCGGTGGTAGCGCGGTGATCGCCGTGAACAACTCGGGGGAACTCCTGCCGGCGAGGCCCAAACTGCGCTCGGGCGGTGTCGGACGCCGCGCCGGTGTGGATGCGGCGCTTGGAGCCCGCAACGCGGGTTGGGTGTACGCGCTGCTGATCGGACTTTTGTGTGCCGAATGGATTTGGCGCCGGCGCGCGGGATTGCGGTGAGCGAGCCGTACCCGGCCAGCAATAAATTCCGTCCATGAGCCGAATCGTTCGCCGCGCGGGCGACCTGCCGAAGCGATCGCTGTGGCAGAAGATCAAGGACGTCGCACTGATGGACGTCGGCGTGCTGGCGCGCGGTGGAGTACGTGCCGGTTCGCTGGAACGCCTCGAAGAGTTGCTGCTGGAAGCCGACTTCGGCGTTCCGGTCACGCTGCGCCTCGTGGACGACGTCAACCGCCTGGCCCAGAAGGGAACCGTCCGCAGCGAGGACGAATTCCTGGAGGCGCTCCGCGCGGGCGTGGAGCAGGCGTTGCGCAGCGGCAAGTCTGATGCAGCCTTGCGCCTTGCGGAACAGCCACCGACGGTGATTCTGGTGGTCGGCGTCAACGGCGCCGGCAAGACGACGTTCATTGGCAAACTGAGCGCGCACTTCAGGACCGAGGGAAAGCGCGTGCTCCTCGCGGCCGCGGACACGTTCCGCGCAGGCGCCATCGACCAGCTTAGGGTTTGGGCGGAGCGCACCGGAGCGGAGTTCGTAGGCGCCAGCGCGGGCGCCGATCCCGCGGCGGTGGCATATCAAGCGATTGATGCCGCCGTCACACGCAACGTCGACATCGTGATCGTGGACACCGCCGGCCGCCTGCATACCAGCGCCGGACTGATGGAGGAGCTTCGCAAGGTTGCCCGCGTGGTCGCCAAGCGACTTCCAGGCGCGCCACACGAATCGCTGCTGGTACTCGACGGCACCATCGGCCAGAACGCCGTGCAGCAGGCGAAAGAGTTCTCGGCGTCCGTGCCGATCACCGGTCTCGTGATGACGAAGCTCGATGGCACCGCCCGCGGCGGTGTCGTGGTTGCGGCACATGAGGCCATCGACGTTCCAGTGAAGTTCCTTGGCGTCGGCGAACAAGCGGGCGACCTCGTGCCGTTCGACGCCGCCGAGTTTTCGGGAGAGCTTCTCTCCCGGCCGTAGCGTGCCGCCCCCCCAATCGCCGCCGCCTCCGCCATCGCGCGCTCCATCGGGCCTGCCGGCGTCCACGCAGCAGCCCCGTCCGCGGCTGCTGCTCGATACGCCGGTCAACTATCTCAAGGGTGTGGGTCCCGCGCGCGCGGAGGCGCTCAAGCGTCTCGGCGTCCTGACCGCCGGCGACCTGCTGTACCACATCCCGCATCGTTACGAGGACGCGAGCACCATTTCGCCCATCTCGTCGCTCGAGACCGGAATGAACGCGACGGTCATCGGGCGCGTGATCTCCAAGGGCATCATGCCCACGCGTCGAGGACTACGGATCTTCCAGGTCGTCCTGCGCGACGACTCCGGCATGATCGAGGCGGCGTGGCCGGGACAACCCTTCCTCGACCGGACGATCTCGAAGGGAGACACGCTGCTGGTTTCCGGAGCGGTGCGATTCTATCACGGTCGCCAGCTCGCGCCGCGCGAGTTCATCAACCTCGGCGACGAACACGAGGGCCCAGCCGAGGGACGCGTCCTGTCGGTCTATCCCGCCACCGAAGGACTGTCGTTCAAGGTCATCCGGTCCATCATCACGACGCATCTCGATGGACTCCTCGGCCTCGTCGAGGAATACCTGCCGAGGGAAGTGCTGTCGTACGCCGCCGTCCCGTCGATCGGAGACGCGTTGCGGATGGTGCACCGTCCCGCGTCGCTCGCGGAGGCGATGGAAGGTCGGTCTCGACTGGCGTTCGAGGAGCTGTTTTTCGTCCACGTGCTGCACCAGCGCGCCAGAGCGCTGGCGCGCGAGGCGCGCCGCGGAATCCACTTCGAGAACAAGCGCGACCTGACGACGCGCCTGCGCCGGTCGCTGCCCTACGAGCTGACCGGCGCCCAGGTGCGCGCGTCGCGCGAGATCTTTGCCGACATGTGCAGTCCACGCCGCATGCACCGCTTGTTGCAGGGAGACGTCGGCAGCGGCAAGACCATCGTCGCGCTCTTTGCGGCGCTGCTCGCCGTCGAGAACGGTTATCAGGCGGCGCTGATGGCGCCCACGGAGCTCCTGGCGGAGCAACACTTTCGAACCTTTCGCGGGTTGCTCGCGCCACTCGGTCTCGAGCCCATTCTCGTGACCGGCAGCCTGAGCGCCCGGGAGCGCAAGACCGCATCGGAACGACTGGAGTCGACTGAGCCGGCCGTCGTGGTGGGAACGCACGCGCTCGTGCAACAGGCGACGAGCTTCGGCACGTTGGGCCTGGCGATCGTGGACGAGCAGCATCGGTTCGGCGTCGAGCAGCGCAAGATGCTTGGCGCAAAGGGCGAAGCGCCCGACGTTCTGCTGATGTCTGCGACCCCGATTCCGCGATCGCTCGCGCTCACGCTGTACGGAGATCTCGACCTGAGCATCCTGGATGAGCGCCCCGCTGGCCGAAGACCGGCGGTCACGGGTCTTCGCGGCGAGGCCGGACGCGATCGCGTGATGGCGTTCGTCAACCGGCAGCTCGACGAGGGACGTCAGGCGTACATCGTGTATCCGGTCATCGCGGAATCGGAGAAAACGGACCTCAAGGCCGCGACGACGATGTTCGAGAAGCTCACCGCCGCCGACGGTGCCTTCGCCAGCCGCCGCGTAGCGCTGCTGCACGGGAAGATTCCCGCTGATGAACGCGACGAGATCATGCGCGACTTTCGCGACGGGCGCGTGCAGGTCCTGGTGGCCACGACTGTGATCGAGGTCGGGATCGACGTGCCGAATGCGTCCGTCATGATCATCGAGCATCCGGAGCGCTTCGGCTTGTCGCAGCTGCACCAGCTGCGCGGCCGCGTCGGGAGAGGATCCGCCGAGTCGTTCTGCATCCTGCTGGGCGACCTGTCGCCGGAAGCGCGCGAGCGGATGGAGATGTTCTCGAGGACGGACGACGGTTTCGAGATCGCCCGGGCGGACCTGCGTCTCCGCGGCATGGGCGACCTGTTCGGCGAGCGCCAGAGCGGCGTGCCGACGTTCCGCGTCGCGGACCCGTTGCGCGATGAGGAGCTCAACGAGCGGGCGCGCGAGGCGGCCGAACAATTGCTGGCGGGCGATCCCGAGCTCAGGGAACGGTCACACGCGCCGCTGCGCGGCGTGTTGAACGCGCGCTATCGTCGCGCGCTGGACCTGTTTCGCGTCGGCTGACCGAGCGCTAGGGCTTTGGAGCCGCGAGACGCTTCTTGATGCGCTCCAGCTCCTCGTTGGCTTTCGCCAGCTCGTCCTTGAGGCGCTGAATCTCCTTCAGCATTTCCTCGACGCGCGCATTGGACGCCGTCTCGCGCGCCTTGCCGTCTGACGTCGCCGGCGCACTTGCGGCGGTCGCCCGCGCCTGCTGCAGCGCAGCCTCGACGCGCTCGAGCTGCTGCGTGTTGCGCGCCAGCGTGCGCAGGGCAGCGGCTTCCTTGGCGTGTTTGAGGTCGCCGCCAAACGAGAGATACGAATCCAGATTGGCGATCGCGGTATCGATGTTGGCGCGCGGGTTGCTCGGATCGAGATTCGCGACGGCTTTATTGTAGATCGAGTCGCGTCTGGCCTCGGTCCTCATGGTCGAGGTCTTCTGCACGTGCAGGCGGGCATTGAAGCAGCCCGCGAGGAGCGCGAGCAAAGCGAGCGCCAACCGATTCACGCGACGTCCGCGGTAGGCCTGGCGGGACTGGTGCTGCCGTGACGCCCGCTGGAGTGATCGGGGAGCACGATGGTGAATGTCGTCCCCACGCCGGGTGTGCTGTCGCAACTGATGGTGCCGTGATGCGCTTCGACAATCTGGCGCGCAATCGCCAGTCCGAGCCCGGTGCCGCGAATGGCAGCCGATGCCTGGTTGTCGGCCTGGAAAAACTTGTCGAAGATGCGATGCAGCTGTTCCGGCGGGATGCCGGCGCCCGTGTCTCGAACCTCCATCTGGACGCTGTGGTCCGTCGGCAAAACGGCCAGCTCCACCTCACCGCCGCGCTCGGTGAACTTGAACGCGTTGGACAGCAGGTTCCCGAGGACTTCGTTGACGCGGTCGGCGTCCCAATGGACCGTCTCAGGTACGCCGTCGTGCAGCGAGACGATGAATCGGATGCCGCGCTGGTCGGCGAGCACCTGGAAATCCTCTTCGAGGCTGTGCAGGAATCCGCGCAGCTCCACTGGGCGGACGTCGATCCTGCCGGCACCCGCTTCGAAGCGGGTGAGGTCGAGGAGCTGTTTCACCAGCCGGGACAAGGTCTGAGTCTGCTTCTCGAGGACGTCGGCGACGCTCCGCTGCTTCTCGGTGAGCGGTCCGTACAGTTCCTCCTGGAGGAGCTGCGTGTACCCGAGAATGACGTTGATCGGCGTCTTGAGCTCGTGCGACGCGACCGAAACGAACTCAGCCTTGAGCTTGTCGAGGGCGGCGAGCTGGCGCGACATGTCCTCGAAGCTGGCTGCCAGCCTGCCGAACTCATCCTCCTGCGATGGCGCGATGGCGAGTTTCGCTTCGAAGTCACCGTCGGCCACCAGGCGCATGCCTCGCTCCAGCTCATGGACCGGGTGACTCACACTTCGGATCAGGCGGTATGCGATCACCGCGGCAACGAGCAACGCCAGCGCCAGTCCGGCGATGGCGGCGGACCGCGCATTCTGGGCGGCGCTGGCGGCGGCGGCCACACGATCGCCCGTTCGCTGGCGCAACGTGCGCTCGGCGCTCATCACGGCAGCTTCCGCCCGTTGGATGGCCGGCACGACCTGCTTTTTCGAAATGGTGTCGGCGGTGACGTCGCGCCGCACCGTGACCGCCTCATGCTCCGCTTCGACGCCTGTCTTCACGATGTCGAGGGAGGCACGCACTTCTTTTCGCGTGGCACTCAGCTCGAACAGGTCCAGCGAGTCGGCGAGTCTCCCGACTTCGGCCACATGCTGCATCATGGCCGCTCGGCTCTTTTCGTCACGGACGAACAACACCGCCAGCTCCGCATTACGCAGGTCGTTCAGCGCATCGCGTACGCGACCGATCAGGAGGGACGCTGCAAAATCGCGATCTTTCAGCGCCTTGGCTTCACTGTGCAAACGGCCAAGCGACCGTGTCGCCAGAAGCAGTGGCACGAGGAGGATGACGGCGATTGTCAGAAGGCCCAAAGGGAGCCTGGTGCGCAACGTCATGTAGTGCCGATACGGAGTAAGCGGTTGGGATTTGTGTGCAAGGACAACGCCGTGGCGCCGGGGGTGGAGACCCGGATCACATAGAGGTACTCTTCGGCGACCGTGCTTGGCAATGGTAAGAGCACGGTACGGTGCGCGGGAACCCCTGCGCGCGATTTTTTTTCACTCGCCGACGTCAGATTCATCACAAATCATGTCGCTGAGAAACACCCGGCTGGCCGACCTCGGGAGGCACGTCGGCGAGACCATTACCACGCACGCCTGGGTCACCCATTCGCGATCGTCCGGCAAGATCGCGTTCGCGGTGCTGCGCGACGGCAGTGGCATCGCCCAGGCAGTCATCGCGAAGACGCAGGTCCCCGACGACGTGTGGACGCGATCCAAGTCGTTGACCAGCGAGACGTCCGTCAGCGTCACCGCCGAAGTAAAGGCGGAACCGCGGGCGCCGGGCGGCTTCGACCTGATTGTGAGCGACCTCACAATCGTCGGGCCGAGTCCCATCGACTATCCCATCCAGCCCAAGGAGCACGGCGTCGACTTCCTGCTCGACCGCCGTCACCTCTGGCTCCGGAGCGCCAAGCAGCGCGCGATCTTCGTGGTCCGCAACGAAGTCGAACAGGCCATCCACGACTTCTTCTATCAACGCGGGTTTCTCCGGGTCGATACGCCGATCCTGACCGCGGCGATCGGTGAGCGCAGCGGCTTGTTCGAAACCCAGTACTTCGACGAGGGGATCGCCTACCTGGCTCAGACCGGACAGCTCTACGGTGAGGCGGCCGCCGCGGCGTTCGGTTTGGTGTACACTTTCGGCCCGACGTTCCGCGCGGAAAAGTCGAAGACGCGGCGACACCTGACCGAGTTCTGGATGATCGAGCCGGAGATGGCGTGGCACGACTCGGACGACAACATGGATGTGCAGGAGCAATTCGTCTCCTTCCTGGTGCAGCGGGCCGTCGAGCGGTGTGGGGACTCGCTCAAATTGCTCGAACGGGACGTAAACAAGCTCGCGACCGTCAAGCCGCCGTTTCCTCGCATCGAATACACGCAGGCGGTGGAAACGTTGCGTACCAAGGGCAGCAAGATTCAGTGGGGCGAGGACCTTGGCGCGGAGGACGAGGCGCTGCTGGTGGCCGACTACGATCGTCCCGTCTTCGTGAAGAACTATCCGAAGGAGGCGAAGGCCTTCTACATGAAGGAGAACCCGGCCGATCCGCGCACCGTGCTTTGCGACGACTGCCTGGCGCCGGAGGGATTCGGCGAGATCATCGGCGGTTCACAGCGCGAGGACGACCACGACAAGCTGGTCGCGCGGATCACGCACGAGGGACTGCCGCTCGACGCGTACGACTGGTACCTGGACCTGCGGAAGTACGGGACGTTCGTCCACTCCGGGTTCGGCCTCGGCCTGGAACGAACGGTCGCCTGGATCTGCGGACTGCAGCACATCCGTGAGGCTTCCTTGTTCCCGCGGATGATGTACCGACTCAAGCCCTGATCTTTCAAAGTCGAGCTCTGAGACCTGAGAGCCAACAGGGCTGTAATGTCTGCCAGGCCTCAGTTTAGCGCGTGACCGTTCCACTCCACGTGGTACTGTTTCACCTCTATACCTGCCTCACTGCTCTCCACCTGCCAACGGAAAACCAGGCGGCCCCCAGTTCTGAGTGCTCAGAAACTGGGAGTTGATGTTCAGTGGTGGGGAATGGTGGTTGACAGATGCTGTCCCCGGGGCATCTTCCTTTCGAACGTCGAAAGGAGCGACGCGTGGGCAAGAATCCGGCGGAGAGCCGTGAGTTGTTGCAGGGAACCCTCGACATGCTCGTGCTCAAGTCCCTGCAACTGGGACCCATGCACGGGTGGGGAATCACGGAGCGCATCGAGAGTGGCTCGCGCAACGTACTCGAGCTGAACCAGGGATCGCTCTACCCGGCGCTGTACCGCCTGGAGAAGCAGGGCTTCATCCAGTCCGCGTGGCGGCAGACCGAGAACAATCGCCGCGGACGCTATTACGCGCTGACACCCGCCGGCCGGAGGCGGCTCGCGGCCGAGCGTGAGAACTGGGAGCGCCTCTCCGGCGCCGTGAACCTCGTGCTCCGGATGACGGAGGGCGCATGACCGACCACATGGACGATCGGCTGGACGAGGAAGTCCGCTTCCATATCGAGATGCAAACGGAAAAGAACATCCGCGCGGGCATGCCCGCCGACGAGGCGCGACGCCAGGCGCTGCTCAGGTTCGGAGGTCGCGAGCGCTGGAAGTCCGAGGCGCGCGACGAATACAAGGGCAGTCTGTTCGACGGGTTGCGGAAGGATTTCGTCTTCGCGGCTCGCTCGCTGCGAAAGCACCGCGGGTTCTCGGTCACCGCGATCCTGACGCTCGCGCTCGGCATCGGTGCGAGCACCGCGATCTTCAGTGTCGTGAACGCGGTGCTTCTGCGGCCGCTGCCCTACGCGGACGCCGATCGGCTCGCGCTCATCTGGGGTGACATGCGAGCGCGAAAGGTCACGGACTTTCCGTTCTCGCCAGGCAACTATCAGGACGTGAGGAATCAGTCGGCCACGTTCAAGGACATCGCGGCCATCGCGCCGTTCAACGGCAGTATCCAGGTGGGCGGCGATCCGCCGGAACAGACGCACAATCTGGGCGTGACGCCCAACGTGCTCTCGGTGCTGGGACTCCGCGTGCTGCTGGGCCGCGACTTCGAGGCCGGGGACGCCACACCGCCACCGGCGCCTCCGCAGGCCGCGCCAGGACAAGCCGCGCCGCAGGCGCCGCAGGCGCCGCCGCCGCCGAACATCGTCATCCTCAACCACGGCTTCTGGCAGCGGCGCTTCGGCGGCGATCCGCGGATCGTCGGCAAGTCCATCGATATGGGTGGACAGCCAGGCATCATCATCGGCGTGCTCCGGCCCGGCTTCGAGATGCTGTTCCCGCCGAACACCAACATCGAGTCCAATCCGGACATGCTCATCGCGATGCGCGTCAACTTCGAGACGGCGTCGCGGCTCAACGTGTTCATGCGACTCATCGGGCGGCTCAAGCCCGGCGTCACGCTCGCTGCCGCGAACCAGGACGTGGAGCGCATCGCCGCCGACCTGAAGGAGCGCTTTCCGATCATGAAAGGCGCCGATACGCACTACCGTGTCGAGCTGATGCACGACGACCTGGTGAGCGACGTGCGTCCGGCGATCTTCGCGCTCATGGGCGCGGTGTCGTTCGTTCTGCTCATCGCCTGCGCCAACGTCGCCAACCTGCTGCTGGTGCGGGCTGCGGCGCGAGAACGCGAGCTGGCGATTCGCGCCGCCATGGGCAGCTCGCCGTGGCGCATCGTCCGCCAGTTGCTCTCCGAGAGCCTGGTCCTGTCCCTTACGAGTGCCGTGCTCGCGCTCGGCCTCGCGTACGCCGGCATCAAGCTGCTGATCGCGCTGGCGCCGGCGAACCTGCCACGCCTCGACTCCGTGAACATCGACCCACGCGTGCTGGTGTTCGCGACGCTGGCCGCGATCGTTGCGGCCGCGCTCTTCGGCACCGTGCCCGCTTTGCGCGCGGCGCGTCCGCAGCTCGCTGACGTCCTGCGCGCATCCGGGCGCACGCCCGGGCTCGGAGGCGGAAAGCTGCTGCGCAACGGCGTGGTGGTCGCCGAGGTTGCGTTGTCCTTCGTGCTGCTCGTTGGTGGTGGCCTCATGGTGCGCAGCTTCATCGAGCTGTCACGCGTTCGGCCGGGCTACGACCCGACCGGCGTTCTCACGTTCCAGGTGGGAGGCCGCGGCGGTCGCAGCGATGACGAGGTGTCGGGGTTCCAGCGTCGGCTTGGTGACCGGTTGCGCGCGATTCCGGGCGTGGCGGCTGCTACCGCCGTGACGCCGCTGCCGCTGGACGGCACGCAGTTCAATTCGCGCTGGGGGAAGGAGGACGCGGTCACCGACAACACGAAGTTCCAGCAGGCGAACGTGCACGTCGTCCTGCCGGGGTACTTCGAGGCCATGGGGACGCGCCTCATCGCCGGCCGGACATTCACCGACGCGGACAACCGCCGCGACTTCATGGGCGTCGTGATCGATGACATGCTCGCGGCCAAGGCGTTTCCGGGTGAGTCGGCGGTCGGGAAGCGCCTCTACGCGCGAACGCGCGAGCAGGAACCGGAGTGGCTGGACATCATCGGCGTCGTCGAACATCAACGTCACGAAGGGCTCGCGACCCCTGGGCGCGAGTCGATCTTCCTCACCGACGCGTTTTTCGGCCACGGTGTCGCGGGCACCTGGGCCCTGCGTCTGCGCTGCCAGCCGGGCGAGCCGTGTGATCCCACTCGCCTCGCCTCGGCGGCGCGCAACGTCGTCAGCGAGCTGGATCCCAAGCTGGCCGTCTCCAACCTGCAGCCATACACTCGTCTCGTGGACCGCGCGATGACGCCAACACGATTCGCGCTCGTGCTGATCGGCGTGTTCGCGGGTGTGGCGGCGATGCTGGCCTGCGTCGGGCTTTACGGCGTCCTCTCGACAGCCGTGCGGCAGCGGACGGCGGAAATCGGTGTCCGGGTTGCATTCGGCGCCACGCGTCGCAGCATTTTCGGTCTCGTCGTCGGCGACGGCATGAAACTGAGCGCGTTGGGACTGGCGGTCGGACTCCTCACGGCGTTCTGGCTCACGCGGGCGATGACGACGATGCTGGTGGGCGTTCGCCCGACGGACGCGACGACATACGTCACGATCCTCGCCCTCTTCCTCGTCATCGCGGTGATGGCGTGTCTCATCCCCGCTCGCCGAGCGGCATCGCTGGACCCGACAAACGCTCTTCGATCTGACTGAACAAGAGCTATTTGACGCGGAGGCCGCGGAGGTCGCGGAGAACTGCCTATCGCGGAGGCTGGCAGAGGCAAGAATGGTAGTTCGTGCTCTGTTGCGAGGTGTAGAGCTTCCGAGACAGCTAGCGATCGGAGTTCTTCACCTCGTCCCACAGGGCGTCGAGAACCGCGAGTCCGGCGTCGGAAACCTTGATGCCTCGTTCGGCCGCGAGCTTCTCGATGGCCGCGAAACGGCCGGAGAACTTTGCGTTGGCCCGATCGAGCGCCAGCGCGGGGTGAACTCCAGCTTTGCGCGCCAGGTTCACAACCGCAAAGAGCAGGTCCCCGATCTCCTCCTGGATGCGTTCCTGATCCGGCGCTGACTCCGCAAGCTCCTCCTCCACTTCGTTCAGCTCTTCGCGGACTTTTTCCAGCGGCCCCTCCGTGTTCGGCCAGTCGAAGCCCACCCCCGCCGCGCGGTCCTGAAGTCGAAACGCGCGATGCAACGTCGGCAACCCGTGAGGCAAACCCTCCAGGATCGATTCACGTTTGCGGGCCTTCATCTTTTCCCACGGCTCGCGCACCCCGTCCCCGTACAGGTGCGGATGCCGCGCCTTCATCTTCGTGATGAACCCGTCCGCGACGTCCTGAAGCGCGAACGCGCCGCGCTCCTCCGCGATGACCGCATGAAACAGGATTTGCAGCCAGAGATCGCCAAGCTCTTCGCGCAGGCGCGCGTCGTCGCCGGCCTGGAGCGCCTCGTCGACTTCGTAGGCCTCCTCGATCAGGTAGGGGCGCAGGGACTCGTGCGTCTGCACGGCGTCCCACTCACAGCGGCGTCGCAAATCACGCATCAACGCCAGCGTATCTTCAAGCGAGGGTTTCACTTGCCCGGTCTCCGGTGAGCCCGTATACTACGCGGCCCGGAAATTCTAACTCAATGCAACGGCTGATGACGCGCGCCTGGGTCGAGATCGACCTCGGCGCGCTGGTGCGTAATGGGGATCGATTCGCGCGCGCCGCGGGGGTTCCGCTGCTTCCGATGGTCAAGGCCGACGCGTACGGCCTCGGCGCGGTCCGCGTCGCGCACGCGCTCCTGCCGTTGGAACCGTGGGCGTTCGGCGTCGCGACGGTGGAGGAAGGGGAAGAGCTTCGCGGCGCCGGGATCGACAAGCCCATCCTCGTGTTCTCTCCGCTGCTGCCCGCGCAGTTCGATACCGTCCGCCGTGCCCGCTTGCGGCCCGTGCTCGGTGATCGCGTGGCGATCGAGCAGTGGACGGGGGGACGCGGCGGCGACGGCGACGAAGATCCGTGGCACCTGGCGATCGACACGGGAATGAGTCGCGCCGGAGTCCCGTGGCGCGAGATCGGGTCAGTACGCGACCTCGTGGCCGCGCGACCGCCGGAGGGGGCCTGCACGCATTTCCATTCTTCGCAGATGGCGGATGGCTCCCGCGAAGCGCAGGAGGCTCGGTTCGCAGACGCCGTCGCGCAACTACCCGCTGTTCCCAAATTGCTTCACGCGGACAACTCGGCCGCCGTCCAGCGGCGCGCTCCGTCGCCGTACCAGCTCGCGCGGCCCGGGATCTTCCTGTATGGCGTCTCGTGCGGGGGCGATGCCACGATCGTGCCGGACCCCGTCGTTGCGGTACGCGGCCGCGTCGTCGAAGTGCGCGTCGTACAGGAGGGCGACACCGTCGGGTATGACGCGTCGTGGCGGGCGCCACGCGCCGGCCGCATCGCCACCGTTTCGCTCGGGTACGCCGACGGATATCGCCGAGGCCTGGGAAACCGTGCGCAGGCGCTTCTCCATGGTGAGCGTGTCGACGTGGTCGGATTCGTCACGATGGACATGACGATGGTGGACGTCACCGACAGGCGTTGCGTTCCCGGCGACGTAGTCACGTTCATCGGTAGCGACGGCGACGCGCAGCTCACGGTGCAGGATGTCGCGGACATGGGCGGCTTCTCACCGTACGAGATCCTCACCGGGCTTCGCGGACGCTTGCCCCGCGTCTACGTGGGTGGGGAAGCGTCGTGACCGCTCGCCGAGCCGCGATCATCGTGCTCGATGGCGTTGGCATCGGCGAGGCGCCCGATGCGAAGGACTACGGCGACGCCGGCTCCAACACGCTTGGCAATCTGGCGCGCGCCGTCCGAGGCATGCGTCTGCCCAATCTCGAGCGCGCTGGGTTGGGCTGCATCGCTCCGTTGGCCGGAGTTGGCGCGGTTGCCAATCCCACGGCGGCGTATGGCCAGTTGGTGCCGGCCTCATCAGGGAAGGACAGCACCACGGGACACTGGGAGATCGCGGGGATTCACCTCGCCAAGCCGTTCCCGACATATCCGGATGGTTTTCCGGACGCGGTAGTAGCGGAGTTCTCGCGACGCACAGCGCGAGGCGTGCTGGGAAACGTCGCCGCGAGCGGAACCGCGATCGTGGACAGGTTCGGACCGGAGCACGAACGCACGGGCAGCTGGATCCTGTACACGTCGGCTGATTCGGTCTTTCAGGTTGCGGCGCACGAAGAGGTCGTTCCGCTCGCCGAGCTGTACGCCGCGTGCGAGACCGCGCGTGAGATGCTCGTGGCGCCGAACGACGTGTCTCGCGTCATCGCGCGGCCGTTCGTCGGTACCGAGGGCAACTATCAACGCACCCCGAACCGGCGGGACTATTCCATCCAGCCTCCCGAGACGACCCTTCTGGACGCAATGGCCGAGGCGGGCATCGCGCGCAGCGGCGTGGGGAAGGTGGACGACCTGTTCGCGGGGCGAGCCATCGCGGCCAGGCACGGACCCGATAACGCGGCAGGCATTGCCCTCATTCTGGACTGGTTGCGCGGCAATGGCGGCGGACAGGCGTTCCTGTTCGCCAACCTTGTAGATTTCGACCAGTTATTCGGGCACCGGAACGATGTTTCGGGGTTCTATCAGGCGCTGCGCCAGTTCGACGCAGCGCTCCCCGAGTTACTGTCCGCCATGCGGGAGGACGACCTGCTCTTCGTGACCGCTGATCACGGCAACGATCCCACGACGCCGTCCACGGATCACGCTCGAGAATGCGTCCCTCTGCTCGCGTTTGGCAGACACATCCGTCCGGTCGACCTTGGACGGCGCGAGACCTTCTCTGATCTGGGCGCGACGGTTGCCGAGTGGTTCGGACTGCGGTTCCGAGGCCGCGGGCGCTCCTTCTTATCGGTGGTGATGTCGTGAAAGTTGCTGGCAAGACAAGCCGTGGACGGGCTTCGGCGGACGCCGCCGGGGGTCGCGGAAAGACGCGAGCTGGTCGTGAGGATCACCAGGAGCGCGTCCTGCGCGAGCGCGCGATGGCGGCGATGGACCGCGCCTACGCACCGTATTCGGCGTTCCACGTCGGCGCGGCGCTCCTCGGCACGGACGGCAGCGTCGCCGAAGCGTGCAACGTCGAAAACGCGGCCTTCCCGGCGGGCACCTGCGCGGAACGCGCGGCGCTGGCGTCGGCCGTGGCGCGCGGCGTCCGGACGTTCCAGATGCTCGCCATCGCAACTACCGCGGAAGAGCCCACTCCGCCATGTGGCATGTGTCGTCAGGCACTCATCGAGTTCTCGCCTGAGCTGGAGATCGTGAGCGTCACGCGCGGCGGCAAGGAAGGCCGTTGGCGTCTGGCCGACCTGCTGCCCCATGCTTTCTCGCCGCGCTCGCTCACCAAAACGACTGACTAGGACACCAGGTATTTCACGTGAAGTCATGGTTTAGATACGCGAAGCCCCTCGCGGTGACCGCGGCGATCGCCGTCGCGTTCGGCGCATGCAACGAACAGCTCGATGGCGGAGACGCATGTCCCATCCTGTGTCCGCGGCCAGGCGAGGCCATCAGGGATACGACCTTCTTCGCGATCGAAGTCGATACGACCGTCGAGCGGTTTCCGGCCCTCGGTGCCGAGCGGCAGCTGTTCATCGCCTCGTTCGGCGACACGCTCCAGACGCGAGCCATCGTTCGCTACGACTCACTCCCGACGACGTTCCACCACGCGAACAGTGCGACCGACAGTACGATTGAGTTCGTCGACACGGGCTCGGTCGTGAAGCTCAGCATCGTCACCGGAGATACGGTCGGCGTGCCCACTACGGTGGAGCTCTACGACGTGGACTTCGGTGGCGATGACGACATCGATCCGACGCTGCCGGGCACTGGTTTCACACCGGACCGGCTCATGGGCTCCCGCACGATCCCCGCGGATTCCATGAAGGACACCGTGTCGGTCCCCATCGACAACGTGAAGCTTCTGAACAAGATCATCGCGCCTTCGCCTGGAAACCGGCTGCGAATCGGCATCCGCGTAACCACGCCGGGAGGCGAGTCCATAAAGATGTTGGCGAACTCGGCCAATGCCGGGGCCGGAGCGTTGCTCATCTTCCGCCCGTCCGCGGACAGTACCGTACCGCTGGACACCGTGGGACCATTCTCCAAGACGCCGAGCGAGACCGCTATCGCGAACAACCTGGCCGACTATCTGCTGGTGACGACGTCGCCACCGGCGGCTCCACCAGGCGTGGTTCGGGTGGGCGGTCTGCCCGGCCGACGCATCTACTATCGCTTCAACATCCCGGCGAGGATTCTGGACAGCAGTAATGTCGTCCGGGCGACGCTGCTGCTGACGCAGCGTCCGAACGGATTCTCGCCGACGCCATTCGACACGACGGGCATAGAGCCCGTGGGCGTGATGGCCGGCAACACGGTGACGGACTTGGAGAAGGCATTGCTGTTCATTGCCCAGACGGGTGCTGACTCCTCGCGATTGGTGGCGGCGGACAGCGGCCTTCGGTCCATGGAGATGGTCAGGGTGCTCAAGCTCTGGACGAACACGGATCCCTTGAGAACACCACGGGCGCTGGCATTGCGATCCACCACCGAAGGCTTCTCCGGCAAGCAGATCGACTTCTATTCATTAGAAGCGCCGGCCGCGCTGCGCCCGAGATTGCGCATTACCTACCTGCCCAAACCGACAACGGGAATTCCATGATTCGATCGATTGGGGGAGGGGTGCGGCTGGCGAGACAGACCTGGACGACGGTCGCCGTTGTCCTCGCGCTCGTGGGCTCCCGCGAGCTTTCGGCGCAGGGCACGCTCAGCACGCAGGGACTCGGTTTTCCTCCCGGCCAGCTGAGCACGCAGGCGCTGTCCATGGGTGGCTCGCTTGGCGAATCTGACGCGTTCTCACCGTTGAATCCCGCATCGATTGGGTTGCTTACGTCAGCGATCGTGTTCATGCAGTCGGAGCCGGAGTTCCGCAACGTCACGATCGGTGGCGTGGCGCAGCGCTCCTCGGTCGCCCGGTTCCCGCTGTTCCTCGGCTCCATGCCACTCGGCACACGCTGGGCAGTGGGGCTGTCGGCTTCCACATTGCTGGACCGCACGTGGCAGACGACGACGCGCGACTCGCAGTTCGTGGGGTCCGACACCGTCTTCGCCACGGTGCAGAATCGCAGTGACGGTTCCATAACGGACGTCAGGCTCGCTGCGTCGTACGCGACCACGTCGTGGCTGCGGATCGGAATCGCCGGCCATGCGTACAGCGGCCGTGATGTGTTGACTCGCCTGCGCGTGTTCGACGACACCACCAGCTTCATCAATGATTCGATCCAGACCACGGTGGGACTCGGTGGAAACGCCGTGTCGTTCGGCCTCCAGACCGTGTGGCCCAAGGTCGGCGCCGTTGGCGTCAGCTACCGGATCGGCGGAACGCTCCGTACGTACAACGGCGACTCCGTGCTCACGGCGGCGACCGTTCCCGACCATTTCGGGGTCTCTCTGGTCTACCTCGGCATCACTGGAGCCACCCTGGCTGTGCGCGCGGCGCACGACGGTTGGTCCAACACCAGCGGCCTCTCGCCTGATCTGAGCATTCACGAAGCCTGGGATTTCGGCCTGGGCGCCGACGTCACGGGCCCCAAGTTCGGCGGCGCGCCGGTTGGATTGCGCGCCGGCATGCGGTGGCGCACGCTGCCGTACTCTCCGTTCCCGTCAGCGGTAACGGAGCGCGCGGCCAGTATCGGCGCCGGATTCCCAATGGCGCGAGGCCGAGTCGAGCTGCACATGGGCCTCGTGCGCGCCTGGCGCTCCACCACGGACGCCTCGGAGAACTCGTGGACCCTCAGCACCGGATTTGCCGTCCGGCCGTGACCGCCTCGTGGAGCTCCACCAGCCGCCGGCCGACGCGCCACTAATTCTCGTCGCGGACGACGTCCCGGCGAACGTCGAGCTGCTGTTCGACCAGCTCCACGTCCTGGGCTTCCGCGCCATTGCGGCGTACGACGGTCCCAGCTCGCTGACCACGTGCTTCGAGCACAAACCCGACCTCTGCATCCTCGACGTGTCGATGCCGGCGGGTGACCTGGGCTGTGACGATCGGAGCACGGGCTTCGAGGTGTGCCGCCGAATCAAGCGCGATCCGCGCACGGCGCGCATCCCGGTGATCTTCGTGACGGCGCTGAACGACACCACCGATCGCGTGAAGGCCATCGAGGCGGGCGGCGACGACTTCCTCACCAAGCCCCACAACCGACTGGTCCTCGGCGCTCGCGTGCGGTCGCTGCTCAAGCTGAAGGCCGCGACGGACGCGCTCGAGGAAAGCGCGCGCAAGATGAAGGAGCTGGAGAAGCTGCGCGACGATCTCATGAAGATGATCGTGCACGACCTCAAGTCTCCGCTCACGTCCGTGCTGGCGACGGTGGAGATGCTGCTCGACGGCGACTTCGGCGCGTTGTCACCCACGCAACGCGGTGCCCTCGGCGATGCCGAAGGCAAGGCGGAGGACCTTCTGGCGCTCATCGAAGACCTGCTGGAAGTGCGACGGATCGAGGAGACCGCGCTCACGCTGAATCTGGAGGCGCTCGCGCCCGGCGCGCTTTTGACGGAAGTCGTCCACGAGTGGTCGTATCGGTTTCAGCAGGACGGTGCCACGGCGACCGTGGAGGCGCTGGACGACGCGCCCGTGTTCCACGCGGACCGCCCGCTGATCAAGCGCGTGATCGGCAACCTGATCCAGAATGCGCTCACGCACTCGGCGCACGCCGTGAGCATCCATCTGTCCGTACGGCGCGACGGCGATGGCGTGCTGTTCACGGTCGCCGACAACGGACCGGGGATTCCGCCGGAGTATCACGAGATCATCTTCCGCAAGTTCGAGCAGGTGAAGACGCCGCACGTGCCGCGCGTGCGCAGCTCCGGGCTGGGACTCGCCTTCTGCAAGCTGGTGGTGGAGTCCCACGGTGGACGCATCTGGGTGCAGAGCGCCGGCGAGGGGCAGGGCAGCGCCTTCCACTTCTCGTTGCCAGTGAACCCGCCCTCGACAGTCGTTCGCGTCGATGCGACCGGTGCGGCGCCCGCAGTCGCGGCCAAGTGACGCTGCGCGAGCCAGCTGTGATGCGGGGTAGAGTCTCAACAGGTTTTCTTCGGATTTGGCGGAAAGCCGGACGAATCGGAAGCGGATGCTTGGATGTGTTAACCCGGAATTCCCTTTCCGGTTTGGCCCGTCATTCCGATAGTGTCGGAAGAAGCACTCGTTAGATGTCAGCCACGCGCCAGACCAATGATCGGATGAAGGTCTTCATTCAGACCTTCGGGTGCCGCGCGAATCACTATGACTCGGAGCGCGTGCGCTCGCTCGCACTGAGCGCCGGCCACGAGATCGTGAGCGACGTGGCCAGTGCGGACGTCGCGGTGTTCAACTCCTGCGCGGTGACATCGGAAGCCGAGCGCGACGTGCGCAAGGCGGTGCGACGCGCCGCTGGGCGCAACCCTCGGCTCCGGAGCATCGTGATGGGGTGCGCGGCGGCGTTGCCAGCGCGCCAACCAGTCCTCGACGCGTTGCCCGGGGTGAAGCACGTCGTTGCAGGCGCGGACCTCAACGCGATCTCGGCGGCTCTCGGTGTGAACCCGAGTCACGCGGCGGCCGTGCGGTCCCAGCAGTCGGTGCGCGCCGTGTTGCGCATCCAGGATGGCTGCGACGAACACTGCACGTTCTGCGCGACCACGCTGGCACGCGGCGCGAATCGCAGCAGATCCGTCGAAGACTTGGTGCGCGAAGCGGCCGTGCTCGCGGACAGTCATCCCGAGATCGTGCTCACGGGAACGCACATCGGGTCGTTCGGCGCGGACATCGATTCGTCGCTCGGACGTCTCGTCGAGCGACTGATCACCGAGGTGCCTCGTGTCCGTTTTCGGCTTTCGTCGCTCGAGGCCACGGAAGTGGACGATCGCCTGCACGATCTCCTGACAGCGGATCCGTTGCGACTCGCGCCGCACCTGCATGCGCCGATGCAGTCGGGATCCAACCGGCTGCTGCGGCGTATGGGCCGCCACTGGTACACGGCGGACACGTACGCTCGGTCGATCGAGCGTCTCGCGGCGCGCGTGCCGGTGCTCGGACTCGGCGCCGACGTCATCGTTGGCTTTCCCGGCGAAACGGATGCCGATTTTGCGGAGACCGTCGCGCTCGTCGAGCGGCTGCCGTTCACGTACCTGCACGTCTTCACGTACTCGCCGCGGCCGGGCACTGCAGCCACCCGGCTTCCGGACGCAGTTCCGTTGGCGGCGACACAGGACCGGTCGTCGCTGTTGCGCCACCTCGGGCAGGCGAAGGGGAACGACTATCGGCGTCGGCGCGCGGGTGGTTGGGGCGATGCCGTGGTCGTCACTGGTGCGCCCGATCGCGAAGTGGTGACCGAGGACTATCTCACGGTGCCCCTTCGCGGCGGTGTCCGGCGTCGAGGCGAGCGCTTTCCTGGCAGGCTCGAGCTGGAGGGGGAAGAGCTGGTTCTCGCGTGAGGAGTATGCGTGGTGCACCAGCATGCGTCATTCGACATGCTTCAGCATGCGTCATTCGCCATACTTCAGCATGCGTCATTCGCCATGCGACAACATGCATCACGCATCACGTATAACGCATTCTTACGCATGGCGCATGACGCATCCTGACTTGTGATCCTGACCGCATGACGAGCATGACGAAAACCATCTACATCGAGACCTACGGCTGCCAGATGAACGTCAGCGATTCCGAGCTCATGCTCGGGAAGTTGGCGGCTGAAGGCTATACGGCGGTGGATGGTCCCGAAGGCGCCGACGTGATTCTCGTGAACACGTGCGCCATCCGGGACCACGCCGAGCAACGGGTGGTCGGTCGGTTGGGAGAGCTCAAGCGCCACATGAAGCGCGGCAGCGTCGTCGGCGTCACGGGCTGCATGGCGCAACGTCTCGGCCCCAAGCTGCTCGACGCCAAGCATGTGAGTCTCGTCGTCGGTCCCGACGGTTATCGAGCGCTGCCGGCGCTGGTCGAAGGGGCAAGGCGCGGCGAGCGCGCTGTCGCCACCGACTTCGATCACAGCGAGCACTACGAGGACTTCCCGGCCCGGCGCTTCGATCGCGTGAAGGCGTGGATCCCGGTGCAGCGCGGTTGCGACTATCGCTGCACGTACTGCATCGTGCCCTACACGCGTGGCGCCGAGCGCAGCCGCCGGCTGGCGGACGTCGTTCGTGAGACACGCGACGTGGTTGCCGAGGGAATGAGCGAGGTCGTGCTCCTCGGCCAGACCGTGAACTCCTACAGTGACGGCGAGCATGATTTCGCCGACTTGCTGCGTGCGGTCGGTGCGGTCCCCGGCATCAGACGCGTGCGATTCACCAGCCCGCATCCCAACGACTTCAGCGAACGCGTGATCCGTGCGCTGGCCGAGGTGCCCACGGTGTGCGAGCACGTGCACCTGCCGATGCAGAGCGGCAGCACGAACGTGCTCAAGCGCATGCTGCGCCGGTACGGGCGCCGGGAGTACTTCGAGTGCCTCGCGCGTCTGCGTGAAGCGATTCCCGGGCTGAGTGTCACCACTGACATCATTGTCGGGTTTCCGGGCGAGACGGACGAGGATTTCGAGGAGACCCTGAGCGCTGTGCGCGAAGCCGGGTTTACCGACGCGTTCATGTTCAAGTTCTCGCCGCGGGAAGGGACGCCCGCCACGCGCATGCCCGCGGAATGGACGGTTTCCGACGAGGTCGCGTCCGAGCGCATGGATCGGCTGGTCGAGACCGTTCGAGCCGGCGCCCGGTCGCAGAACCTCGGGCTGTTGGGTCGCAAGTGCGAGGTGCTGGTGGAGCGCGAAGCGCGTCGTGGCGGCGACCTGCTGATGGCGCGCACGCGCGACTTCCGCACCGTACTCGTGCCCGGCGACGAATCGATGCTCGGGAAGTATCTCACGGTGGAGCTCACTGGAACCACCGGCTCGACTTTCACCGGGACAATCGTCCGGGATCGCGTTCCGCTGCCACTGGCGGTGTAGTCGCGTAGTTTCGGCGACCATCGCGCGATTGGGATGATGCGCGCGATGTGAATGGCCGCATGCTGATGCGGCATGCCTCTCGTCGGCGCGGCCGTTCTCGCGTATGCCGCCGGTCTGCTCTCAGGCTACGGTGATGCGGCGGCGTGGACGATCGCCGCCGGGATCGGTGTCGTCTGGTTGTGCGCGCGGCAGCGGCGGGAGCGCCTCGCGCTTGGAGCCGTCGCTGTCGCGGGGCTTTCCGTTGCGGTAGTTGGGCGTCGTGAACGCGATGCGTGTCAGGAGCGCTTGGCACGAGCCGACTCTCTCGAGATAACACTTGGCGCAGACGCGAGTCCTGGCGCGTTCGTCTCGGGACGCCACGCATGCGGCGTGGCTGTTCGCATAGCGGTGGACACAGGCAGCGCACCAGGTGGCGCGCGCCTCGTCGCACGGGGGCAGGTGACCGCGGCGCGAGGGGGCGTGATCCTGATGCACGCACACGTGCGCAAGCTGAGCGGACCAGAGATTCTGCCTCGATTTCGCGCGGACGTTGCACGCCGCCTGGACTCACTCTTCGGCGAGCGTGCACCGCTGGTTCGAGCGCTCCTCATCGCCGACATGCAGGACCTGTCTCCCACCTTGCGCGATCGTTTCGCCGCGGCGGGGCTATCGCACATGCTGTCCGTGTCGGGTCTGCACGTTGGGCTCATCGCGGTCGCTGTCGCGCTCATCGCGCAGCTACTGGGCATGGCCCGTGGCCGCGGAGATGCCGTCGTAGTGATCGTTACCACGGTCTACGTCGTGGTGATCGGCGCACCGCTTCCCGCCGTGCGTGCTGCGGCCATGCTTGGCGCCTACTCGCTGGGCAGAGCCGTGCAGCGCCCGACGTCGCCCTGGGCAGTTCTGGCCATTGGCGCCGTTCTCCCGTTGGTCGATTCGCGCTCGGTGACGGATGTCGGCTACCAACTGAGCGTCGTGGGAATGGTTGCGCTGGTCGCCGCGGGTTCGATCACGCGCCGCTGGAGCTGGACAAGCGAGCGTGGCTGGCGCGGAATGCTGTACCGCAGCCTTGTCACGTCCACTATCGCTACCGGACTGACCGCACCACTCGTCGCCGCGACGTTCGGACGAATCAGCCTCGTCGCGCCGGTGAGCAACCTGGTGGCCGTGCCGGTCATGGCGGTGCTCCAGCCGATGCTCTTTCTGGTGGCGCTGTTGCTTCCGCTCGAGACGGCGGCTCGATTCGTCGCGGACGCGTGCGTCCCGCTCCTGGCCGCCGTCGACTGGATTGCGTCGCTCGCCGCACGATTGCCTGGTGCGTCCGTCAATGTGGTTGCGGATCAGACGGCGATCGCGATCGCGTGCGTCGCGGGTGTAGCGATGGTCGTTGCCGCCGTGAGTCGGTTTCCCGGACGTGCGCTCGTCGCCGGCCTGGCATGCATCGCGTTGCTGATCTGGCGTCCCCTGATTCCGGCACGTGCAGAGCTCACGGAGCTGCACA
>DASTVV010000060.1:0-29485 GCA_035758925.1 Gemmatimonadaceae bacterium
CGAACGCTGTGCGGTATGCGGGTTTGTCTTCAAGCGCGGGAACCCGGCGTACTTCAGCGGAGCCATTTTCATCAACTATCTGCTCGGCGCTGGCGCGGCGATCATAATGTTCCTCGTCGTGCTGGTTGCGACATGGCCGAATGTCCCTTGGAACATCCTTGGCTATGCGGCTCCAGTGGCAGTGCTCGGTATCGTTTTGCTGCTCCATCCCGTGTCAAAGATGATTCTTCTGGCCATAGATGTCCGCATGCGGCCCATCACTGAAGACGAGCTCATTGGGAAAACTCGGCCCACAGGGGATACGGTCTCATGACGCGCCCTCCGACAGGCACGGCCTAGCGGAGAGGAGTAGCCGGCGCGTCAGTCACCGCGTCCGAGCAGTTCCCGCTTTTCGTCCTCGGTAAGCTTGGCCTCGGCCGGATCCCGACTGGGGCCGGCGAGTTCTCGCCTTTCAGCCCGTCTGGCTACGGCCAGCGAAACAGCAGCGCAAGCCGCGCTCGCCATGGCGAGCACGGGACCCAACACCAGGACCCTTCCCCACAAAGCCTCCCCTCGAAGGGCCGCGTCGACGACAAAGATCCCGGACAGCAAAAGGCCACTCAGGGCGCCCCACCCCGCAAAGCGCGAAAGCGCCATGCCATCAAATCTGCGACGGCCCTCGATAACCACGAGGATCCCGGAGAATATGATGCCGGTAACAAAGCCGAGCGGCGCAAACAGGACACTGCTTCATGACTACTCCGGCGACGGGTACCGTCTACACTCAACTTCGATTGGGCACACGTGCCTCGTCACCCGATACGTTCAGCAGACATTCCCGCGACACTGAATCGTCAGGCATCCGATGACCAGCATTCGTCGCTGCCGAGCCGATGACCAGGCGGCGATCCTGGTGATCATCAACGCGGCGGCCGAGCGCTACCGCGGGATAATTCCCGCCGACTGCTGGCACGAGCCGTACATGAGTGCCGAGCAACTCGCACGCGATATCAGCGTGGGTGTGAACTTCTGGGGTTACGAGGACGGCAACAGGCAACTCGCAGGCGTGATGGGTTTCCAGCGAGTGCGGGACGTTACCCTCGTTCGCCACGCCTACGTGCGCCCGGACTGCCAGGGGAGGGGGATTGGCGGTCTGCTGCTGCAACATCTGGAGGAGCTGACAGACCAGCCGATCCTGATTGGGACGTGGGCGGACGCTGCCTGGGCGATCGGGTTTTATCAAGGCCACGGCTACGCGCTCGCCTCGCCGCAGGACACACCGGCGTTGCTCCGCACCTACTGGGAGATCCCGCCGCGTCAAGCAGCTGCCTCAGTCGTGCTGTCGAAGTCGGCGCGAGGAGCTCGATGGAACGGTCCTGCCATGCCAACCATCGCGGGATAACTGACTGTCGAATGTCTGTCCTCGACTGGGAGAATCGCGTGCGCTCGGTGGCCGTGGTCGGCTTGTACCTGATCCTCGCTCCCGCCCTTGCCGCGCAGGACGCACAGGGCCTCCAGGGCGCGCCGGACTTCGCCGAGGTGCGTCGCATCATCCGCGAAGGGCTGGTGAATGAAAAGGCCACGGCCGCTGCCGTCGCCGTGGTGCGCGACGGTGCGATCATCTGGGAAGAAGCATTTGGCTGGGCGGACAGCGCCAACGGCCTGCGCGCCACCCCGAATTCCGCGTTTCAGCTCGCGTCTCTGAACAAGACCATCGAGGCGACGCTGGCCGCCATCCTCCAGCAGCAGCACCGCGTCGATCTCGACAAGCCGGTCAACGACTACCTGCGCACGACGAGCGTCTCGAGCCCCGCATGGGACGTCCGCGGCGTCACGCTGCGCCGGCTCCTCACGCACACCGCTGGCGTGAGCACGTTCGACCTCGGATGTGACACCGGTCTCCCTGCGTCGGCCTGTCACTTCCCCACGGCCGACCAGACGATCCGCGACTACGGCATCATCGCTCGGCCGCCCGGCGCCGAGTTCGACTACTCCAACATCGGCTACTTCATTGCGACGGTAGCTCTGGAGCGCGCGGCGGGCCGATCGGCGCGCGATCTGATGCGCGACGAAGTCTTTCTTCCGCTCAGTATGACAACCTCGTCCTTCGGACTGGACTCCGCGGAATCGCGGCTCGCGGTTGTGCCGTACACGCTGGCGTGGGGCCCGGTTCGCGACCCCATCGGCGCGCCGACGGAGTATCGCACCGCGCGGGGCTACTCCAGTGCGCACGACCTCGCCTTGTTCGCCGCCTTCCATATGAAGGCGCATCGGCGCGACCAGCGCGCCGCGCTCACCGACGCCGCGATCGACAGCATGCAGAACGCCACGGTGCCGGGTGACAGGGCTGGTTCGCGGTATGGACTGGGTTGGTGGATCGAGGAGGACCGCTTCGGCTACCGGTCGACGCTGGCGCAGGGTGGCAACGACCGCGCATCGACGTGGCTGCGAATGATTCCGTCGGAGCGCGTCGCTGTCGTGCTGCTCGTGAACAGGGGCGTAGGCTTCCCAAGTCAGGCGGTGGATGCGGCGCTCGCTGTGCTATTGCCCAGGTATGCCGATGGACTCGCTGCCCAGGTGCGCGCCGCCGCGGCGGCGCCGCCGTCTCCGATGACTCCGCCAGCCGCGCCGAGGATACTCGACTCGACCGCGACCGGAAGGTGGACGGGCGCGGTATACGCAGCGGGTGGAAAGGTGCCCGTGGCGCTCGCGATCGACTCGACCGGCGCAGTGCGCGCGACGATCGGAACACGGGGCGACTCGGGCACGGCGCGACTCGGTCGCCAGCTCTCCGTTCGCATCCCGGGTGATCTCGAGGCGGCCGCTCCGCCGGGAATTTCACGCGACATCAGGCTGTACCTCAAGCCACACAATGGCGGATGGGGCGGCGTCGCCACGGTGCGTCCGCCAAGCGCGACTGGGACGGACGGTCGAGTGAGCTACTGGGCGGAGCTCAGGCGGCCGTAATACTGTTGGCCGCTGCGCGCCGACGCGATGCAGGACCGTTCCATGCGTTGAAGTTGGGCGGAGCGAGGTCCGCCCATGAGTAACAGCATGAGTCAGTCGATCACGACAATGACCGCGGTCGTTCTAGGCGCCATCGTCATTCTTGTTCTGCTCTTGCGGTGCATCAACATCCTGCGGCAGTACGAACGCGGCATCGTGTTTCGGCTGGGCCGGGCACTGCAGCGCGAAAAGGGCCCGGGGTTCGTGTTCATCTTCTGGCCGATCGACAAGATCGTGAAGGTGTCCCTTCGCGTCGTCACCTGGGACGTCCCGACACAGGACGTGATCACGCGCGACAACGTCTCGCTCAAGGTGAACGCGGTCGTATACTTTCTCGTCACGGACGCCTACAAGGCAATCATCGCCGTCGAGAACTATCGTTATGCCGTGGAGCAGGCGGCGCAGACCGGACTCCGCTCGGTGCTCGGCGAGGTGGAGCTGGACGACCTTCTCGCGGAGCGCGCCAAGCTCAACGCCAGGCTGCAGGCGATCCTCGACGAGCAGACCGAGGTGTGGGGAATCAAGGTGACGCAGGTCCAGGTCAAGCAAGTGGACCTGCCGCAGGAGATGCAGCGCGCCATCGCGGCCCAGGCGGAGGCAGAGCGCACTCGTCGAGCCAAGATCATCGCCGCGCAGGGCGAGTTCCAGGCAGCGACGAAGCTGTCAGAGGCGGCAGCCGTGCTGAACCGCGAACCCGTGTCGGTGACGTTGCGCTATCTGCAGACGCTCATCGAAATCGGGACGGAGCAGAACACGACGATCGTGTTCCCACTGCCGTTGGACCTGCTTGGCGTGAATCGGCAAGCCGTTCCAGTGGAGCGAGCACGGTCATTCGCGACTCAGCGGACTGCCGGTCGGGCGGACCAACTGGCCGACGCTGACCGATTGGCCGACGGTGACGGATCGGGTGCGCACCACGCACCCTGAAGCCAACTCCTCCTAGTGCGCCAGGCGCGGAGCGAGTCGAGCGACCTCACTCCCCGCAAGCAGGAACGCACCCGCACCGTAGATCTCCGTCTGCTCCGGGCCAGTCGCGCCAGGCTGGTCACCCACGCGCTGGACGTAGCCGAGCATGCCGCCCGGCTGGACGGCGCGCACCAGTGCCGACCATCCGCGGCGCACGTTGGCCTCGTACTGGCGGCCCAGCAGGCCCTCGTTCATTCCCCACGCAAGCGCGTACGTGAAGAACCCGGTGCCACTGGACTCCGGGATCGGCCGGCTGCCGGGATCGAGCAGGCTCGCCCGCCAGTAGCCGTCCTGTCCCTGCAGCTCTGCGACTCGCTGCGCCATCTCCTGGAATAGAGCGACGTAGCGCTGTCGCCCGGCATGATCGGGCGGCAGGTACTGCAGCACGCGCGCGAGACCCGCGAGCACCCACCCATTGCCGCGACTCCAGAAGACCTTCTTGCCGTTCGGCTCGCGCTGGTCGAAGAAGCGGCTGTCGCGGTAGTAGAGATGCTCCTGTTTGTCGTACAGGTAGTCCGTCGTCTTCCACCAGAGCCGGTCCATGAGGTCGACGTAGCGACGGTCGCCGGTGGCGCTCGTTGCCAGAGCGAGCGCCGGCGGGGACATGAACAGCGCGTCGCACCACACCCATTCGCGGTCTGTTTTCTCACCACTGAACTGGAGCGACTCGGCGAATGGCGCCTGCAGCATCTCGCCGAAGCGCGCGAGCGCCGGCTCGATCATGCGGCGATCGTGCTCCGTTTTGTACAGGAGAAAGAAGCTCTGGGTGATGGCGTGGTCGTCCGCGTGAAACGGGCGTGGACCGGGCTGCCACTGGATGCTTTCGCCATGCCGCCGGATCGCGTCCAGGTATTTCTGTCGATCGCTCGAATGGAGCGCCAGCTCATAGACACCGGCCCAGAATGGCGCCTGATGCCACTCGTACGGCTGGTGCGCAGACGGGTTCGCGAGCTGCCAGTCGGCCACAGCCGTCATGGCGCGGAGAATGGCCCGCGGCTCGAGTGCATCGCTCAACGGCATCGCTCTGCCTGCGGGCGCCACCGTAGCGGGTTGTGGCGGCGAAATGCTCGAGCGACAGCCGGTGATCGCCGTTTGGGCGGCGAGCGCGAACGTAGTCGCCGCCAGGATTCGTGCTCTCATAGGTTACGCGCTGAGCAAACTTCGCAAGCAAACGGCGAACGGGTGTCGCTCATGATGCTCGGGCACGATACGGCGGAACGCAAGGCGAGGTGGGGGGGAGGCCGAGCTTCAGGCGCTCGGCGAGATGTCGCGGACTGGCACGCCCCCGTACACCCTGCCGGCCTCCAGCCGCGAATGCTTGGGCACCACGCTGAGCGCGCCGACTTGCGCATGGTCGCCGATCCGCACACCAATTCCGATCACCGTGCCGATGCCGATGGTCACGCCGCGGCCGATGTGCACCGGCGCGGTCTTCAGCACGCCGCGCTCCACGATGTGGCCCGCGATGTGCGCGTCGGAACCAATCACACACCTATCGCCCAGATCGAGCAGATTGTGATCCATGATGGACAGGCTGTTGACCCAAACGCTGCGGCCGACACGGGCGCCGTTGAGGCGCATGTACATCGCCCAAACCGGCGACGACCGAAACGTGGCGCCGGCGAAAAGCCGCACTACATGAATCGACACCAGATATCTGGCCCAGTCGAGCAGCGGCCATTCGCAGTCGGCGATGTGTGTCTCCAGAGCGGGATGCGTACGCCAGCCGAAAAGACGGGTGACAGCGGCCGAGTACACCATGAGCCCGATGGCGAACAGCATGTACGTCGGGACGAACGCGATTGCCAATACCACGTAGCGCAGGACGACCGGCAGCCCGGTCCACCGATAGTGCCACGCCCAGAGCACACTCGCCGGAAGCATCGCGAGGCCGAAGATCACGCTCTCGACCGTGAGCACGCTCACCACCGCCCAGGTCACGCGGGCGCGGCGCTGCCACGCCGCGCGTCCTGACCGAACCCGCTGATCATCCCCCATGGATATCTCCGTGCCCGGCGCACCTGTGGGATCGGACGCCACGCATCCACACGAGGAATATGATGCGGAGGTGCGTATCGAGGGGCAGGGTCCGCCGTTGGTCTACGTGCCTGGAATGGACGGCACCGGACAGTTGTTCTATACGCAGGTGCCGGCGCTCGCACGGCACTACACGGTGGCGATGTACGCGCTGCGCGACACGGCGACGGAGATGGACGCGCTCGTAGCCGACCTGGAACGCGTGGTCCGTATCGTGGCACCGAACGGCGAGCCAGCGGTGCTCGTTGCCGAATCGTTCGGCGGTGCGCTGGCCATGAGCTTCGCGCTCGCGCATCCCGACAAAGTTCGCGGCCTCGTCGTCCTGAACTCGTTTCCCTACTACGGACCTCAATTCAAGCTGCACCTGGCGCTGGGGCTGCTCAGGATCATGCCCTGGGGCATGATGCGCACGGTACGCTGGGTCACCGCGTCCCGACTCCACTCACGCCACACGCGCCGCTCCGAGATCAGGCGTTTCCTCCAGCTCACCGCGCGCACCACGCGCAGCGGCTATCTCAATCGCCTGCGCGTGCTGACGCGGTACGACATCCGTGGGCGACTCGTCCACCTGCGCGTGCCAACGCTGTTTCTCGCCGCCGATCAGGATCACCTCATCCCATCGGTCGTGCAGGCCAGGTTCATGGCTTCGCTGGTACCCGATTCGGAGATGATCGTCCTGGGCGGACACGGCCATTGCTCCTTCCTGGCGCCGTCTGTCGACATCGACGCGATGCTCACCGCGTGGCCGCCAACGGCGGTAAATCCCTGATTCCCCCCTAGTGCGGCCGAGCGAATCGACGCAGACTTCCAGTCCCCTGGCACCAGGTAGGCCGCGGAGTCAAGGATGAGGAGACGAACTACCGGGACAACCACCATCGAGCGGTCGAGGTCTGGTTTTGAGTCAGAGCCAGCGGACGAACGAGCCGGCATCGATCGATCGTTTGTCGCGGATCTGGAAAGAGCCCTCGGCCACGCCCCGGTTGCCTATGCGGTGACGGAGGGGCCCACTCACACTCTGCGTTACGCAAACGCGCCCTTCCGACGCCTGCAGTCGGCGGGAGAGATCACCATCACGCGCGAGGCGTCGCCAGTGGAGCAACGCGTCGCGGTGCTTGCGCCTCTCTTGGACCGTGCATTCCGGCGCGCCGAGCTCGTTCAGGACAGCTTGGTCGGCCCGACCGCACGCTGGAGCTGTACGGCCTGGCCGATCGCGACCGGGCCCGGCGCTCCCGATGGACTCACAGTGGAAGTCCGTGATGCCGCGTACATCCAACGAATACGAGCCGGTCAGCGCGCCATCGCGGAGCGACTGCTGCTCGGTGCGTTGCGTGAACAAGACGCCGCGTCGGAGGCGCGCGCGACGGGCGAGCGATCCGCGTACCTAGCCTCCATGGGCCGCGATCTCGCGGTATCGCTCGACACGACTGTAACGCGCGACGTCGTTCGGCACGTGCGGCTGCCGCGCCCTGGTACGTGGTGTATCGTGGACCTCGTCGAGCCGAATGGCCTGGTGCATCGGCTTGCGGTAGTACACCCCGATCCCGCGAAGCAAGGTTTGGCCCGAGCGCTCTCGGACCGATGGTATGAGATGCAGTGGGAGGGTCCCATCTACCTCGCGCAAACGCGACCGGAGGGTTTCCAGCCACAGGTGTTCACGAAGGACGCGCGCGACCAGCTCGTCGCCGTTGCACGTGGTGCGCGGGAGCTCGAGATGCTGCGCGAGCTCGGTTTCGAAGCCTTGCTGGTGGTGCCCCTGATTCTCGGGCAGCGGGTGCTCGGGACCCTCACGTTCGTCACGCCTGAGGGCGGCCCTCCAGTCACGAGGGAAGACATCGCTGTCGCGTCGGATCTTGCCGATCGCTGTGCAATGGCGCTCGATCATTCCCGATTGTATCACGAAGCCGAAGTCCTTCGTGAGGCCGCCGAGGCAGCGAATCGTGCCAAGTCCGATTTCCTCGCGCGCATGTCCCACGAGCTGCGCACGCCGCTTGCCGCCATCGGCGGGTTTGTCGAGCTGCTCGCGTTGGAGGCAGCTGGTCCGTTGACCGAGCAGCAGCGAACCGACCTCAGTCGCATCAAGCATCATCAGGTTCATCTCGCCGCCTTGATCACGCAGATCCTGACGTACGCGAGCGCCGAGGGCGGCCGCATCGAGTACCACTGGACGGCCGTCCCCATCCAGCAGATTCTGACCGACGTTGCCGGAATGATGGAGGAAGCAGCCAGGGCAGTGGGCCTCGTGCTGAACCTTCGGCCAGGCGAGGCCGAGTGGGTTGGCTGGGCGGACCTCGATCGCGTGCGCCAGATTCTCTTGAATGTCATCTCCAACGCAGTCAAGTTCTCTCCAGCGGGGAGTCACATCATCCTGGAATCCTCGGCGACCGGGGATGCTGTGATGATCCACGTGACCGACGCGGGGCCCGGTATCCCGTCCGACAAGACGGATGAGATCTTCGAGCCATTCGTCCAACTCCACACCGGATGGCACGACCGCAAGGCCGGCGTCGGCCTCGGCCTGGCCATCAGTCGCGACCTCGCCCGTGCGATGCGCGGCGACCTCTCTGTGCAGAGCACCGTGGGCGTCGGGTCCCGGTTCACGCTGACCCTGCCTCGGGCGCGCCCCGGCGCGACGCGATGACGGCCGGTCGGACGTTGTGACGTCCCCGCCGCCCGAGACCAGCCGGGAGATGGCTCGTTGGCTCCTCGCCAACGACGCTCCCTCTGGCGGGCCGGCGAACGCGGGTGAGCGCATGCAGCGCTTGTGTACCCGCCTGTCGCACAACCTGCGATGGTCGCTGGGCGACGACGGCTACGACGCGCTCCTCACGCGGGCCCTGAAACGAGCGGAGGCCGAACATCGCTCGTTGAAGGACTTCTATCGCATCACCGATTCCGGCATTCAGCTCGATGGCGTCGCCGCCGCCATCCACCGGCACGGCGAGACGGAGGTTGCGGCGGCGATCGAGTCGCTCCTTACCGCGCTCATCGAACTCCTGAGTAGTCTCATTGGAGCCGACATGGTACTCAATCTCCTCGACTTGAACGGGCCACCAACACCCCGCGGAGGGCAGGCTCCATGAGTGGTCCTGAATCGCCGGTCATCCGGAATGTCCCCAGCGGCGTGCCGGGCCTCGACGCCGTGCTGGGAGGCGGAATCTGTGAGTATTCGTTCAATCTGATTGCCGGGGCGCCGGGAGTCGGCAAGACGACGCTCGTCCAGCAGATCATGTTCACGAATGCGACGCCCGAGCGGCCCGCCTTGTACTTCACGGTGCTCGGCGAGCCGACGATCAAGATGATCCGATACCAGCGCGAGTTCACGTTTTTCGACCCGGCGCGTGTTCCCTCTGCGGTACGTTTCGTCAATCTCTCCACCGAGGCCGCGCAGGGCGACCTCGACGCCGTGCTCGAGCGCATCATCGAAGAGGTCGGCAAATCGACGCCCGCCCTGGTGGCCGTCGACTCGTTCCGGACGATTGGCAACGACCGTAATTCTCCGGAATCCGAAGGCGGACTGCAGCTGGCCCGATTCGTCCAGCGCCTGGCGCAGCAGCTCACCACCTGGGAAACCACGTCGTTTCTGATCGGCGAATACACGGAAGTCGAGCGCCGGCATCCAGTCTTCACGGTGGCGGATGCGATTCTCTGGTTGTCGGAGGACGTCGATCGCAATTCGACCACGCGCAAGTTGCGCGCAGTCAAAGTCCGCGGACGGAATCCGATGCCAGGCCTGCACACGTTTCGGATCACCAGATCCGGTCTGCAGGTCTTTCCGCGAATCCCGGAACAGCAACGGGACCGCACAGTTCGTGTTGAAGAGAAACGCCAGCGGACGGGCGTCCCTGGACTCGACGAGATGACGGGCGGAGGAATACCCACGGGCGACGCCGTGCTGCTCGCTGGTCCGGCCGGAAGTGGCAAGACGACTTTTGCCGCGCAATTCCTGGCCGAGGGTCTGCGCTCGGGTGAAAGCTGCGCGGTGGCCGTCTTCGAGGAGTATCCCGATGCGTATCTCGAGCGGGTGAAGCAACTGGTGCCCGACCTCGACGCGATGGTCGCGGCGCAGCGATTCGCCGTCACCTATCTTCGTCCGCTCGACCTGTCGGTGGACGAGATGTTGAGCGAGATCCGCGACGTCGTGCATCGTATCGGAGCGACGCGCGTCGTGATCGATTCGCTGTCCGGCTTCGAGGTCGCGCTCGCCCCGACATTCCGAGCCGAATTCCGCGAATCGCTGTATCGGTTGGTCGGCGCCCTCACGGCGACGCGGGTGACGGTGCTCATGACCGCCGAGGTCGTCGATATGCATCCGGGAACCCAGTTCACCTCGGAGCGGGTGTCGTTCATTACAGACGACATCATCGCGCAACGCTATGTCGAGATCGACGGCCACGTCGAGAAGGTGCTTACGGTGGTCAAGATGCGGGGCAGTAATCACTCGACGGATTTCCGAACCTATCGATTGACGGACAACGGCGCGGTCATCGGCCCGCCTCTCAGCGGATACCACGGAATCACGACGGGGGTACCCGTCCCCGCCGCGGCTCCCGTCGCGCCGAAGCCAGCCGCTGGCGACTGAGCTGACGCTGCTGCCCAGACGAGGGAATTCCAGCGGGTGTTCGCGGCGTCAGCGCAGTCTGCTGCGACGTCGAATCACACATAGGTAGTAGCCCCCGATCACCATTTCGACGAGCCGCTCGCGGATCATCTCCCGTTCGTCGAGCTGCAAGCGCTGGAACGCACGGACTCTCGTGAGCGTGCGCTTGAAAATGGCGAGCATACGTTCGGGTGGCACGCCGGCACGTTGTGCGGCGCGCGCGAACGTCACGATCGGGAAGCGGAGCAATTGCACAGAGCCGCGCGTTTCAAGACTCGCCTGGATCGCAGTCGCGCAGTCGCGCAGGCTCGCCGCGACGGTACTCCGCTTCTCGGGAACACGACGCTCTTGGTAAGGCCGGGTCTCCGCGAACGGCGGAGAAAAGTCAAGCAATGGTGGCTCCCAGGGTGGCGTTGACGCGCTCTTCCGATGTCAGCGACCGCGCTGCATTGGCCGTGCCGAGCCCGTTCTTGCGCCGGTCTACTCCCCTTCAGCTCGGTACGTGCTCATGATGGCGCTACCGCATCGGGGAGTAGTCCGTCGGCGTCAGAAAGCGTGACTCTACGCGCAGCACGCGGAGCCCAGCCGCCTCGGTTGCGGCACGCACCCGCTGCCATGTCGTATCCGCGCGGAATGCCTCCCAGCTTCGCGTCGCCGCCTCGCGACTGGGGTAGGCCAGCACGTACGTCAACGTCGTCCCAACCAGCGGCGTGTCCACCGGCGTCCAGTACCCGATGTTGGTCATGCCATGCTGGGCGAACAGGCGCGTGGTGTGATCGCGAAAGCGATTGTTCAGTGCCGGCAGCTGTCCCTCTGCCACGGTGTAGGTGCGCAGCTCGAACACACGATCGCCGGTTGGTCGAGCGGGTGGGTTTGCCTGTGCGAACCTTGTGGACACGCTACCAATCAGGGCCCCCATGAAGAATGCGACGGCGACAGCCATGCGCTTCATGTTGTCTCTCCCGTTTCGTTTTAGCGCCAAGTCACGCCAATCCCGGTTCACCAATTCTTCGCGCCCGGTACAGATTTAACGGGTTGTTCTCGGACAGGACCGGAAGCGCGGACACCAGCGGAAGGGGACTGTTGGTTCACGGAAGCCGAGTCTCGAAGCCGCAGCCAACAAGACCTCCGGCCGCTCTACGCGACCCTCGCGGTTGAATGGCTGATCTAAAAGGGCGGCGGAATCCGCCCGATGACGGCTTGCACCGCCAGGCCTAGTCCGAGCAGCCTGCTGTCCATCCCAGGCAGCGCATCGAGCTCCAGGCCCACCGGCAGACCCTGGCTCAGACCTGCGGGAATGCTCAGGCCGGCGGCGCCCAGGCGCGGCGCGATGAACAGGTTCTGCGCCACCACCCTTCCCTCTTCGACCTGCTTGCCCTTGATGGTGATGAACTCGCCGAGCGGCTCCCGGGGGCCGCCGGGAAGAATGCGCGTGGCAACGATCGGCACGGTGGGAAATGCGATGGCGACCACGTCGTGCGTCCGAAAGACATCGGCGTAGCGGTGAGCCGCTTCGGCAAGGACCCTGACCTGCTCTTCGGCAGGAGGAAGGGATGGCTGCGCATTCCGGATCGGACGGCCGCGGTACATCTGGTCCACCGTCACGTCGGGTGCGTTTTCCCTGAGCCACTGCGCCATGGTGTCGGGCGTCGGCCGCGGCGCATTCATTCCGGCGCCGGCGAACATGGCGGCGGGCGTCGGCTGGAAGATGCTGCCGACGATGCTCCGCACTTCGCCGCCGAAATCGATCTCGACCAGCGTGCATCCAGCGTCCCGCAACGTTGCGAACGCACGCTTGATCACGTCCGCGACGCCGGCATCGACGTCTTCCTGCTCCCAATAGTCTGGCCGGGGAACAGCGATGCGCACAGAGCGGAGGTCGACTGAGGGCACTGCGTCGCCCGTGATGAGGGTGTCGAGGAAGGCGACGTCCGAGACCGTGCGCGCCATTGGCCCGATGGTATCGAGCCTGAGAGCCGGCGGTATCACGAGCCCGTCGTCCGGGTAGCGTTTGCGCCTCCCGTTGATCGCGTTCTCGATGGTGTACGTCGAGGGCCGCAGGCCCGCGACGCCACAGAACGCGGACGGCAAGCGGATGGAACCGTTGGTGTCCAGTCCCAGCGCCGCGGGAACGATGCGCGCTGCGAGCGCAGCGCCGTTGCCGCCACTGCTGCCGCCGGGAACGCGAGTGGGATCGTAGGGATTGTGAACCGCACCGAACGATTCGCTGTGTGAGGAGATCTGGTGCATGAGGCCATCCGGCACCGTCATGTCCGGAAGCGACGTCATGCAGAAGGGGATCGCCCCGGCGTCCACGAGTCGCTGGACCGCGGTCGCGTTACGCTTTGGGTAATATCCCTCGAGCGCGCCGTTCCCTCCCGTACTTGGCAGGCCCGCGACGGCAATCTGCCCTTTCACCGCGAACGGCAGGCCGGCGGCGGCACCAAGTCTGGCACCGCGGGCGCGCGCTCGATCGACGTCACGGGCAGCCGCCAGCAGGCGCGGGGTGTCGATCGCGTTGACGACGTTGAGGTCCTGGTGCGCTTCGTACTGCCTGAGCAGCTGCTCGACGTATGCCTCTGCTTTCAGCTCGCCGCGCCGGATGCGGTCGACGACATCGCGTGCGCCGAGCGCCAGGAGCTCGTCTCCTTCGCCGCTTCTGGCGCGGGCTGTCCCCGCCATTCCGAGCCTCTCAAGAGAAGCAGCGGCCGCAGCGGCGTCCGCGACGCGCGCGAGACACAGCGGCGCTACGGAGGCCGCCGCCTGAAGGATGCGCCGCCGGGAAATGAGAGCCGTATCGTTTTGTTTGCGCATAGTGACGGCCTGGAGTTTGGGCACTCCATTCACGAGACCCAACTGCCGATACCGCCTATCGGTCCCACCGATTGGTCGGGCCATGAGACCTTGGTCGGCGCGGTTCCCGCAAAGGAATCGCCGTACCGTTTGGGCTCGTCAAGTCGTCCTACGCAGGGGCCCCCGTTGTCCGCCGCAAGGATGTTCGCAATGCTTCGTTCGTTGGTGCTTGTCGCATGCGCCGCCGCGCTCTCCGAACTGTCGCCGCCGAAGGCTGCCAGCGCGGCACCTCCCGCAGAAACCCGTTTCCGCGCCGGTCCGGATGACCTGCCGCGGGTCGAGCCTGCACTGGTCGACATGTCCCGCGAGCGGCTCGCGGTGATCGATCGCGTGGTCCGCAATGCGATGGTCTTCGGCGGTTTTCCCGGTGCGGCCGTGATCGTCGGCCGCCATGGCGCGGTCGTCTGGGAGCGTGGGTACGGGACGCTCGGCACATATTCGGACTCCTCCGTCGATCCCAGGCGAACGCTGTACGACCTCGCTTCACTCACCAAGGTGGTGGCGACAAGTGCCGCCGCGATGGTGCTCGTCGATAAGGGCCGCCTGCGGCTC
Organism: Gemmatimonadaceae bacterium; assembly: GCA_035758925.1. Classification (GTDB taxonomy): domain Bacteria; phylum Gemmatimonadota; class Gemmatimonadetes; order Gemmatimonadales; family Gemmatimonadaceae; genus DASPMP01. The sequence goes on from DASTVV010000060.1 coordinate 13,991, forward strand.
GATGATCCCGTAGGGCGCTACCTGCCGGAGTTTCGCAAAGGGTTGAAGTCGGAAGTCACCATCCGGCAATTGCTCACGCATACGTCGGGGCTGCCAGTCGGAATCCAGCTCTCCGATCGATCGCCCGCCGCATCGCGGCGCCTGGTGCTGGAAGCGCCCCTCGTCGCAGCCCCTGGCGAGCGCTCCGCCTACTCCGATGTCGGAGCTGCCGTTCTCGGCTTCGTCATCGAACGCGTGACGGGAATGTCGCTCGACCGCTTTGTGAAGCGCGCGATCTACACGCCCCTTGGCATGCGCAACACGACCTTCCGCCCGTCACCCAAGGTGGCGCCGCGGATCGCTGAGACCGAGGGTGGAATCCTTCCCGCGGGGGTTGTGCACGACCCAAATGCGCGCGCACTCGGCGGCGTTGCCGGACACGCAGGCCTGTTCGCCACGGCGTCGGACCTCGCGATCTTCGCGCAACTCATGCTGGAGCGCGGCCGCTATCAGGGGAGGCGGCTGGTCCGCGACAGCACGGTGTCCCTGTTCACTCGCCGCGCGGCGGGCCGTCAGGCGCTCGGCTGGGAGACCTGTGTCGGCGGCGGAAGCTGCGGCCGACTGCTCGCGCCGACGGCATTCGGACACACGGGCTTCACCGGCACGTCGATGTGGATAGATCCCGAGCGCGATCTCTTCGTGATCGTGTTGACCAACTGGATCGCTGGAAGCCCCGAACGTGGCGTCGCACCGGTGGCAGTGCTGCACGACGTGCGGAGCGACATCGCTGATGTAGCCGCACTGGCCGTGATGGATGGCCAGACACAAGAGATGCCCGACCGCCTGCGGAGCGACCTCAGGATCGGTTGGTGAGCCTTTCAGGTTCCATCGGCGTTGATCGGCTCAGTCGCCGCCCCGGCCCGAATCCGACCTGCGCTCGCGGACGAGTCGATCGATGTACTGGCACCAGCTGTCGCTGGTGCGCGCCGGCACATTCGGCTGGCCACGCACGCCAAGCTTGAACTCGATCGCCGATTTCCATTCGTCGGAGCCGATGTCCGGCCCGTGCCCTTGCGCGTCGCCAGTCGGCACCTTGCTCTCGATTGCACGGTACCACGCCTCCGAGCACAGCGGCTGCGATGTCTGCCTGGACTGTCCGCTCCCGCATGCGCTGGCCATCCCGGCCAACCCCACGGTGAGAATCATCGACATATATCTGTTCACGGAATGCCTCTGGCGTCTGGCAGGTAGACCCAGGCTTCGATCGCGTCACCTGACGACATCGGGATCAGCACGGTGATGCGCTTTGCGGAGGAGCGTCTGGTGGTCGTCATGGTCATGCAGCTGGCATGGTCAGGATCAACCGCGCCACTTGCTCCGGCTCGTCCAGCTGGACGAAATGTCGAGCACCAGGGATGAGGAATAGCTCAGACCCTGGAAAGAATTCGTGGAACGTCCGGGCGACACCGCTGTTCAGCGAATAATCGGCGTCGCCGAAAATGATCCGGACGGGGCGTCTGAACTGCTTCATTCGGGGGATCATTTTCGAGCGCGATTTGACCATGGGTCGCAGGTCTTCATTCAGGCGGAAGAACGCGGGGCGGGCGCCGGGTGTGGCGTCGAACTGCTCATACAGCAGCGGCACGAACTCACGTCTCACGTCCGCATCCCGGATGAATCTCCCCACCTGCCACCAGTACATCCGGCGGAAGAGCCAGTTCCCGAACATCCGGGACACGGGCCTCGCGACGTTTCTGACCATTGGCGTGGAGAAGAGCCAGATCGCCTCCGGCGGCCGGAGCGTCGGCATTTCGCAGTAGTACGTGTTCAACAACACCAGTCCTTCCACGCGCTCGGCGTGGGCCAGTGCCCAGTCGATGGCCGGCGGGCCCGAGGCGTCGTGCGCGACGAGGACCACGGGCGCCAGCCTCAGTTGTGTGATGACGGCGTCGAGGTCTCCGACCTGATTGTCTGTCGTGTAAGGGTAGTCGCCCGGTTTATCCGAATTGCCCCAGCCGAGAAAATCGAATGCAACGACTCGGCGCGGCGGCGAGAGGTGGGGGAGCAGACGATCGTAGAGGTGCAAATTGTCCGGGAACCCGTGCATGACGACGATCGTCGGTTCCGCGCCCGGGTGGTCTCGAACGTAGATCCGGTTCTGGCCCCGCTGCACAAAAGTCTCCTGGTAGGCCACCGTGCCCATGAGCAGCAGTGTACGCTGCGTGGTCGGCCTCGTCTGTAGGACAAAGCGTCGGAGGCGTCGCCGTCGTTATCAAGTCTGCTGCCGGTCCAACCTTGGACCTGGGTCCAGTGCAAACGAGGCGTTCTCGCCGGCACTGTTCGCGCATGAGTCGAAACGCCGTATAACAGTGCCGGAATCACCGCGCACGTTCACGACTGCCGTCGCTGCCCTTTCCTCACTCCTGGCGGCGAGCGCCTGCGAACAGGAACAACGGGTCGCCGCCGGCGAAGTAAGTCCCGCCGGAGCTGCTCCAGTGCCGGTAGCCGCGCCAGCTCCCGCCCCGCGGATGATCGACGCCGAGGCGACGCGCCGGAGGATCCGGGAGTCGGACAGAACGAGCAGGGCTGCCCGCGCGACGCTTACGCGCTCCGCGGCAGAGCTGGACAGCACGCACGCGCGGCTCGAGCACGTCGAGGGCCTGCTCCATCTCCTGTACGCACTGGACTCCTGGGCTGTGCAGGAATACGCTCGCGCAGGCGACGAGCTGCTCACGGCGGCCGACAACCTCGAGCGTGGAGCGAGGTACGTGCATCTCGATCCGGATGAACGCGCGCTCGCGGCGGCGACCAACGCGCGGGATGCCGGGAGACGTTTGCAGCAGTCCGGCGAGCTCGCGGTCGAGGAGTTCCAGCAGGTGACGGCCGCGCTCGACGCCCAGCTGCGTGCGTTTGGGGCGAGAATCACGCGGAAGAACTGATCGGCTCGGGACGGCGTCGCTTTTCAGGGTCAGCCAGCATCGAGATCCTTGTCGAATTGATCGCGCTGCGGGCGGCCCTTCGTCTTGTCGTTGCCCTCTGGCCCGGTTGGGTTCGTATCCGTGTCGCGAGCCGTGTTGCCGACGGCCTCGCGAGCCTTGCCGCGGGCCTCCGACTTGGTGTCTGGATGGACGCCGACTCGCTCATCTGAACCGAGTGGTTCTCTGACGTCGTCGTTGTCGCGATAGCGGTCGCGGTTGATGCTTTCCCGTGGCATCCGTTGCTCCATCTATTTCATGATCTTGGCTTTCTCGCGCTTGAACTCTGCCTCTGTGATCGCGCCCGAATCTCTCAGCCGGGCCAACCGTTCGATATCTCCTATCCGATCCGAAGACGGCGCTGACTTTGCCTGAGGCGCCTCCTCCTGTCGACGCGCCTCCTGCCGACGAGCCACCTTGCCGGAGACAGATTGCGCCGTTCCGGCGATGACAGCCGTACGCGCCGCCGTGCCGAGCAATCCCCCGCGTCCCCTTCGTCTCATGATCTCCTCAACGGTGCTGCCTGTGATTGTTTGGCAAGGCGCGCGCCCGTCCCGAAGGTGAACTCAGCTGACCGTCGAGGAACGCTGCACGCCGAATCCGCGCTCCGCGGCCCACGCACTCACGTCCGAACGCTTGATCGCCGCGGCCATCAGATCGGGAAAGGCGTCCGGCGTACACGCGAACGACGGGATGCCCAACGACGACAATACCCCGGCGATCTTTGCGTCGAATGCCGGCGCGCCGGAATCGCTCAGCGCGAGCAGCGCGATCACCTGAACCCCCGACTTCACCAGCTCGGCTGCGCGCGCCACCATCCCCTCGCGATCGCCCCCCTCGATCAGATCCGAGATCAGCACCAGGATCGTGTCCTGCGGCGCTCGCACCAGCCCCTGCGCGTATTTCAGCGCGCGCTCGATGTCCGTCCCGCCACCGAGCTGGATGCCGAAGAGCAGATCGACGGGATCGCTCAGGTTGTCGGAAAGATCGACGACGGACGTGTCGAATGCGACGACACGCGTCTGCACCGCGCGGATCGACGCCATCGTCGCCGCGAACACCCCCGAGTAGACCACTGACGCCGCCATCGACCCGCTCTGGTCCATCAACAGGATGATGTCCCGCAAGCTGGTGCGGCGGCGCCCGTGTCCGATCAACCGTTCGGGGATGACCGTGCCGTGGTCGCTCTGGTAGTGGCGCAGGTTCGCGCGAATCGTGCGATGCCAGTCGATCTCCGGCGCGCGCGGACGGCGCGTCCGCGTCGCCCGATTCAGCGCCCCGGTGACGGCCTGCCGCATCGGGCTCGCGAGCCGGCGCTCGAGATCCTCGACAACTTTGCGCACCACGATGCGCGCGGTCTCCCTGGTCTTGGCCGGCATGACGCGGCCGAGCGAGAGCAGCGTTCCGACGAGATTGACGTCGGGCTCGACGGACGCGAGCAGCTCCGGCTCCAGCAGCATCTTGTGCAGGCCCAGCCGGTCCATCGCGTCCTTCTGCATCACGCGCACGACGGACGACGGGAAGAACGTCCGGATGTCGCCGAGCCAACGCGCCACGGCGGGCGACGACGCGCCAAGCCCGCCCTTTCGCTCCGCATCCTCGTCGTACAGCGCCGCGAGCGCCTGATCGATCGCCAGCTCGTCGTGCCCAAGCCGAACGCCGAGCGGTTCGTCGGCCTCGGCGCCGAGTACGAGCCGCCAGCGGCGCAGCCGCTCGTCCACAGGGTGCGAGTGCTCTAGTGCGGTCATGCGCCCTTCTCCGAAACGTCGTCGAGCCCGAGGAGGAGCGCGATGGTCGGCAGCACCGCGCGCGCGCGTTCGTGGTCGAACGACTCGGCCTCGTCTGCGGCACCTGCGGCGACGGCGCCGGAGATATCACCGCCCCCTCGCGCCGACCTCGCCCGCTCTCCCAGCCGTCTGCGCTCCGGAGCCGAAAATGTCGCCACGGTCCTGCGGAGCAGCGGGAGCACCAGACCGAAGGCGTCCGATGCGAGCCCGCTCAGCCAGCCATCGAGGATTGTCCAGAGCTTCGGGTCGTGCACCAGCAGCGTTCCGGCGTCGCGCAGAAACCCCTCCACCCACCCCGCGCCCGCGGACGCATCGGCCGCGCGCGAAAGCGCCGAGCTCCAATGCGCAGCAACCTGATCGGCGTCCAGAGCGCCCGCGTCGAGCAGCAGGCGCGCGCTCCGTCCCGCGACGAGCCCGTGGATCCCCGGCAGCGCCAACACTCGGCCCAGGGCCTCGCGCCAGGACTCGAGCAGTACGGCGTCATTGAGGCGGGCGAGCGAATCGTTCACCGCGATCAGGTGCGCGTACATCGCCGCCGCGGCGTCGTCGTCGAGCGAGCCGCACGCCACGGGAAGGCCAGCCGAGACGCGCGTCACCAGTCCCGCGACGACGTGCGTCAGCAGCTCGCTGTCGGTGCCACGGACGTCGCCGTAGCGCAGCGTTCGGGCGACAGGGGGGAGCGCGCCGCACAGCTCCGCGAAATCGCTCGATAGAGCGGCAAGCTCGTCGAGCCGCGTGATCGCGAGCCGTGCGGCCCGGGGCACGTCCGCGAGAAGCAGCACGCCGAGCAGTGCCGCGAGCGTCGGAAGATCCTGCGCCTTGAGGATCCGGTCGCCCGCGCGCGCGGCAGTCGCCTCTTCGACCGTATTCCCCCAGACAGCGGCCTCGATGACCGCGACGGCCAGCTCCGGCCGCCACGCGATGCGCCATACCTCCTTGAACGTTCCCTTCCCTACGCCGCGTTCCGCGGTCCCCCATTCGATACCCAAGACCCTCAGCCGATGCAGGAGCACGCTGCGCTCGAGGTCGAACGGCTTGCGGAGATCCAGCTCGAGCACCTTCTCGCTCGCCTGCGGCGACATGCGCAGCCGCTTTTGATCGCGCGCGATCGCCTCCTGCAGCGGCACCGAGGGCGCGTCCTTGGGGACAGTGCCGAGCGTGTCGCCGATGGTGAGCCGTTTGCGGAGGAGCGCGAGCGGGACCTCGTTGCCGTCGAGCAGCGCCGAGAGCGTGCTCTCGGTGAGCTCGGGGAGTCCCGGTACCGGGCGTCCGCGCAGCGCGGCGAGCGTGCTCGCGAGACGCACGGCGTCGATCGTCTGCGCCGGGGACGCGTCGATCCCTTCCTCGCGCAGCATCCGACTGACTCGCGTCATCCATGAAAGCGACGCCTCGGGCGTCGCGCCGTGCTCCCACACGTGCGCATACCATCCGGGCGACTCTATTCCCGCGCCGTAGCCGCTTTCGCGCGCGAGACGATCGGGCGTCCACGGGATCCACGTCGCCTTCACCGCGATCTTCGGCATCCCTTTGAGCACCGCGTCGTCTTCCTTCACCGGGACATCCGCGAGAAGCGCGGGCGCATGCCACGCGCCGCAGACGATGGCAACGTTTCGCGCCCCGTCGCGCACGGCGCTCCGGATGGTCCTGCGCATCCACGCCTCGCGGCGCTGCTCCCGCAGTCGATCGCGCGCTTCGTCGGGGCTGGCGGTCGGAGGGGGATCGTGCGTCTCGTCCTCGCGCAGCGCGGTCATCACCTCGAGCACCGCGTCGAACGCGCCGGTGTGATCCTGGCGCTCTTCGACGACGTGCTCCCACCACCGCTCGCTGTCGTTGTATCCGGCGGCCCTCGCCACGTCGTGGAGCGGATCTTGTCTCACTCGTCGCGCGCTCGACGGCCCGGCTTCTGCGTCGCTCTCTGACCTCACCGCTTCGGCTGCCTGCGCAGCCTTCTCGTCCTCGATGTCCATCGCCAGCGCGTGCGCGGCCGGAAGATCCATGAAGCGAACCGGCACCTTGCGCCTGAGCGCGTGCTGGATGGCGATCCACTCAGGCGAGAAGACCGCGAACGGGTAGTAATGGGCCCGCCGCGGCTCGTCGGGCGCATACAATAGAAGGGCGACCGGTGGGACCATCCCCGCGCTGCCGGCGAGCGCGATGAGATCGTCCGCGTCGGGCGGCCCCTCGATCAGCACGAGATCCGGCTCGAGCGCGTCCAGCGCCGCGGCCAGGCTGCGCGCCGAGCCGGGGCCGTGGTGCCGGATGCCGAAAACCCGGATGCCGCTTTCGCTCACGCCAGGGCGCGACAGGCGCGATAGAGATCCTTCCAGCCGTCGCGTTCCTTCACGACGGTCTCGAGGTACTCGCGCCAGACGACGTCGTCCTGGACGGGATCCTTGATGACCGCGCCCACGAGCCCGGACGCGACGTCCGACGCGCCGAGCTTCCCGTCGCCGAAGTGCGCCGCAAGCGCGAGCCCCGAGCTCACCACGGAGATCGCTTCCGCGGTGCTCATCGTTCCCGTCGGTTGCTTGACCTTCGTCTTGCCGTCCTCGGTCTTTCCATCGCGCAGTTCCCGGAAGATCGTCACGATCCGGCGGATCTGTTCGACGGCCGGCGGCTCGGCGGGAATCTCCAGCGCAGCCCCAAGCGCGGCGACACGCTGGCGCACGATGTCGATCTCCTGCTCCGTGGTTGCCGGCGTGGGAAGCACGACGGTGTTGAAGCGGCGCTTGAGTGCGCTCGACAGCTCGTTGACGCCACGATCGCGGCTGTTCGCCGTCGCGATGACGTTGAAGCCGCGCCGCGCCTGGACCTCCTCGCCGAGCTCCGGGATTGGCAGCGACTTCTCGGAGAGGATCGTGATGAGCGTGTCCTGAACGTCGGACGGAATGCGCGTCAGCTCCTCGACCCTGGCGATCGCACCCGTCTCCATCGCGCGCATCATCGGGCTCGGCACGAGCGCGGCCCGCGAGGGACCATCGGTCAGCAGGCGCGCGTAATTCCAGCCGTAGCGCAGCGATTCCTCCGACGTTCCTGCCGTTCCCTGCACGATGAGCGTCGAGTCCCCGGAGATCGCCGCGGCGAGATGTTCCGCCACCCACGTCTTTGCCGTCCCGGGCACGCCGAGCAGTAGCAGGGCACGGTCGGTGCACAGGGTCGCGACCGCGGTTTCCATGAGACGCCGATCGCCGACGTACTTCGGTGTGATCGTCGTTCCGTCGGCGTTGCCGCCCAGGAGATACGTCACGACGGCGTGCGGCGACATGCGCCAGCTCGGTGGCCGCGGCTTGTCGTCCGATTCCGCGAGCGCTGCCAGCTCGCTGGCATACAGTCGCTCGGCGTGTTCCCGAACGACCGCGTTGGCCGTGTATGGTTGATTCTTCGTGGTGGCTTTGGGGGTCGTCATCGTGCGAGCTCCTGTGCCAGTTCCCTGCGGAATGAAAGAATGGAGATGAGTCGTTCGACGGCGCGCGCGAGCCCGGTGTTCTCGATCGCCGGCCAGTTCTCGGTCGCCGACGTCAGCGACGGCGGCACGTGAAGCGCGATCTGCGGCAACACCTGCTGCAGGCCCCAGTCGCCGAGCTCCGACGCTTCCTGCACCCGCTTCCGAAGCCAGTCGAGCACCGTCGTCGCGAACTTTGCGCTCCACTGATGGTCGCTCGCGACGAGCAGCGCCGGAACGATGTTCCGGTTCTCCTTGTCGCGCATCACATTGGCCAGATAGGATTCGCGCGCCTCGACTGGGAGCACGTCGATCAGCTCGGTGAATGCCGGAGCAATCGGTGTGGGCTGGTCGTCGAAGAATCCTGCGTCGAGAGTCGCCGCCGCCCACCCTGCGTCCCGATTTCGCACCGCCGCTGCCGCCCAACCTTCGAAGAGCGCTTTCCACCAATCGCCCTTCTTTGCCGCCACGATCAGCTCGTCGGGCGCGCAGTTCGTAACCGTCGTCCACGTCGCTGGAGGAACCGCCGCGACGATCTGCGCCAGCCACCAGGCTCGTTCGCCGAGTCCTTTCGGAGGCTTCTTCTCGATGCCATCGCGCGCGAGTGCGTCGCTGAGCGCGCTCGGCGGCTCGACGGTCCACCCTTTTCTCAGGCCCGACTTCCATGCGAGCGCGCGCTGCGCCTCGGCGGTGAGGCGCGCGACGAGCGCGCTGCCACTCAACCGTCGCAGCAGCTCGGCCGCGACCTTGCGCACTTCCTGACGCCGGTCGTCGAGCGCACTCTCGAGAAACTCTTCATCGGCCGCCGACAGTCCGTGCACGAGCTGCTCGAGCAGCGTCGCGCGCTGCGCCGGCGGCTCGTCCTTCCACGTCGACACCAGCAGCGAACGTCCGAGCGCAGGGTCGCGCCCGCGCGTGTAGACGAGGATCGCGGTGCGCACCTCGGGGGTGCCGGTGTCCCAGGCGGCTCGCAGTTGCGCTTCGTCCGGTGGAACGTGCTCCGCCGCGAAGCTCCACTCCGGGTTGCGTGCCGCGAGCCAGCGTCCGCGTGCGCCGAGCACGCGTTTGATGCGCTCGCGAAGTGTGGTGCTCTGGGCGGCCAGCTCGAGCACCGTCGTCAGCATTGGCGTCGGGACGCGCCAGCCGCGCGCGGCGACTGCATCGAGCCACTCCGGCAGAACCTCCTCGTTGATCTCCGCGAGCATCTTGCTCAAGAGCCCGGCCACGCCGGGCGGCGTCGCGGGTTGATCGTTCTCGTCGAGTGGAGCCGGTTCGACGGAGGTGAGCGTCACCTGACGCGGCAACGAGCCCGCGTTCTGATACCCGGCGACGATCGCCGCGCTCGCGAGCAGCGCCCGCTCGGCGTCGCCTGTGTCGATACGCGCGAGCAGCGTGCCGAGCTCGCCGCCGTCGGCGGTCGAGTGTTTCGCCGCGGCCCGCTCGGTACCCAGCACCGCGCGCTGCACGATCGAATCCCAGAGATCTTGAGTGTTTTTCACCTGTGAGTCTCGCCGGCCAGGGACCCAAGACAGGCTTGGTCCGCCAAAAGTGTAGACGCTGATGAACGCCGATTGTGCCGATCAACGCCGATAGATCTTGAATGGTTCAAACCAAAGAAACCATCGGCGTCGATCCGCAAAATCGGCGTAGATCGGCGGTTCAACCCTTGACAGAAAAGTCGCGCCATGTGACAGAGAAGTCTCGCGATCATGTCGCGAGCGAAACGAGCTTGTCGCCGTGTGCCGCCGCGAGCGGCAGGAAGTAGCCGCCACTCCATTCACCCGAAAGCCACACGGGATGTCCACCGCTGATGGCCAGCAGCGTCCACCCGTTGCGAAAGCGCGGCGCGACCGGAACCGCGCGTCCCTCTTCGTCTCGCACGAGCCAGCGATTGCTCGCGTATTCCGGGACGACGCTTTCCAGTAGAAGCGGAATACGCTCTATCCATGGGTCGCGCGACAGCGCGCGCGCGAATGCGGCGACGGCGGCCTCGAGGCGGCGCTCCCCAGACGGGCGAGGTGCGGGTGCCGGTTGCTGGTGCCGGGCGCGAATGGCCGCGCGCTGCGGATGCGATCCCGGATAGAACACCAGCTCGGCGCCGAGCCAGTCGCCGAGGGATGGGAGCAGCTCGGCGAACGGCGCGGTGCCCGGAGCAAAGTGCAGCAGCAAAGCCATGCGCTGCGTGTTCGCGCCATGAACCCAGGTGCGGCGCACCCGAAGACGCTCGTCTTCCTCGATGATCTGGCCCAGGACCATCCAGTTGTCAGCGACCCCTGGCAGATCAGCGAGATCGTTCTCGGTGGTCGCCCATCCCAGGTGCGTGCGCACGTCGGCCTGCGATTCCGCCGGCAGGCATTCGACACGCGACCATGCTGACGTCAGGAGGTGCAGCCGGCCCAGCTGCGCGACGAATCGCGAGTGCCACCCTTCGCCGGTGGACGGAAGCCATGCGAGAGTCCGCACCAGTCGCGCCGCGCCGGGCGCCTGAGCGTCCACGAGACGCGCCGCCATCTCGTCCGAGAATCCGTATCCTCTGGACTCGACGCCCGCGATTCCACCACGCACGACGTCGCGAAGCCACAGGTCCAGCTCCACCATACCGGCGGAAATCTTGTCCGCGCGGGCTGCGGCGCGCTTCGCCCGCGCTGCCGGGTCCACGCTCTGCTCGGCGGTGGCCTCACGCTCCTTCCGCGTCGCCTGCTTTTCAGCGCGCTCCTCACGCGACTCGATCCACTCGGCCACCCACGCGGGGGGCGCGCCAACTCTGAAGATCTTCTCGTCCGCCGCGAGCAGGAGCAGCAGTCCCAGCGAGTGCTTGCACGGGAACTTGCGGCTGGGGCAGGAGCACTTGAAGGCGGGTTCCGCCCTCAGGTCGGCGCGGGTCTGGTATGGCTTCGCACCGCTTCCCTGACATTCCCCCCACACCATGCGGTCGTCGGCGTCGCGACCGAGGTTCGACCATTTACGGGGAGTGGAGAGCGCCGAGCCGGATTTTGCCGACGCGGGATCGGGAGCGAGCGCCTGGACCTGCTCCGCAGTCAGCCGCAGTGGCGCGTCTCCTCCTCTCGTGCACAGCGATTGTGCGGGCCCGCGATCATGGGTTACACGGTATTTCGCTGCGCCTGCCGAGGGAAGGCTTCTCGTGCTCTCATTTCAGCGCCTGTCTGAGGCGGGACAGCGGCATTCGAGCTCGGCGAGCGGACCGTACGTCCCGTCCTTGAACACGGCCTTCAGGCGTGCGCACTGCTCCTTCCGATACGTGACGAATGCTGCTTTCAGGGGGTGCAGCTGAATCGCGAGCTGAGGGCCGAGCCCCGCGTCGACCGAATCCTCGACTTGCTGAAGCGCTTGTTCGGCGGCACGCAGGTCGCTCGAGAGGTCGCGCCTCATCGTGGGCGTCGTGATGGTGTCCGTAATCGCTTCTGTCGAGTCTCGCGACTCTCGCGAACGCTCGGAACACGCAAGGAGCCCCAGGGTCAGGACCGAGGTGAACGCGGCACGCCTGCGATGACTCGTCCTCATGAACGCACCTCTCTCGGACTGACGATCGGGACAATCCATGCGGTCGCACGCCCTACCGCGCGGCGCAGGTACGGCAGCGTCTGAGGACTGTTGTACAGGGCGACCTCGGCGCGCCTCCGCTTCAGCAGGCCGCGCAGCACAATCCGCTCACCGGTCCTCATATCGCGTCCGGTGACGTATTTGAGTATTCGCGAGGTGACACGCTCGTGCTGGCGCGCGTTGATGTGACGCAGCGGGCCGTTCTCGAACGCGCCCGGACCCACGTTGAAGATGAAGCTGCCGAGCGCGTCTATCTGGTTCTGCGTCAGCTCGACTGTAATCTTGTCGAGCGCTGGATTCACGACGCGCTCGACATCCTTTCTGAACAACGCGATCGCTTCCTCTTCGGTGACACCGTCGGAGTAGTCCTCGCCTTCGCGCACCAGGTGTCCGTAGCCGATCGTCGCGTTGCCGGCCCCATCGTCGTACTGCTTCGACATGAAGGCCTCGTGGTCGCGGATCCGCGCGAGCCCCGCCTCGCTCATGCGTTTGGGTGCCGACGCCGCCCGTGGCGCGGAGCTGCCGGCGGGAGATGCAGAGCCAGCAATTCTTCGCTGCTCAGGCTCCCTGTCGCAGGCGAGCGCCGCTGCCACGGTCGCGGCGGCGAACAGTCGCGTCGCGGTCGTCAGCCCCTTCCGGGCCCCGATCGCCACCGTTTCGTGATCCACAGCGACCGACGGGCAGGCGGCGTGCCAATCGCCATTCATTGGGAGCGCTCGTCGAGAATACATTGACATTCGATGTATGCCGCCCCAATATCCTGACATACATCGACCGTCGATGCCTCATGCCACGTCCGCGCGATCTCCTGCAGGGCACGCTCGATCTCCTCATCCTCAAGACCCTCACGTGGGGTCCGGCCCACGGCTACGCGATCGCACGCTGGATCGAGCAGCTCACGGGAGAAGTGCTCCACGTCGGTGAGGGGTCGCTGTATCCGGCGCTCCACCGCCTCGACGAGCGCGGCTGGGTGGCGGCCACGTGGGAGCTGTCCGACAGCGGCCGGCGCACGCGCGTCTATCGGCTCACGCCGAAGGGACGGGCGCAGCTGAAGGCGGAATCGGGCAGCTGGAAGCAGTTCGTCGCTGCAGTTGGCAAGGTGCTCGACGCCTCGGAGCAACCTGTATGAGCGCCTGGCTTCGCTACTTCAACTTCTTCCGGCGCGATCCGCGCGCCGACGCCGGCGAAGAAGTCGGCTTCCACATCGAGATGCGAACCCGGGACTACCTCGCTCGCGGCATGACGCTGGACGAGGCCCGCCGTGCCGCGGAGAAGGACTTCGGCAGTCCCGGCAGCCCCCGTCGAGTCGTCGAGGAAGTCACGCGCATCGACACGCGCGCCGAGGAGCGACGCGCGCGAGCCGAGTGGTGGGACGCGTTGGTGCGGGACGTCCGCGTCGGGCTGCGTTCCTTGCGCCGGAGTCCGGCGTTCACGATCACGGCAGTGCTGACCGCGGGGCTCGGGATCGGCGTGACCGCGGCGATCGTCTCCGCCGGCTACGCGATTCTCGTGCGGCCCCTTCCGTTCTTCCAGCCGGACCGCCTGGTCGCCATCTACAGCGAGAACCCGGGACGCGGCTGGACCCGTGTGAACATCTCGTGGCCGGACTACGTCTCGTGGCGCGAGGGAAGCCGCGCGTTCGAGGACATCGGGATGTGGACGTGGAACAGCTTTACGCTCGCCGACCAGGACTCGGTGGCCCAGCGAATCGAAGGCGCGCGCGTGACCGCCAACCTGTTCCGCCTCCTGGGCGTCCAGCCGGCGATCGGTCGCCACTTCGCCTCGGATGAAGACGGCGCGCAGCGCGCGCAGGTGGTCCTGCTGGGTGACGGTCTGTGGCGCAGCCGGTTTGGCGCCGACAGCGGCATCGTCGGCAGGACCGTTCTGCTCGACGGTCGCGCGTACTCGGTCGTGGGGGTGATGCCTCCCGGATTCAACTTCCCCGACCGTGGGGACCTCTGGATCCCGTTCCAGGTCAATCCGGCCGAGGAGGTACGCGGCAATCGCGGATACGCCGGCGCCATCGGCCGACTGAAGGCGGGGGTCACCCTCGAACAGGGGAGAGCGGACCTGCACCGGATCGACGCGGTGCTGGCAAGGGAGTTCCCCGATGAGAATCGTTATTGGCGCGCGGACGTGAATTCTCTGCGCGACATCCTCGTCGGCGACCTGCAGCAGCCGCTGAAGGTCTTCCTCTGGTCGGTCGCGCTGGTGCTCCTGCTGGTGTGCGCCAACGTCGCCAACCTGATGCTGGCGCGCGGAGCCGTCCGGTCGCGCGAGCTGGCGGTTCGCAGCGCGCTTGGGGCGTCGCGCGGACGACTGAGCCGTCAGCTCATGACGGAGAACATGCTCGTGGCCGGACTGGGAGGCGCGATCGGCGTCGGCGTGGCCTGGTGGGGCGTGCGCCTCCTGCGTTTCGCATTTCCCGATCAGCTGCCGCCGTACTTCATCACGCTCGCCCTGGACAGCACCGCACTCCTGATACTCGTAGGGATCACCTTGCTGACGGGCCTGCTCTTCGGCGTGCTCCCGGCCGTCCGTGTGACGCGCCTCGACCTGAATGCGAGCATTCGCGACGGCGATCGCGCCGGCGCGAGCATGCGCTCCTCGCGTTTGCGCGGCGTGCTGGTGATGGCCGAAGTGGCGTTGTCCGTCGTGCTCATGATCGGAGCGCTGTTGCTGTTGCGCAGCTACCGGAACCTGCAGGCAACGGACCTTGGCTTCGACGAGCACGGGATCCTGTCCGCGCGGATTACCCTCCCTCGGGTCACCTATCCGACACTGGCGCACTCGAGCGAGTTCTACGATCGGCTGGACGAGAAGCTTCGTGGCATTCCAGGCGTCACGGCGGTGGGACACGCGCAGGGCATTCCCTTCAGCGGATGGAACGTCGCCGGGGGAGCGCAGGTCGAGGGAGCGCCAGTGCTCCCTGAGAACGAGCGGCTCGACACGCACAACCAGCTCGTCTCGCCGGACTTCTTCCGGGCGATGGGCGTGCAGCTGGTGCGCGGGCGGTGGCTCACGCCGCAGGACCGGGACACGCTGGCGCCGGTCGTGCTCGTGAACGAGCGGATGGTCCAGGTGGGATTCGGCGGCAAGGATCCGGTCGGCCGACGCATCGAGGTCAACGGCTGGCCGATCGCGACCGTGGTCGGCGTCATCCGGGACTACCGGCACTACCGGCTGCCGCAACCGATGGGACCCGCCACCTATTTCGCCTGGCCGGCGTGGCCCACCCGCGGGCAGACCATGGTAATCCGCACGAGCGTTGACGATCCGGCATCGCTCGTGCCCCAGGTGCAGGCCGCCGTGCGATCCATCGACCCGCTGGTCCCGTTGTCCGACGTTCAGACGTTCGAGGACGTGGTGTCACGCTCACTCTGGCGCCAGCGCCTGCAGGGGAATGTGCTCGCCATCTTCGCGGCGCTGTCGCTCGTGCTGGCCTGCGTCGGGCTGTACGGCGTGGTCTCGTATGCCGTCGCGCAGCGCACGCGCGAGATTGGCGTGCGCATGGCGCTGGGCGCCACACGCCGTCGCGTCGTGCTCATCGTGTTCGGCCAGAGCGGGCGTGTCGTCTTCGCGGGCGTCGCCATCGGGCTGGTGGCCGCGCTCTTCGCGGTGCGCGTGATGGCGGCGCTGCTCTACGGCGTGGAGGCGCGCGACCTCACGACGTTCTTCTTCGCGCCGGTCGTACTGACCCTCGCGGCGACGCTCGCGACGCTCGCGCCCGCGCTGCGAGCCACCCGCGTCA
>DASTVV010000135.1:0-3192 GCA_035758925.1 Gemmatimonadaceae bacterium
CGGCTGGATTCAACCCGCCGTACGGCGCGCCGATCAACTACTACCTGAAGACCGGCAGCGACAGCACTGTGCGTGACAGCGCCGGGACGAAGCTGGTGTCCAAGGACAGTGTGTCGATCACCATCTCCGACGCGAGCGGGGCACTCGTGCGGACGCTCAAGGCTCCGGTGAACGCAGGCATCAATCGCGTCTGGTGGAACCTCCGCGCCGATCTCACCAAGCAAGCCAAGCTGCGGACCAGCCCGGAGTACGCACCGTGGTACACCGTGCAGCTCGAGGGACGCAATGCACCGTCGCTGGGACGCGTGGGGGTGCTGGTGCCTCCCGGTACCTACACGGTGAAGCTCACGGCGCCCAGCGGTCGAGTGGAGCAACAGCAGATTGTCGTCCGCAAGGATCCCAACAGCGTAGGGACGCAGGCGGATCTCGACCAGAATATCGCGCTCGTTCGCCAGCTCCGCACGGATCTCGACGAGACCGTCGGCATGGTCAATTCCCTCGAGAACGTTCGCGGACAGCTGTGGGCGTTCAAGGCGACCATGTCGGGCGATTCGACGCGGAAGGAGATCGTGGACGGCGCCGACTCACTCGACATCAAGTTGCGCGGCGTGGAACGTCGCCTGTTCCAGACCCGCATCACGGGCCGCGGGCAGGACCAGGTCCGATACCCCATGCGGCTCGGAGAACAGATCCAGTACCTGGCCGATCAGCTGCAAACCAGCGACAACGCTCCTACGGAGAGCCAGCGCCAGGTGGCGGCCGTTTTGCGCGAGCAGCTCACCGCCGCGAAGGTCGAGTTCGATCGCGTGATGACGCGCGAGGTGGCGGCGTACAACTCCATGCTGCAGCAGCGGAAGATCCCGAACGTGATCAGCGACCAGCAACAGAGATGATCGCGCAAGGGCCAAGTACTGCTTGATCCGAATCACCCGAATCAAAAGCACGAACAGACTCACATCAAACCAAAGCTCCTCCCGGCCGGCCGAGAGGAGCTTTGGTTCTGCAACTGCACTATTCGTTCAAATTCGTGGAATTCGGATCAAAGTAGTACGTGACCCCGGCGCAACGATGCCTGTGGGCCGGCGCAATGATGCCTACCCCCACTTGAGATCGTGCTTGGAAATCGGAAGCGACCGGATCCGCTTGCCCGTTGCAGCAAAAATCGCGTTGCACAGCGCCGGCGGCGCCGGTGGCAACGCGGGCTCGCCGAGTCCCGTAGGTGGAAACTCCGTCTTCCGGAAATACACCTCCACCGATGGCGGCACCTGCCGCATCCGGATCAGCGGGAAGTCGTTGAAGTTGTTCTGGACCACGCGGCCGTTCTCGATCGTGATCTCCTGCGCGAACGCTTCCGAGAGACCGTCCAGCACCGAGCCCTGCACCTGGTTTTCCGCATTGCTCGGGTTGATGATCTCGCTGCCGATGTCGCCCGCGGCCCAGACCTTGTCCACCGTTACCTGTCCCTGCTTGCTGACGGTGGCTTGCACGACCTCGGCGAAGTAGCCGCGATGGCTGAAGTAGAAGGCCACGCCCATGCCCGTGCCCTTCGGCAGAGACTTGGAGCGGTTCTTCCAGTCCGACTTCTCCGCCACCAACTCGACGACGCCGCGCATCCGGTCCGCGTTGAAGTTGTCTCGCCCGGCTTCGCCCACCTTCTCGGCTGACAGCAGGTCGATGCGGAACTGCACCGGGTCCTTCCCGGCGGCGAATGCCAGCTCGTCGAGGAAGGACTGGTACACGAACGCGATGCCGTTGCTGCCTGGTGCCCGGAGCCATCCGGTCGGGATGCCGAACGGAATCGTCGACACGCCGATCGACACGTTCGGGATGAAGCGCGCCGGGAATTCCACCTGGCTGATGTCCGCCGCGCGGGCGACGTTGTCGCCGGAGCTGAATGTCACGAAGTGCGACTTGAGTGACGTCAGCTTCCCGGCATTCACGCCACCACTGAGGTAGTGGTATCCCGCGGGGCGATAGAAGTCGTGCTTGATGTCGTCTTCGCGCGTCCACACGAGCTTCACGGGCACGCCCACCTGCTTGGCGATCCACGCGCCTTCCACCATGTAGTCGTTCATCAGGCGCCGGCCAAATCCGCCGCCGCTGCGCGTGATGTGAATCGCGATATCCGTTTCGGCGATCCCGAGCGTCTTCGCGACGAGCGCGCGACCACCTGCGGGCGTCTGCGACGGCGACCAGATCTCGAGCTTCCCATCCTTGAAGTGCGCCGTGGTGTTCATCGGTTCCAACGGCGCATGGGCGAGGAACGGGTAGAAATACTCGGCCTCGACCGTCTTGAATGCGCTCTTGAGGCCCTCCGCGACGTCACCATCCGTGCGGACCACCTTCTGTGGTGCCTGCTTGGAGAGCTCGGCTGCCGTTTGGGCGAACTTTGCGCTGCTTTGGCTCGCGGTGGGTCCCTCGTCCCACTTCACCACGAGCTTCTTCCGCGCCGACTGGGCATACCACCAGGTGTCGGCGACGATCGCTACACCGCCCAACAGCCCCTCGAGCGCATTGCCCTGGCCGGGCTCGACGACGAACGCGTGTCGCACACCCGGCTCCTTCTTGACGTCGTCGACGTTCGCGCTGGCCACCCTGCCGCCGAACACCGGACATTTCTCGAACACGGCGTACAACATGCCGGGCAGCGTGATGTCGATGCCGAAGAGCGGCTTGCCCGTCGTGATCGCGAGGTTGTCGACTCCAGGCTGGCGAGTGCCGATGATCCTGAAATCCTTGGGATCCTTGAGCTTCACGTCCTCGAGCTTGGGTGCGGGGACGGTCGCGGCCTTGTCGAGCAGCTCGACGTACTTGAGTTGGCGGTTGCTGGCGCGGTGGAAGACGGTGGCGTCGCGCGTCTCCAGCTCGGACTCCGGTACGCCCCACGTCTGCGCGGCTGCCGTTACCAGCATCGCGCGACCCGCGGCGCCTACGCGGCGCATCGGCATCCAGTTGTTCGGCGTGGCGGTGCTGCCGCCGGCGGACTGACCCTGGAACTTCGTGGTGTCGAGCATCGCCTGCTCGATGCGGACGTTCTTCCAGTCCACGTCCAGCTCGTCGGCGATGATCATCGGCAGCATCGTCTTCACGCCCTGCCCGATCTCGGGATTCTTGGCAACGATGGTCACGATGCCGTCAGGCGTCATCCGGATGAACGCGTTTGGCGCGAACTCCGGGGCGCCACCGAACTTC
>DASTVV010000171.1:0-22299 GCA_035758925.1 Gemmatimonadaceae bacterium
TTGATGCGCACGTTGTAGACAGCGCCCTTGCACGCGGCCTCGGAGAGAAGTGCGGCCACGCCCGCGTCCGACACTGCATTCGTGTTGCCGCGCGCCGCCACGGCGGCCGCCAGCTCCAGCACCCGAACGCAGGCGCGCGCCGTCTCCAGCGGGACTTCGGCGGCACCGATGAGCGCTTTGGCGATCGCCTCCTTCCTGCTGGCCGCGGCGGCCTCCGGCTCGTCCGGCAGCTTGTAGGCTGCCATGACGGCCGTGTAGGCGTCTGCGTCGCGCTTCATGAGGGAGGTGAGCTCATTCACCAGCCCCGAGGCCTGGAGCGCGATCTCCTTCATCTCGGGTTCGACCGCCGCGTATTTCTTCTTGCCGACCGTGAGGCCGGCGACCATCTGCGCAAGCGCCGCGCCGAGCGCGCCGGCAAGGGCAGCAACGGTGCCACCGCCCGGCGCAGGCGTGGGTGCCGCGACCGACGCCACGAAACCGCCGAGTGACTCGCCACCACTGACGGCGGTGCGTACGCGGTGTTCGAGGACCATGTCCGTGCTGAAGCCCTTGAGCTGCACGTGGCGTGCGGCCGTGTCGAACAGCGCGCGCTCCGGTACCAGTCCCACGATCTCGCTCCACGTGGGCGACGCGCCGCGTGCCTCGGCTTCCATCTTCACCATGTCGAACGCGCGATAGAGCGGCGTGCGCTCAGTGTCCACGAGATTCATGGACACCTGCGCCTGTCCATCCACTTCGAGGCCGAGCCCTTTGACGTAGCGCAGTCCGCCGGACGAGCCGCGCACGGCCTTGGCGACGTCCTTGGCGACGGGGACGTTCGAGGCGGGCCCGAGGTAGACGTTGTAGGCGACGAGGAACGGCCGTGCGCCGATAGCCGTGGCGCCCGCGGTGGGATGTATCTGGTTGGGACCGAAGTCCGGCGAGCGATTCGGGTTCTTGCCGATCTCGGCCCGCAGGCCCTCGAACTCGCCGCGGCGAACGTCCGCGAGATTCTCGCGATCCGGGCGTGTCGCCGAGCGCTCGTACAGGAATACGGGAATCTGCAGCTCGCGTCCCACCCGCTCGCCGAGTGTGCGTGAGAGCACGATGCAGTCCTCCATCGTGCTGCCCTCGAGCGGGATGAACGGCACCACGTCGGTGGCGCCCATTCGGGGATGTTCGCCCTGGTGTTTGGTCAGATCTATGAGCTCGCGCGCCGTCCTGACTCCCGCGAACGCCGCTTCGACGGCCGCCTCGACCGGCACGATGAACGTGATCACCGTGCGGTTGTGCGACTGATCGGAGGACACGTCGAAGATGTGGACGCCCTCGACGGCGCCAATCGCATCGCGAATACGCGCGACGACGTCCGGTCTACGGCCTTCCGAGAAGTTGGGAACGCACTCGACGAGTTTCATGTTCTGGGAATCTCAAGGCGGAATGGGAAATGGGAATGGGCCCGTGGATAGTCTCGATGAGCCAAGGTCTCTCTGCGCCAGTCGAGGATCAGAAGCCACCCATTCCCATTCCCATCTCCCATTCCGCAGTTTCTACTCGGTCGATTTCAGTTGCTCCATCAGCCACGCGTGCATCGCAGGACTGCCCGCGACAATCGGTCCTTTCTTCACCTGCGCATCGCGTCCTTCCAGGTCGGTCACGATGCCGCCGGCTTCGCGGACGATGAGCAGTCCGGCCGCGACGTCCCATGCCGAGAGCTGGTATTCCCAGAACGCCTCGAACCGACCGCACGCGACGTCGCACAGGTCCAGCGCGGCCGAACCGGCGCGTCGGAGACCGGCGGCTCGCTCCATGAGTCGCGGCAGGACAACCATGTACGGAGCGATACCTTCACGGTGCTTGAACGGAAAGCCGGTGCCGATCAGCGCGTTCGACGGCTCCGTGATGGACGAGACCCGAATGGGCTGACCATTGCGGCGCGCGCCGGAGCCACGGACGGCGGTAAACAGCTCGCCGTTGGCGACGTTGAGCACGGCCCCGGCGACGTGGGCCCCGTCCACCAACGCGGCGATCGACACGGCGTACCAGGGAAAGCCGTGCAGGAAGTTGGTGGTCCCGTCCAGCGGATCGGCCACGAACGTCAGCCCGACGGCGGAGACCGGGGCGTGCGGTGACGTCTCCTCAGCCACGATGACGGCGTCCGGATGCCGCTCGAGCAGCACTTCGGACAGCACCCGCTCGGCGTTGCGGTCCACGTCGCTCACGAAGTCCGACGGGCCCTTCAACTCCCAGCGAATGTCCGGCAGTGTCGTGGCGGCCTGCCGAATGACGTCGCCGGCGCGCACCGCGGCCGCGACGCAGCTGGCCAGCAGCGCCCGACCGTCCGTGGCAGGCGCGCTTGCTTGTGCCGCCCGCGTACTTCTACCTTCTCGGAATGTCACGGATTTTCAGCGGGATTCAGCCCTCCGGAGAGCTGCACATCGGCAACTACCTGGGGGCGGTGAAGAACTGGGTGCGGCTGCAACATCAGCACCTGTCCATCATCTGCATCGTCGACTATCACGCCATCACGGTTCCGTACGATCCAGAGCAGCTTCGCGTCCGGCGCCGCGACATGGCGGTGTCGCTGCTTGCGGCGGGCATCGACCCCGATGTCGCGTTGCTTTTCGTGCAATCGACGGTGCCGGAACATACCGAGCTGGCATGGATCTTCAACACGCTCGCGCCATTGGGAGAGCTGGAGCGGCAGACGCAGTTCAAGGAAAAGTCGCAACGCCAGGAAAGCGTGAGCTCGGGGCTGCTCACGTACCCGGTCCTCCAGGCCGCGGACATCCTGCTCTACAAGGCCGACCTCGTTCCGGTCGGTGAAGACCAGGTACAGCATCTCGAGCTGTCGCGCGTCATCGCGCGCCGGTTCAACGCACAGTTCGGCCGGGGCGAGGAGTTCTTTCCGGAGCCCAAGCCGGCCCTGACGCACGTGCCGCGGATCATGGGCCTCGACGGCCAGGCGAAGATGTCCAAGTCGCTCGGCAACACCGTCGGATTGCTGGAGTCGTCGGAGCAGGTCTGGGAGAAGCTGCGTCCCGCGGTCACGGACCCAAAGCGCGTGAAGCGCACCGATCCGGGCACGCCGGAAGTGTGCAACATCTTCCATTTGCACCGCGCGTTCAGCCCACCGCCGACCGTCGAGCACGTCGCCGTGCAGTGCAGCACGGCGGGCTGGGGCTGCATCGACTGCAAGAAGGTGCTGCACGAGCACATGATGAACGAGCTGGTGCCGATCCAGGCGCGCGCCAGGGAGCTGCGCGCAAAGCCGGAGCTGGTGGACGACGCCCTGGCGAAAGGCACGGCGCGCTGCGCGGAGATTGCGAAGGCGACGATGCGGGAAGTCCGGGACAGAATGGGTATTTCGTAGAAGCGCATCGTGCGTCTGGGCACGGCTTCTGCACTTTCTGTCGCCGGAGGTGCCGAACGAATGCGGTATCTACGGTCCATCCTGGCGCGGTTGCGCGCGTGGCGACTGAAACGGCGACAGCGGATCCTCGCGGGGCCTTTTGTGCTTCATTCGTTCGGCCCTTCCATCTATCGCGATGTGACTCCGAACGGAGTGAAGGTCTACAGCCTCTGTGGCGGCTGCGGTGCGCGACTCGAGTGCAGTGCCACGCTGTGCGAGGAGTGTGCGCAGGGACCCCATACGTCCACCTTCTAGGGTCCCCGGCGCTGGCGGAGGACGCGCCAGACGCATACGATTTGCTCTGACATCCCACGCGTTTCTTGGGGGATGTCATGCAGCGAAACGGTCCTGTTGGCCTCGTTACCTTAGTCTGTCTCACGTGCGGCAATGAACACTTCTACGAGCGGGCCGTTCCGTCGTCCGTGACGTGCGAGAAGTGCGGCGGTACGGTGTTCCGGCAATTCGCCACCCCCACCGAGCCCGATGAGGCAGCCATCTCAGAACTCGAGGCGCAAGCGCGCAGCATTCAATACGGTGACGCGTCGCCGCAGACAGCACCCGACGACGTGCGCGACCTCGATACCTGACGACGGCACGCCCGACGCGCGGGAGTAACTGATCCTCCTCCTCACTCACGCAGCAATGGCAGGCACCACCCCCGGCCTGCCGGGATTCTTCGATCTCATCGGAGCACTGAAACTCGAGCTTCTTCTGCAACTGGTGCTCGCCGTGCTTCTGGGCGGCGCCATCGGGCTGGAGCGCGAGATCTCGGGCAAGCCGGCGGGGCTGCGGACCAACATCCTCATCTGCGTCGGTGCCACACTCATCACGCACGTCTCGGTCGCCATCACGGTGGTCCCGGAGCGTCTCGGCGACCCGTCGCGGCTGGCGGCGATGGTGGTGTCGGGTATCGGATTCATCGGCGCCGGCACCATCATGCAGGCCCGCGGCACGGTCGTCGGCCTGACGTCGGCGGCGACGATCTGGGTAGTGGCCGCCATCGGGATCGCGATTGGCGCGAGTCTCTACGTCGAGGCCGTCGGCACCGGCGCGCTCGTCACACTCGTACTCGCCGGACTGGGTAGTCTGGAGCACCGACTGCGTCGTGCGAGACGCGTGCTCAGCTGCACCATTCGCGCGCGCGTCGGCTTTCCGCCGGCTGAGCTGGAGGCGATTCTCGGCGCGAGCGGAATCCGCATCCTGGGTCAACGCGTCTTCGATCACCCGGAAGATCGCGTCTTCGAGCTCAAGCTCTCCGGTCCGGCCCGGCAGTACGACATCGTGACCGAGAAGCTGCTGATCAACGAAGGCATTTTCGGCGTCCACATTGACTGATCGGTCGGAGACGGAACGACTGCTGGTGGTGGACCTGGCGGCGCGCGCGAAGAACTGGGCGCTGCCGCCCGACGGTGAGCGGACGATCCTGGACGCGACGCCGGCCGGTTGGCGGGTGCACATGGTGCGGGCACTGACGAGCTCGGACGGGGACGGTCCGCGCGAGCCGAGCGCGGAGTCGATCGAGGCCGTCGCCGATGCGGAAGCGTACTTCGGGTTCGGGATTCCCAAGCCGATCTTCCTCGCGGGCAAGCATCTCAAGTGGGTGCATTCCGCGGCCGCGGGCGTGGGGAACGCGCTTTTCCCGGAGATGATGGCGAGCAAGGTCCGGCTCACGAACTCCGCCGGGATGCACGCGGTGCCGATCTCGGAATACGTCGTCGCCGGCGTGTTGCACTTCTTCCGCGGGCTGGACGTCGTGCTCGATCAGCAACGCACGCGGACCTGGGACAAGTCGTTCTTTACGGCGATGGATTCCCCGGTGCGCGAGGTTGGCGGTTCGCGTGCGCTCATCGTCGGCACGGGCGGCATCGGCGGCCAGGTGGCCATCCGGCTGCACGCGCTGGGAGCTGCCTGCGTCGGCGTGCGGCGACATACGGAGCGCGGCGCGCCACCCGGCTTCGAGCGCGTCATCACTACGGCCAATCTCGATGACGAGCTCCCGCTGGCGGACGTGGTGATCCTGGCAGCGCCGCTGACGCGCGAGAGCACCGGACTGTTCTCCGCCGAGCGACTTAAGCGGATGAAGAACGGGTCGATACTGGTGAATGTTGCGCGTGGCGCGCTCGTGGACGAGGAGGCGCTCGCGGACGTGCTGCGCAGCGGCCACCTCCGCGGCGCCGTGCTCGATGTCTTTCGCGACGAACCACTGGTGTCTGACAGTCCCCTCTGGCAGCTTCGATCCGTTCTCCTCTCACCTCACATCTCTCCTGTTTCGCCCGGCCGGTTCTGGCCGCGCGCGCTGGAGTTGTTCTGCGACAACTGGCGCCGGTACGACCGAGGCGCGCCGTTGCGCAACCTCGTGGACAAACAGGCAGGATACTGATTCGATGAAAGAGATCATCAAGGCCGCGGTGGACCGCGGCGCATCCGACCTGCACATCAAAGCCGGCGACGCGTTCCGTGCGCGAATCCATGGAAAGCTCGTCCCGCTCACGAAGCAGGCGCTCACCCCGGACCAGACCAAGCAGATCGCGCTGCATCTCATGTCGAATGAGGACGACAAGAAACGCATCGACACGATCACGGACTACGACTGCTCCTGGGTTGCCGAAGGCATCGGGCGATTCCGCGTGAACATCATGCGGCAGCGCGGCAGCTTCATGGTCGTCATGCGCGTCATTCCACTGGACGTCCCGACGTTCGAGCGCCTGAACCTCCCGCCCATCCTCTCGAAGATCGCCGAGGCGGAGCGCGGCATGGTGCTGGTGACGGGCGTGACGGGTTCGGGCAAGTCGAGCACGATGGCGGCGCTGATCAACTACATGAATCAGAAGACCAACCGCCACATCCTCACGCTCGAGAATCCCATCGAGTTCCTCCACAAGGACGTCAACTCGGCCATCACGCAGCGTGAGATCGGGGCCGACACGAACGATTTCAAGCAGGGGCTCAAGTCGGCGCTGCGACAGGACCCGGACGTCATCATGATCGGCGAGATGCGCGACGTCGAAACGATCGACACCGCCATGAAAGCCGCGGAGACCGGGCACCTGCTCATGTCCACGCTGCATACGGCGGACGCGACGGCCACCATCAACCGGATCATGGCCATGTTCCCGCCCGAGGAGCAGGAAGTGGTGCGCATCCGCCTGGCGGAATCGCTGCATGCCGTGATCTCGCAGCGCCTGCTCAAGCGCGCGGACGGCAAGGGACGCGCGGTTGCCGCGGAGGTGCTGATCAACACGCCGGCCGTGAAGGACATGATCATCGACGGCAAGCGTATCGGCGAGATCAAGGACTACATGGAAGCGAACAAGGAGCAGTACGGCATGCAGTCGTTCGATCAGGCGCTGGCCGACCTGGTGACGTCCAAGCAGGTGACCTTCCACGTGGCGATGGCCGCCGCGACGCGACCGGCCGATTTCGAGCTCAAGCTGCGGATGTTCGGGTCCGGCGACATCGGCGCGTCCTCCGCCGAGCCAGCGACGGCCGCCGCCGGGGCCACGAACGGCGAGGGCGGAGAGGGGGGTAGCGGGGGGGTGCAATCCGGCGTCACCTTCGACTTCATTCAGCAATGACCGTGAAACTGCAGGGCATCCTCGCTCCAGTGATCACGCCGTTCGCCAAGGACGGAGAGCTGGATCGCGCCGCGTTCGAAAGCAACGTGCGGACGCACATCCAGCATGGGCTGAACGGCATCGTCGTCACGGGCTCCACGGGTGAAGCACCGCTGCTCGACATGCACGAGCGCGAGCGCCTGGTGGAATGGGCACGTCCGCACGTGTCCGGCGACCGCGTGCTGCTCGCAGGCGTGGGCGCCGAGTCGACTCGCGCGACGCTTGCGAACACGGAACGCGCGGCTGAGCGCGGTGTGGACGCGGTCCTGGTCGTGGCGCCGCACTACTTCGGACCCAACATGACGGAAGCCGCGGTGCGCGCGCACTATCTGCGCGTGGCGGACGAGAGCCAGGTGCCGGTGGTGCTGTACAACATCCCGAAGTACATGCACTACAAGATTCCACCGGCGCTCGTGGCCGAGCTGGCGACGCACGAGAACATCATCGGCATCAAGGACAGTTCTGGCGACCGCGATCTCATGACCGCGTATCTACCGGCACAGAGTGAAGCGTTCACCGTCATGACGGGCAACGGTCAATTCTGGCGCACGGCGCTGGAGATGGGCGCGCGCGCGGGAATCCTCGCCGTCGGTCTCTTCGCAGCGTCGCTGGCCAAATCGGTTGCCGAGGCGGTGGCCCGGAAGGACGGCGCAACCGCCGACGCCTTGCAGGCCCGCCTCACGCCGCTCGCCAAGGAGATCGTCGGCGAGATGGGCATCGCGGGCGTGAAGGCCGCGCACGATGTCGTCGGCGGCGGGCTGCGCGGCGGCGTTCCACGCTCACCGCTGCTTCCGCTCGGCCGCGCCGAGCAGGAGCGCGTGCGTCAGCTCCTTCGTGACGCGGAGCTCCTGGTCGCAGCCTGACCCGCCCGACCCCCAGGCGCTGCTGCGCGCGATCGCGGGGTCGCCGCGTCCGACCGGCAGCGCCGCGATAGAAAACGCCAGACGAGAGTGCGCCGGGGCGCTCCGCGCGCTTGGCTACGAGGTGCGCGAGAAGCCGTTCGAGTATTCGGCGTTCCCCGGGAACCTGGGGACGCCCCTCATCTCTGGCCTGTCGGCGATGGTGGTGGCGCTCGCGGCGCGACTGGGCTCGGAAGGATCGCGGCTGGCGCCAATCCTTATCATCGCCATCGGCGCCGCCGTGCTCGGCTTGCTGGGCGTGTGGTTGTCGCGGCACGGCGTACTGAGCGCACGGATGATGAGACGCCGAGGCGTCAATCTCGAGGCCACGCGAGGCGGATCGTCTCCGGCGATCTGGCTTTGCGCGCATCTCGACTCCAAGTCGCAGCCGGTGCCGACGTTGGTTCGGAGCGCCGGGTTGGCGGTGGGGTTGGCAGGTGCAGTGGCCACGGCGGCATTGGCGCTCGCGGTCGCGCTGGGTGCCACACTCAACCCCATCGCGTGGGCGTTGGCCGCAATGGTGACACTCGTCGGCGCCATTCCCGTAGTGCTTAGCACGGTGGGGACGAGGTCGCCGGGCGCGTTGGACAATGCGTCGGGCGTGGCGACGGTGATTGCGGCCGCAGGTGATCTGGCGGCGATGAATGGTGTAGGAGTCCTCATCACCGATGCCGAAGAGCTGGGACTGGCCGGTGCCCGAGCATGGTCAACGGTGGAGGGACGGGGAACGGTGTTGAATTGCGATGGTGTCGATGACGTTGGTCGGGTCACGGTGATGCACGTGGGCGCGCGCCCGCGCGCTCTGGCGGAAGCCGTGGCGCGTGCGGCTGAATCCACGGGCGTCCCCTACACGCAGCGGCGGATGATCCTTGGAGTGCTGACCGACTCAGCCGCTTTCGCCGATGCAGGAATGCCGTCCGTGACGTTCAGTCGCGGTACGTGGCGGACGCTGGCGCGCGTGCACAGCAAGCGTGACGATCTGGCGCATCTCGCTGGCACGGGCATCGCGGAAACCGCAGCCCTCATGGCGGCCGCCGCCCGCCAACTGGGAGGGAAACGGAGCTGATGGCAGTCCTCATACTGACTCTGATCATGCTGCTGTCGCTGCTCATGATCCCGCTCGGCCTTCCCGGCACGTGGGTCATGATTGCGGCGGGCGTGGGGTATTCGCTGCTGGTGCACGACAGCATCGGCGCCATAGCGCTCGTGGGCACGACGCTGCTCGCGGTGGTGGCGGAGGTGTGGGAGTTCACGCTCGCCGGCAAGTACGCTCGCAAGTATGGCGGGTCGAAGCGGGCGAGTTGGGGAGCGATCATCGGCGGCACCGTCGGCGCCTTCGTCGGTGTTCCGGTGCCGATCATAGGGCCGGTGATCGGCGCCTTTGTTGGAGCGTTCCTGGGGGCTCTGGCGTTCGAGCTGTCTCGGGGTAGCAGCGCGGTCGCATCCACGCGGGTGGCGACGGGAGCGCTCGTGGGCCGAGCCGTTGCGGCGGCGATGAAGGTGGCAGTCGGGCTTGTGATCGCCATCTGGCTGGTTTCGGCGGCAATCCTTTAGGCTGTAGAGCGGGCACGAGGGACAGGGGACAAGGGACAGGCCCGATCGGGACGTGCCTTGTCCCCAGTCCCCCGACCCCTAGATTCAGTCAACGCCCCGCAACAGCCGGGGCGCCTTTTTTTTGCCCATCTTCTTCCCCCATCACAGAGACATGTTCGGTGACTCGCGGCGGACCGTCGTAGTAGTCGGCGCCCAGTGGGGTGACGAAGGCAAAGGCAAACTGGTAGACGTGCTGGCGGAACGCGCCGCATGGGTGGTGCGCTATCAGGGAGGCGCGAACGCCGGACATACCGTGGACATCGCCGGCTCGAAGTTCGTGCTCCACCAGATCCCGAGCGGCATTCTGCACGCGGGTGTGCGCTGCGCCATCGGGAACGGCGTCGTGCTGGATCCCGACACGCTGTTCCTCGAGATCGACGGGCTGGTGAAGGACGGCGTGGACGTCGAGGGACGCCTTTACGTCAGCGAGCGCGCGCATCTCGTCCTGCCGTATCACAAGCTGGTGGATTCGGAAAGCACCGCCAGCAAGGCGATCGGTACTACCGGACGCGGCATCGGGCCCGCCTACGAAGACAAGGTCGCGCGGCGCGGCGTGCGCGTGCTGGACATCAGAAGCCCCAAGCGACTCCGCCCGCTGGTGGAGCAGGGCGTCGATCACGCGAACGCGCAGCTCACCCGCTTTGGCAGCAACAAGCGCGTCACGGCCGATGAAACGCTGAGTCTCCTGGAGACGCTGGCGCCGCGACTGCTGCCGCTGGCGGAGGACGTCGGTCTCGTCATCACACGCGCGATAAAGGCCCGCGCGTGTGTGCTATTAGAAGGCGCGCAGGGATCGCTGCTCGATGTGGATCACGGCACGTATCCCTACGTGACGTCGAGCAACACGACCGCGGGCGGCGCCGCGGTCGGCGCAGGCATCGCGCCGCAGTCCATCGACGCGGTGCTCGGCGTCGTGAAGGCCTACACGACGCGTGTTGGCGCCGGGCCGCTGCCCACCGAGATGGACGAGAAGCTCGCCGAGGAGACGCGCAGGCTCGGCGCCGAATTCGGCGCGACCACCGGGCGTCCCCGACGCTGCGGCTGGTTCGACGCCGTGGTCGTTCGTTATGCAGCGCGCGTGAACGGGCTCACTGACCTGGCCGTCACCAAGCTCGACGTGCTGGACACGTTCGATCGCATTGCGCTCTGCAACGGCTACGAATGCGACGGCGACGTATTCACGGAGTTTCCAGCGGACCTCACCGTCCTGGACCGAGCCAGGCCACGGTACGAGTGGATGCCGGGCTGGAAGAAGCCGACGGCGCAGGCTCGTCGCATCGAGGATCTGCCGGACGAGGCACGTCGCTATCTCGATCGCATGCAGGCGATGGTGGAGACCCCGATCACGTACGTGAGTGTCGGAACACGCCGTGACCAGATCATCGGACTGTGATCTCCTGATCATCGGCGGCGGACCGTGTGGCATCGCAAGCGCCATCACGGCGCAGCGAGCCGGGCTCAAGCCGCTGGTGATGGAGGCGACGGTCATCTGCTCCAGCATCGCGCAGTATCCCACGTACGCTCGGTTCTTCTCCACGGCAGAGAAGCTGTCGCTGGGCGACATCCCGTTCGTGGTGGCCACGGAGAAGCCCACGCGGCGCGACGCGCTGGCCTACTATCGGACGGTGGTGCGGCATTTCAACGTCCCGCTCCGCCAGTACGAGCGCGTCATGCGCATCGAGGGCAGGACAGGCGCATTCACGGTGCACTCGCGCACATCGGGTGGCGCCGAGCGGGAGACGCGAACCCCGGCCGTCGTGGTCGCGACAGGGTACTTCGGAACACCGAACAGGATTCGCGTTCCGGGCGAAGACTTGCCGCACGTGACCCACACCTATCATGAAGGGCACGAAGCCTTTCTTCAGCCGGTGGTCGTGGTCGGCGGCGGGAACTCCGCCGCGGAGGCTGCTCTCGACCTCTGGCGCTCCGGCGCGTCGGTTACGCTGGTGCACTTTGGTCCCACCTTCGACAAACGGATCAAGCCGTGGGTGCTGCCTGACTTCGACAACCGGGCCAAGGAAGGCAGCATCGCCGTGCGCTGGAACTCACGCGTGACGAAGATCGAGCCGGATGCCGTGTCGATCCTCACCGACGAGAAGATCGAGCGTCTCGAGGCCACGAAGGTCTATCTGATGACGGGCTTTGCGCCCGATCTCGAGCTGCTGCGCCAGGCAGGCGTGCCCATCGACAAGGAGACGGGAATTCCGGTGCACAACCCCGAAACCCTCGAGACACAGGTTGCGGGAATCTTCATTGCTGGGGTGGTGGTCGCCGGTTTCGACGCGAACAAAGTGTTTATCGAGAACGGCAGGCATCACGGTGAACGGATCGTCGCGCGTCTCCTGGGCAAGGAGCCGCCGCGCGAAGTGAAGCTGAGCGCGGAATTGGATACATAGCGAGAAGCGGACATGGGAGATGGGACATCGGACATGGGTCCGGTCACGATCGCTTCTGAGTGTCAGCAACGGCGCCCATGTCCCATGTCCGATTTCCGATGTCCGCAGTACCGATAGCCTATTTTTCCCTAATGCCCCACCCAGACGTATTCGACAAACTCGTGTCGCTGTGCAAGCGACGCGGTTTCATTTTCCAGTCTTCCGAGATCTACGGCGGCACCGGCTCGGTGTGGGACTACGGCCCACTCGGTGTCGAGCTGAAGAAGAACGTCAAGGATCGCTGGTGGAAGGCGCTCGTGCGCGCGCGAGACGACATCGAGGGGCTGGATGCGGCGATCCTGATGCATCCCAGGGTGTGGGAGGCCAGTGGTCACGTCGCGGGCTTCACCGATCCGCTCGTCGACTGCCGCAACTGCAAGAAGCGCTTTCGCGCCGACGATCCCAAGATCAAGGGAGTTCCGGGCACTCCCGAGGCCCAGTGTCCGGCGTGCGGGATGAAGGGCACGCTGAGTGAGGCGCGGCTCTTCAACCTGATGTTCAAGACGTTCATGGGCCCCGTGGAAGACAGCGCGTCCGTCGTGTATCTGCGGCCGGAGACCGCGCAGGGCATCTACGTCAACTTCCTCAACGTGCAGCAGTCCACGCGGCAGCGCGTTCCGTTCGGCATCGCGCAGATCGGGAAGGCATTCCGCAACGAGATCACGCCCGGCAATTTCATCTTCCGGACGCGCGAGTTCGAGCAGATGGAGATGCAATTCTTCGTCGATCCCGATGACAACGCTCCGAACATCGAGCGGACGTCGATGGAGTGGTTCGAGTACTGGAAGGCGCAGCGCATGGAATGGCATCGCGGGCTGGGCATCGCTCCAGACCGCCTGCGATTCCATCAGCACGAGAAAGCGGAGCTGGCGCACTATGCGCGCGCCGCGTTCGACGTCCAGTTCGACTTCGGGGGATCGCTGGGTTTCCAGGAAGTGGAAGGCATCCACCACCGCGGCGACTTCGATCTGGCGCGCCACCAGGAGTATTCCGGCAAGAAGCTCGAGTACATCGACCAGGTGACAAACCGCCGGTTCCTGCCGTACGTCATCGAGACGTCCGTCGGCGCCGACCGCGCCACGCTGGCGGTGCTCGTGAACGGCTACTGTGAAGAGGAAGTCCCGGGCGAGCAGGAGGGACGAACGGTTCTCAAGCTGCACCCGATGCTCGCGCCGACGAAGGCGGGCGTGTTTCCGCTGGTGAAGAAGGACGGCATGCCGGAGTTCGCGACGAAGCTCGCCGCCGAGCTGCGTCGTTGGTTTCCGGTTTTCTACGATGAGTCCGGCGCGATCGGCCGGCGTTATCGCCGACAGGACGAGGTCGGGACGCCATTTTGCGTAACGATCGACGGTCAGACCACGCAGGATTCGACCGTGACCATCCGCGACCGCGATACCCTCAAGCAGGATCGCGTGTCCGCCGACCAGGTCGCGGAGTGGATTTCGCGACGCATCCATGACGACAACGGCTAACCTCTCCATCGAACGTCTCCGCCACGACGGCGAGACGTTCATGGAAGAGCTCACGCGCGAGTACTACCTGTCCGGCGCCGGCCTCAAGCCGACGGCGGACCTCCAGCCGCTCTACAAGCGCTATGCGGCGATCCTCAGTCCCGATTCGCTGGCGATGACGCTCGACGCGTTCAGGTCCACGACGCCGGGGTCGGAGGAACATCGACAGATCCGCCTGCTGCTGGAATGGCAGGCGGATGGGCAAAGCAGCCGCGAGCTGGCGCCGCTGGACGAACGCGAGATCGCCTGGGAAGCCGCCGCGATGGTGACGCTGCCGGACGGCAACAAGCTCCAGTTCGAGCGGACGCCCATCGAGATGGCGAACTCGCCGGATCGCGACTATCGCCTGGCCGTGGAAAAGGCGCGTGCCAAGTTGGTGGAGGCGGAGCTCGCGCCGTTGCGGCGTGAGCGGTTCCAGCGCGAGCGCGACATCATCGAGCGGCTGGAGCTCGCGCCCGGGTACATCCCCACGTGGGAGCTGCTGAGCGGAATCTCCCTGGGCGACCTGCGCGCACAGTGCGAACAGTTCCTCCGCGACACGCAGGCCATGTGGGACGAGACGCGGCCCGATTTCATCAAGCGGGTGCTTGGCATCGATCCCAAAGTGGCGATGCGCTCGGATGCGATGGCGCTGTTCCGCGCAAAGGAGTTCGACGCGGCATTCCCCGCCCATTCACTGGAAACCGAGGTCCTGCGCCAGGTGAAGGAGATGGGCGTGGATCCTCTGGCCAGCGGCCGCATCCGGTTGGACACCGCCGAGCGTGAAGGCAAGCGCTCGCGCGCATTCTGCGCGCCGGTGCGGGTGCCGGACGAGGTCTATCTCGTCCTGCGACCCCATGGCGGGCAAACCGACTGGAGCACATTCCTGCACGAGCTGGGACACGCGCTGCACTTCGCATACGCGCGTCCGGACTATCCGTTCGAATACCGTTGGCTGGGGGACAATTCGGTCACCGAGTCGTACGCCATGCTGTTCGACCACCACCTGGACGACGCGGGCTGGCTGAGGCGCTACACGGAGCTGAACGAGAACAACCTCCAGCGCTTCCGTCGCTCCGCGGGCTTCGAGGAGCTGCACTACATCCGGCGATACTGCGCGAAGCTCATCTATGAGACGAGGCTGTACCACGGCGACGTCCGCTGGGAGTCGCTGCCGGACATGTACGTGGACATGCTGACGAGCGCCACGAACTTCCAGTACTCGCCATCCGAAGCGTTCGTGGACGTGGATCCCCATTTCTATTCCGCGAGGTATCTGCGTGCCTGGCAGCTGCAGGCGTTGCTCGGAGAGACGCTCACGCAGCGGTACGACGAGGACTGGTGGCGCAATCCGCGCGCGGGTCCGTGGATGGTGCAGTCGCTGTTCAGCGAGGGACAGCGCGAGCTGGCGCACGAGCAGGCCGCGCGCGTGTCGGAGGGGGGACGCGAGCTGTCCTTCGCTCCGCTGATCCGGAAGATCGAGAAGCTGCTGAGCTGAGGCGCTACCGCCGCGGGCCTTCCATGTCCACGCCGCCCTGACGCACGGTAATCCTCGTCGCGCGTCCGTTCTCGACGACGAACGTCACACGCAGCGATCGATCGAATTCCGCACCGAACGTATTGTTGCCATACGGGATGAGCTCGAACGCGCCCTGTCCTTCACCCTGGGCCATCAGGCGGTCGCCCGCAACGGTGACATGCATGACGAGCGTATTGGCATTCGGCAATTGGACGGCGTAGTCGCCCACGAACTGCGTGAGCTGCGCCGAGGAGAGGACCACCCGCGGCTGTGCCACGCCTTCGAGCGGCAGCGCCAGCATCACGCGCGCCAGATTGCCCGCCAGAAGATCGACCGGTGAGGGGCTCGAGTTCGCGAGCACGACGACCGTGAGCGAATCCTTGGGATAGTACGCCAGCATGCTCTGGAAGCCGTGGATGCCGCCACTGTGCGCAATGCGCGGATGTCCGTTGAGGGAGTCCACACCGAGGCCGAAGCCGTAGTGCGCCCGAACTGCCGCGCCCGTCGGTGTCGTCATCTGCATGAACGTCGCGGCGCTGACGACGGTGCCGCCGTGCAAGGCGCGCGTCCAGTTGACCAGATCACCCACCGTGGAGCAGAGCGCGCCGGCGCTGTACGGCTGCGTCATGCTCAGATACTCGGCGTTCACCAGCGCCTTTCCCATGCGTTGGTAGCCCAGCGCGCGATGCTTGATGAGCGGCTGCACATAGCAGTACATCGTGGACGTCAGTCCGAGCGGCTTGAAGAGTTGCTCCTGAAGGTATTTCGGATACCTGGTTCCTGTCGTCTTGTCGAGGATCATTCCCAGGAGCACGTAGCCCGTGTTGTCGTACCTCCATTTGGAACCCGGCGCGAAGTCCATCGTGTCCGTCGTCGTGAACGCGAGCAGCGAGTCAGGCAGCATGTCGTCGCGCCACCGGCGCTGCCACCGAGGGCCGATATCGGTGTAGCTCGGGATGCCGGAGGTGTGATTCAGCAGCTGACGCAGCGTCACGGGTCGCCAGGCGGCTGGCATGTTGGGAAGCAGCGCGCCAAGCGTGCCTGCGAGGGACAACCGACCCTTCTCGACCAGCTGCATGATGGCCGCGGACGTGAACTGCTTGGTAACGGAGCCGATCCGGAAGACGGAGGCTGGCGAGACCGGCACGTCATTCTCGACGTCAGCCAGTCCCCATCCTTTCATCATGATCGTATCGCGTCCTTTGACGACCGCGATGGCGACGCCTGCGATCGGCGTCCCGCTGACTTCGGCGGAGACGACGGAATCGATGCGTGCCCGCTCGCGTGCGTACGACGGGGCCTGGGCGAACGCGAGGGTCGGAAGCAGCAAGAGCGACGCGGAGCGCAGATGCATGGGTCGGAATTGGTGAGGACCGATTAGGCTCAATACGGCTCAGGAAGGCCAGACATCAATAAGGGCTAACCCATGACTCGTCCACTGGCAGTGGTCACCGGTGCGTCCCGAGGCATCGGCCGCGCCATCGCGCTGCGACTCGCGCCGACGCACGACATCCTCGCCATGGCGCGCTCGCGGGAACGTCTCGACGAGTTGGCCACGGAAATCCACAAGCTGGGCGGCGATTGCCAGGTGGTGGTCGTGGATCTCGCCGACGCCGCCGCCATCGCCCGCTCGCTCAAGGGTGTGGATGCCCAGGTGCTGATCAACAACGCCGGCGTCGGGCGCATGAAGCCGTTGCTCGAGCTGACGGCGGAGGAGTGGCACGCGATGGTGGACGTGAACTTCAATGCGCTCTACCACGTCACCCGCGAAGTGCTGCCGCGCATGATCGCCCGCAAGCAGGGTCACATCGTGGTCATCGGCTCCATCGCCGGCCGCAGCGCGAACATCGGTGGCACCTGCTACTACAGCACCAAGGCCGCGGCGTCGACGTTCGCGGAGAGCCTGATGCTGGAGGTCAGGGACCAGGGCGTGAAGGTGTCCATCGTGAATCCGGGCTCGGTTGCCACGGAGTTCTCGCACCGCTCGGACCCAAGCTGGATGATCAGCGCCGAGGACGTGGCCGAAGCGGTGGTTCGCGTGCTGGATACGCCGCCCGGTGTGCTGATTCACCGTGTGGAGGTCCGGGCACTCTCTCCAAAGAAGTGAACCCCGCATCCGAATTCCACGAACGACACGAATAACAGCCGAATTTGGTTGACCGTTCCGCGGGTCTAAATCGGTCTTGTTCGTCCAATTCGTTGAATTCGGATGCGTTGTTCTGTTCGGGACTGGCGAGAACCGAACACGGTTATAGGTTGTGAATCCGTGACTGTCCCGTCCGCCTCGCTTTCCACAGGCCTCGGTCGCCCTGATCGGGCAGGGACGGTTGCCCTCGATAGCGCCAACGCCGGCCTGCGCGAGCTCATGGCCGTGCGCGAAATCGCCCAGGCATTTCTCTCCGCGGCCCGGCCGAGCGACGTGTACCAGCTGGCGCTGAATCGCGTCAGTCCACTTGTGGGCGCCGCGTTCGCATGCGTCTACCTCGTGGACGACGATTCCGAGCTCATGCGGCTCCAGGCCGTGCACAACTGGCCGGAGAAGTACGACAACTTTCTTGGCGAGATGCGCGTCCGGCTGGGATTCGGTCCCAGTGGACAGGCAGCCAGCGAACGCCGCCTGATCGAGGTCCCGGACGTGTTCGCGGACCCCTCGCTGGCGGACTGGCAGGAAGTTGCTCGCGAGCTGGGCTTCCGCTCGATGGTTGCGCTGCCGCTGCAGACCGCCGAGGACGTGGTTGGCGCGCTGGCGTTCTATTTCTCGGCGTCGGGTGGCGTTTCGACCGAAGGGCGCGATCTGTTGCGCGTCGTCGCCGATCAGATCGCCGCGACGGCCGAGAAGGCCAAGCTCATCGACGACCTGCAGCGCACCAACTTTGCGCTGCAGTCCGCCAACAGCGAGCTGGAGTCCCAGTACGTGGCCGTGGTCGCGGCGCGCCGTCTTCAGGATGAGTTCCTCTCCAACCTGTCGCACGAGCTTCGGACGCCGCTGACGTCGGTGCTCGGCTACCTGGCGCTCCTCGAGGAAGGGCTCGCAGGTCCCGTCAATCCAGAGCAGCGGACGACGCTCAGGGAGGTGAAGTCCTCCGCCGAAAAGCTGCTCGGCCTCATCGCCGACCTGCTCGAGCTCACGTCGCTCAAGCGCGGTGACACGCGCGTCAGCGTCACGCGCTTCGATCCGCACATCGTATTGCAGGACGCGTTGTCCGTCGCGACCGGCAAGAGCGACGACGTGGCGCTCGTCCTGGAGTCGGACTCCGGCACGCTTCCTCCCATGTCCAGCGATCGGAAGAAGGTGACGCGACTCCTCGCGGTCCTGCTCGGCAACGCCTTCAAGTTCACGGAGGAGGGCGAGGTTCGCGTCTCCGTGACGATACGCGACGACAGCGTCATTTACCGCATCACGGACACCGGAGTGGGCATCTCGGCGACGGCGCAGCGTTTCGTGTTCGACGAATTCCGTCAGGAGGACGGATCTGCCACCCGGAAGTACGGTGGTTCCGGCCTGGGCCTGGCCATCGCCAGACGTCTCGCGCAGCTCCTCGGCGGCGACATCCGTCTGTCGTCAGAACGGAACAAGGGCTCTAGTTTTGAGGTCGAGCTCCCCCTCGTTTGCCCCACCGGCACGTAGCCCGACCAACTCCGCATGCCAATCTCGCAACGCACACTTCAAGAGTACCTCACCACGCTCCCACCAGCCGACGTCCTGTCGCGCGCGAAGACGTTCTTCATGCAGCGTAATCCGCTGTACGCGGCGTACATCGAGAAGGAAGGCCCGGGGTTCGTGACATTCCGCGGCCAGGGCGGCGAGGAGATCGTGATCGGGACCAGCGCCCAGGACGGCGCGACCCGGGTCACCGGATCCACCTATCTGTTCGACATGCAGATCGCGCGGTTCTTCACGACCCTGCCGTCGGTGTCGAAATGACCGCGCCGTTCGTAGCGCAGCTGCGCACCGCCCGCGCGCCGCTCGAGATCGGTGGCGGCTCCGAGAAGATGACACTGCGCGTCGAGTCGGCGGAGCTGTGGAATGCCTTGCGCGTGATCGCGAGTCCGGACACGCAGGTCGAAGAGCTCAAGGCACGCGTCGTCGCGGCGATGTATCCGGCAGGTCAGCGGCTGGACCAACTGGTGCTCAAGCTGCGCGGCTGGGAGATGCTCGATGAGCGTCAGACGCTGGGGGCCGCGGGGATCGTGGAGGGGTCGATTGTGCTGCTGTCGTATCGACGACGGCGGCCCGTCAGATAGGCGTCACGGGGGGCAGCATACGTCATTCGCCATGCTTCAGCATACGTCATTCGCCATGCTTCAGCATACGTCATTCGCCATGCTTCAGCATACGTCATCCGGCATGCGTGAGCACGAGTCATGATTCATGGCGCATCGTGAGGCATGACGTATCGCGCATTCTGAGGCCTGGCGAATGACGTATGCTGACTCATGACGTAGCTTTTGTTTCGAATTCGGATTGTGGCCGCCATGACACCGGCTGGGGCCACCCCGAGCACGTCGGGCGCATTCGCGCGATCCCGAAGGCGCTGCGC
Source organism: Gemmatimonadaceae bacterium (assembly GCA_035758925.1). Lineage (GTDB taxonomy): Bacteria > Gemmatimonadota > Gemmatimonadetes > Gemmatimonadales > Gemmatimonadaceae > DASPMP01. The sequence continues at coordinate 19,483 of DASTVV010000171.1, forward strand.
GAAGACGCCGAGCTGATGAAGACCCTCGTCCACGTCGAGGGCCGGCACGCGACCGAGGACGAGTTGGCGTTGGGGCACGATCGCCGGTACGTCGCGGCCGTCAAGGATCTCGCGCGGGCCGGCGGCGGCCGTCTGGACGCCGATACCGTGGAGAGCGAAGGATCCTGGGACGCGGCCACCGCCGGCGCCGGTTGCGTCCTCGACGCCGTGGACATGGCGATCGACGGTAGGGCCGTGCGCTCCTTCTGCGCCGTGCGCCCACCCGGCCACCACGCTCTGCGCGACCGCGCGATGGGCTTTTGCCTCTTCGGTAACGTGGCCCTGGCCGCGCGTTACGCCAGGAAGCGGCATGGCCTGGAGCGCATTTTGATCGTGGACTGGGACGTGCACCATGGCAACGGCACTCAAGCGCTGGTGGAGGACGTGGCGGACATACACTTCATCTCGATGCACCAGTGGCCGTGGTATCCGGGCACCGGCTCCGCGTCCGACCGCGGGCCGCATCGCAGCGTATGGAACGTTCCGATGCGCGCGTCGCTGCCGCCGGCCGCGTACGTCGACGCCTTGCTGGGCGCCGTCGACGACGCGACGCGGGGCTTTGTCCCCGACCTGGTGCTGATCTCGGCCGGATTCGACTCGCTCGCGGGCGACCCGCTGGGGGGCTTCACGCTCGAGCCAGAGCACTTCGTGGGGCTCACCACGGAGATCGTGGACCGCGCGAAGCAGTGGTGCGGGGGACGCGTCGTGAGCGCGCTGGAGGGCGGTTATGCGCCCGAGCGCGTCGCGGTGGCGAGTGTCGCGCATATGCGTGCACTCGCCGAAATGGCTACTTTCGGGGCATGACCGAGCCCGCCGAGTCCCCGGTCGTGACGGCGGTGGACTCCATGAGGCCAGCCATCTACCACGTCGACGCCGCTGGCAAGCTGCGGCGTGACCTCAGCGTCGCCGAGTTGGCCGCGGTGATCAAGAACGGCACGGGACAGCTCTGGGTGGACATGATGGTTTCGAGCCGCCAGTGCGTCGCGATGCTCGACAACGTCTTCGCGTTCCATCCGCTCGCCGTGGAAGACGCGCTCAATCCGGTGAGCCGCGTGAAGGTCGACGAGTATCCCGGGTTCCTGTTCGCGATCATGCGCGGAGTCCGCTTCAAGCGTGAAACCGACGATCCGTACGACACCGAAACGTTCAACATCTCGTTCTTCCTGGGACCGAACTATCTGGTGACGGTCCACGGCGGCCAGTCGCCGGCTTTCACCACCGTAGCCGAGCGGGTGCAGCGGCATCCGGAACTGCTGCAGCGGGGTGCCGAGATCGTCATGCACGGCATCATGGACGCCGCGGTGGACGCGTACTTCCCGTTGCTCGACCAGATCGAGGAGTTCGTCGACGGACTCGAGGAACGCGTCTTTCGGCACTTCGACAGGACGGCGTTGCAGGACATCTTCGAGGTGAAGCGACTGGTGCTGTCGCTTCGCCGGCATCTTGGGCCGCAGCGCGAAGTGTTCAACATCCTGGCCAACCGGCCCACGCCCCTGCTCGCGCCGGAGGTCCAGGTGTACTTCCGCGACATCTACGATCACAACCTCAGGATCAACGACTCGCTCGAGACCTATCGCGAGCTGCTCAGCAGCACGCTGGACAGCTATTTGACGCAAGTCTCCAACAACCTGGGCGAGATCACCAAGGCGTTGTCGGTCGTCGCGACCATCAGCATTCCCTTCGTCGTCGTGAGCGGGATGTGGGGAATGAACTTCGCGCACATCCCGTGGTCAGACGCGCCGCACGCGTTCTGGTACATGCTGGCGCTGCAGCTGGGAGGCTCTGCCTTCCTGCTCGCCATCCTCCGCTGGCGGAAGCTCATCTGATGTCGCTTCGCGTCTACGCGATCGTCATGCAGGACAGCCAGGCGCCGAAGCTTCCAGAGGGCGTCCGGATGCAGCCACTCCGCGAACTGGCCGCCGTCACCGAGGAAGGCGACTACACGCCGCGGGACGTGGAGAATTCGGACATTCAGCGTCACTTCGAGATCGTGGAAGGCCTGTTTGACAAGGACGCCGTGTTGCCCACGCCTGTCGGAACGATTTTCCGGTCACTGGAGGTGCTACAGCGATGGATGGACCTGCATTACGTTGCGTTGAGTGACGCGTTGGCGTGGGTTCACGATCGGGTGGCGGCGCGCGTTCACATGTCGAGCACCGAAGCCGGCGCGGAGTCCGGGATGAGCCCGGATGACGCGGCGGTCGCCACCGAAGTCGCACGATCCCTCCGGCGACGTGCCGTCGCCAGCGTCCCCCTGCGGTCGGAGCAGCAGCCGAACATGGTGAGCACCGCCTACCTCGTTGAACGCGAATTGTGGCAGGAGTTCGCCGACGCGATCGCGGACGAACAGGAGCGGCACCAACCGCTGAAGATCGCGCTCACGGGGCCGTGGCCGCCGTACGATTTCGTCCGTCTCCAGTTCGGAGCCTGACGTGTTCTGTCCCGATTGCGGTACCTGGAATCGCGGCTCCGCCGCCAACTGCTCGCGGTGCAACTCCAAGCTCCCCGAATTCGTGGGAAGCCCGGAGAAGCCGGACGAGGAGATCACGCAGCTGCGCCACGTTACCGGGAGCCGCTACCGCGTGCAGCGCCGCCTGGGCGGCGGCGGCATGGCCAGCGTCTACCTCGCGGAACACGCGCTGCTGGGACGTCCGCTGGTGCTCAAGGTGCTGCACGCGCACCTGGCCAAGGACCCCGAGATGCTGGAGCGCTTCCGCCGCGAAGCGCGCGCCGCGTCGCAGCTGTTGCATCCCAACATCGTGCCCATCATCGACTCCG
>DASTVV010000058.1:0-34815 GCA_035758925.1 Gemmatimonadaceae bacterium
AGCGCGGCGCGGACCACAAGCTCGTGCTCGCGGCGCACGCCGCGCATCAGCGTCAGATTGGCAACGTTGGCCGACGAGATGATCATGACGAATGCGGCTGCGGCCATGAGCAGCCACAGCGTGAGGCTGGCGCGCTCGCCCAGCACTTCCTTGAAGGGAAGGACTGAGACGCGGTAGTGGGCATTGGGATCGTACGCATCCTTGTACTGGCCGCGAATGCGCGCGTCCACGGCGGCGACCTCGCTGCGTGCGCGTCCGAGTGTCGTCCCGGGCGCGAGCCTCGCGACCACATCCGTCATCCGGTGCGTTCGGCCCTCCACCATGAAGGAGCTCAGGTGGTGTTCACTGTTGACCATGTTCAGCAGCGCATCCACGCGGTTCGGGAAGAACGGCGCCGGCTGTACGACGCCGATCACCGTGGCGGACTTGCCGTCCACGCGAAGCTGCTTGCCGACGATCGAGCGATCCCCGCCGAATCGCTTCATCCATGTCTCGTAGGTCAGCACGATCACGGAGGGCACGCCGGGTCCGTCGTCGCTTGGCCTCGTCACCCGACCGAGCACCGGAGACAGCCCCATCACCTCGAAGTAGTTGCCCGTGACCAGGCCCACCTGAATGCGTTCTGCGTCCCCGTCGCCCTTCAGGGTAACCGACCATGGGGAGAACTCGGCGATGCCGCCGAGCGAGGGGGCGCCGGTGCGGAAGTCGCGGACCTCAGGAACCGAGAACCCGATGCTCTCGCCCCCCGGCCCATCCATCGCATGGCGCAGGTAGACGAGCCGCGCTCCGTCGCGATGAGGCAAGGGCCTGAGCAGCACGCCGCGAACGACGCTGAAGATCGCGGTGTTGGCGCCGATCCCAAGCGCCAGCGTCAGCACCACGACGACGGTGAACGCGCGGGTGTGGCGCAGCGAACGCACCGCGTACTTGAAATCGGCGGCCAGACTTTCCAGCCACGGCAGGCCGCGCTGGTCGCGCACCGCCTCCGCCGCTTGCGTGAGTCCGCCGGACGCCAGCAGCGCCTGGCGACGCGCTTCGTCCGGTGCAATGCCGCGACGGATGTTCTCCGCGGTCTCCATCTCGATGTGCGACTGCAGCTCGTCCTGGAGATCCTCGTCGGCGCGGTCCCGGATGAAGACTCCAACCATGCGCGCAAGCGCGGCGCGAACGTGTCTCATGTTTCCTCCCTCCTCGGCGCCAGGAACGCGGCGATGAGATCGGCGGTGCGGTTCCAGTCCCGGGTCTCGCGCGCGAGCTGCTTGCGGCCCGCGGCCGTGAGCGAATAGAACTTTGCGCGCCGATTGTTCTCGGACTGGCGCCATTCCGCCTTGATGAACCCCTCCTGCTCCAGTTTGAGGAGGGCGGGGTAGAGCGTGCCGTAGTTGAGGGTCAGGCGGTGCCTGCTCGTCTCTTCGATGCGGCGGGCCACGCCATAGCCGTGCAGCGGACCGAGCCCTTCGAGGGTCTTGAGGATCATCAGGGCCAGCGTGCCCTGCTGCACATCCAGCTTGTCGGTCATGCGATGTCCTATGGGATTCCAATATGAGGCTACGGTCGCGATCGCGAGACCGCAAGCCTCCTATGGGATTCCCATACGGTGGGGCCCATTACCGGGTTTCAGGGCCGGGCGGGCGGCCGCGGCGCTCAGTATCAGAACCCGACGTCCAGCGTGCGCAGGAACCCGCCTGCCCGCTGCCGACCCTGCGCTAGGTGGCGCGAGCCCGGCGACGTGACGCGAGCGCCCTGACTCCGCCGACACCGAGTCCGATCGCCGCGCCGATCGACACGTAGACCAGGAACCCTTCCACCGTCGTGACGATGAGCCGCGGACTGACCCGGAGGGAGCGCAGCATGATCACTGCCCGGAGCAGCGAGAACGTGCCGAACGACGCACCCATCCAGGCAGCGGGCAGCGTCCAACTGGGCCACCGGTGAATGGGGGCCGTGACCCTCGCAAGGGTCTTGGTCCACCACGCGGCCGGACGCGATGGCGGCTCGCCGAACCACACGCTGGCGTATGCCTCGCGCGTCTGACAGTAATGGCAGGATTTCCTGTGCCTGACCGCGCTGGCGCGGTGCGCCTCGCGGGCTCTGGGCGTGTCCGGGACGATCTCGCTCCGCCAAGCGGTAATCCACTCACACTCGGGCGAATGCCGGGCGAGCTCACGCTCCCGCTCGAATACCGCTTCGCGCCACCGCAGCTCGCGCGCGATCCAGGCAGGCGGGCGGATCTTGCCCGTCTCCCAGGCCTCGACGACGTCCGGTGCGAGCCCGAGCTCGTCGGCGAGGTCACCGAGGCCAACCCCGAGCTTGTCGCGGACGGCTTTGGCGTCAACGGCGGACATTGTCGTTGAGTGTACGAATCGCCGGCCCACTCCGCCACCCGGGATCATCACGCGTGATCTCCCAAACCATGGTATCGCGTGGTGCACCCTGCGGGGTCTCCTGCTCATTCTCGATCGTCAGGATGTGGTGGAATCCCAAGCGTTTGGGGATTGCGGCGCTCGCAACATTGCGTGGGTCGCAGCGGATCTGCACGCGCTCGATAGCCGGTTGGCCGAGAGCGACTTCGGTCAGCGCGCGCGCGGCTTCCGTCGCATAACCCCTGCCCGTCGCGCTGGCCCGGAGCCAGTAACCGATCTCCAGTCCGTCTGGCCCAATCCGCGGATGGAGTCCGGTCCCTCCGAGTAACGCATCGTCCGCGCGGGACCGAATGCCGTAGAGCCACTCGGCTCCGTCGTCGAACTGCCGCTCGAACAGTTCCAGGCGCTGCTCGATGGCCTCGATGGGCGACGGCTCGGCGAGCGCCCAGGGCATCCACTCCTGCAGATGCGCCAGGTTTTCGTCGATCGTCGCCTTCAGGAGTCGCGCATCTGCCGTGCGCCAGCGCCGCAGCACGAGACGTTGCGTGGAAATCTCATTGGGTGGAGCGAATTGCATGATGCGGGAACCGAAGCGTGTCCGTGACGCTTCGCGTCAGGTAGCGCTGCCGCTGCGCTCCGACGGCGCAGCGGACGGACGCTTGCGGTGCGAGATCGCCAGCCTCGCGCCCGCCGCGAGGAATCCCAGCGCCGCCACGCCGACGGCGGCGTAGATGTCCATGTTGAGCCGGAGCGCAATCACGCCGCCGATCACGGTGCCCAACGCGGTCTCCGCGAAGATGCGCCACAGCGGCACGTGTCGCATGAACGTGAACGACGCCACCGGCGCGAGCACCGCGCCGCATGCCGACCCGACCGACGCCGCGATGCCGTAGACTTCGCCGATGCCGGGTTCGACGATCGCTCGCGGTCCTTCCATCAACGCGAGTATGGACGCCGCCACGACCATACCCGTGAGCGCGCCAACCACGGCGCCACCCACCGCCAGGCCACCCACAACCAGCAGGATTCGCTTCACGGGCGCACATCCTCCTGCCGAAAACTACAGCGAACGCTGTACGCGGCACGGGTTGCCGAACGCGAGCACGTTGCCGGGGATGTCCGACGTCACGATGCTTCCGGCGCCGATCGTGACGTTGTCGCCAATGGTGACACCGGGCAGGACGATGGCCCCCGCGCCGATCCACACGTTGTCGCCGAGGCGGACGGGGCGGGCATGAAGGCGGTACGGCGTCCCGTTCGGTCCTCGCTGGTCCGGCGGGATCACCCGGTCCGCGGCTCGCAGCGGATGGGTTGCCGTGAGGAGCTGCACGCCAGGGCCGATGAGCGCGTTGGCGCCGATCCGGATCTCCGCGGAATCGAGGAACACGCAGTTGAAGTTCACGAACGAGTTCGCGCCGATGTAGAGGTTCTCACCGTAATCGCACGCGAAGGGCGGCTCGATCCAGACATCCTCGCCAACGCCGCCAAGGAGTTGCTCGAGCAGGCGCCTGCGTTCGGCCACGTTGGTTGATGGCGTGGCGGAGAACGCGGCGAGGAGCGCGCGCGCGCGATGGGCGGTGGCAAGCAGGCTGGAGTCGCGCGAATCGTAGGGCTCACCCCGCACCATCCGTTCGCGTTCACTCATTCGTGACGTGACCAGGGCCGCATTTTGGAGCGTTCGGTGGTCACGAGCAACGCTTCGCGGGCAATCACGGCGCCACAAAAACGGTTGGTGGGTTCTTCGCCCACACTTCGCCGTACGCTCCCTCGAATACGTAGGAGCCGGTGCCGAGGTCGTAGCGGAGCGGGCCCTGCCGGTTCCGTTTGTCAAGAATGAAGCGCTTCGTCTCTCCGGGAGCAAATCGATTGTCCTCGGGGGCGCGCCACCTCATGTCGTACTCTGTTGAGCCGAAGTCGCATCGAATGCGGTACGAGAATGTGCCGCCGGATGGCGGCAGCTGTACGTCGAGCGCTGACGTCGTGGGATTCCGTACCGTGATCACGATGCGGAAATGCCCGTCATCCGTCTCCGAACCGGGGGCCTGTGGATCCACAGTCACCGCAACACTCAGCACACTGGGATCAGTCGCAATCGCGTGCGGGTTCGCCGGCGGCGGGGGGCCACCGTCCGTAACACAGGAACCCTCGCAATCCACCACACCGCCACACCGCTGGATGAACATCGAGCGCGGGTGCCCGCCCATTCGCACGAGCGCGTGGAGCATCTCGTGACGGACAACATCGCCGAATTCCTTCACGTTGCCGGCGAGCACGATACGGTTCCCCTGCCGGTAGCCGGTGACGCTGCTGCCATCATGAAATGGGAAGTCCCAAACGTCGGGCACGACGTACCAGTGGATTGTGCGCATGTCTCCGGATAGACCCGAGCATCCCTCCGTGAGCGCCCACCACCGGGAGTAGACCGCCGGTGCGTCGAACGGCTCCGCGCCAGGCGGAAGCGGCGCTGTCGGCGATTCACACGCGACAACGCCCAGGATCGCGAGAAGGCTCAGTCGCTTCACGCGCCCTCAGCCACCGCGGAATGGGCCAGGGGCATTCGCGCTGCTCTTCGCGTCAGCAACCAGCCGACGAAACAGCCGAAGACGAAATTGGACGACGCGGTCTCCAGCATGTGCGCCATGCGTACCGTCTCCGGCATGTAGGGGTTGGGCAGAAGCAGCTGCGCGTTCATGACGATCGCGAACAAGGCGCCAAGTGACAGAGCCGTCTCCTGCCAGGGGCCGCGCATCATGCGGACCACGGGGAGCGCGATCGCCGCCCACAGCAATCCTCGCAACAATTGCAATGGCACGAGCCAGGGCGTGTCGCGAACGACGGATGCCATCTGCGCGACGAAGCTGCCATTGTTGGTGCCGCCGTAATACGCGCGAACGTCCGGGCTCTGCCAGGCGATGAAGTAGCCGAACGTGAAGTACAATGTGGCGTAGACAACCGCGATGATGGCCAGCTTCCACGCCCATTCGGCGGGCGGCATCACCAGGCGGGGGATGGGTCCCGCGCTCGAAGCGGCTTTCGCCTTGCCGAGAATGACAACCGCGACGACGGCGAACGGCGCGGCGATCGCGAGTCCCATGACGAAGAGGCGCGGAACCATTCCCGCCGGCAGCTTCGTCAGGAACACGGCGGACTCGATCTGCGACATGAACGTCGTGACGCCATAGAAGACGAGACCGACGGCGGCCATCAGCCGCCATCCCGACCAGCGCGAGCGGACGATGAGGTACGACATGACGATGGCGTCCAGCAGGCAGACCACGAGGAGGGCCATCGCAGCCTGCGCGGCCTCCTGCGGCGTCGCCGGGCCGGGCTGCGGTCCCAGTATCGGCGCCGCGAGCGTGTAACAGATGAACAGGGTCACCGTCACGCCGATAACCTTGAGTGGCAGCATGTACCAGGATTTCACGGTCTCGGCCCCCCGCATTGCTTGTCGGAAACTGGCTGACCCTTGCTGCAGTAATGATTCTACGCGCTTGACTCTCCCACAACCGACAGCCGAGAATCAGCCATGCGGAATCTCAAGCTGGCACTGCGAACCCTGACGCGCACGCCGTTCGTCACCGCGGTGGCCGCGCTCTCCCTCGGACTCGGCATCGGGGCCAACGCCGCTATCTACTCCATGTTCCACCGGATGTTGCGGCAGGACCTCTCGGTGCCGGAGCCCGGCCGACTGGTGAATCTCGCAGCGCCGGGTCCCAAGCCGGGTGGCCAGTCATGCGGTTCTGCTGGCAGCTGTGACGTGGTGTTCAGCTACCCGATGTTCCGCGACCTCCAGAAGTCGAATCAGCGGGTCTTCACCGCCATTGCCGCGCACCGGGAGGTCGGCGCGAACGTGAGCTACGAGCGCCGCGCCTTTTCGGCCAGCGGACTGCTCGTCTCGGGCACGTACTTCCCCCTGCTCGCAGCCCAGCCGGCATTCGGCCGGCTCTTCGCCGCGTCGGATGACGAGATCCCCGGTGGCCATCCGGTGGTCGTCCTCGGTCATCGCTTCTGGGAGGACAAGCTCGGCGCCGACTCCGCCGTGCTTGGCAAGACGCTGACGGTCAACGGCAAGTCGATGACCATCATCGGCGTTGCGTCGAAGGGTTTCGACGGAACGACCGTCGGCGTGCGACCGGATTTCTACGCGCCACTCGCCATGAGCAGGATGATCGACGTCGGGATGGGACAGCAGATGGACGATCGGCGCGCGTACTGGCTGTACCTGTTCGCGCGACTCGCACCCGGCGTCACGCTGGAGCAGGCGAGTATCGCCATCAACGCCGTGTACCGCCCCATCATCAACGACGTCGAGGCACCGCTGCAGAAGAACATGCGTGATTCGGTGATGCCGAGGTTCCGCGCCAAGCAGATCCTCGTAAGCGAAGGACGCCGCGGGCAGAGCGACAATGAAGAGGCGAAGACGCCGCTGTTCCTGCTCTTCGGTATCACCGGGTTCGTTTTGCTGATCGCCTGCGCCAACATCGCGAACTTGCTGCTGGCTCGGGCCACCAATCGCGAGCTGGAGATGGGGGTGCGACTGTCGCTCGGCGCTACGCGCCGACAGCTGCTGTCGCAGCTGCTCACGGAATCCTTGACGCTCGCGTTCATTGGCGGCGCAATCAGCATTCTCTTCGCCTCGTGGACGTTGCGTGGTCTCGCGGCGCTTCTCCCGGCGGATTTCACGTCGAGGATCGACTTCACCGTGAATTGGGCGGCGGTCGCGTTCGCCGGCGTGTTGTCGCTGACGACCGGCATAGCGTTCGGTCTGTTTCCAGCGATGCACAGCACCCGTCCCGATCTGGTGACGGCGCTGCGCAACAACTCCGGCAAGCTCGCCGGCGGAAAAGCGGCGCGACGCTTCCGCACGGCGCTCGCGACGGCACAAATCGCTCTGGCGATGGCGCTCCTCATGGGTGCCGGCCTGTTCCTCAAGAGTCTGTGGAACGTGAGCCGGGTGAACCTCGGTGTGAAAGTGGAAAAGATGGTGACGTTCCAGCTGGGGCCCGAGCGCAGCGGTTACGACTCCGTCCGAATGCGCACGCTGTTCGATCGCGTGGAGGACGAGCTGCGCGGTGTGCCGGGCGCCACCGCGGTGACGTCGGCCATGGTGCCGCTCATCGGCGGCAGCAGCTGGGGCACTGGCGTGTCCGTCCAGGGATACACGGGCACACGGAACACCTCGCGGTTCAACGCCGTGGGGCCGGGCTACTTCAGGGCGGTCGGCATCGACCTCCTGGCTGGCCGCGAGTTCACCGACGCCGACGACAGCGGCACCCCCAGGGTCGCAGTCGTCAACGAGACGTTCGCGCGAACGTTCGGACTCGGCGCGAATCCGGTGGGCAGACGGATGGCGACTCGAACCGGCGATACGGTGACGTTCGATATCGAGATCGTCGGGCTCGTGCGCGATTCCAAGTACAACGGCGTGAAGGACACCATCCCTCCGGTGTTCACGACGCCGCACCACCAGGAACGTGTTGGCGAGATGAACTTCTACGTCCGCACCGATGGCGATCCCGCGACGCTCCTGCGCGCGATTCCCGCCGTGGTGCGTCGCATCGACCCGATGCTGCCGGTCGACCGGCTGAACACGATGCCGGAGCAGATCCGACTGAACACTTCCGTGGATCGCATGATCAGCACGATGTCGTCCGCGTTCGCGCTGCTGGCGACGCTGCTCGCGTGCATCGGGCTGTACGGCGTGCTGGCGTATTCCGTCGCTCAACGCACGCGCGAGATTGGCGTCCGCATGGCGCTGGGCGCGAGCGCGACCGAAGTGCTCGCGATGGTGCTGCGGCAGGTGGGGCTCATGGTGCTCATCGGCGGCGGTATCGGCCTGGCGGGCGCGGTGGCGCTGGGACGTGTAGCGGGCTCGATCTTCTTCGAGATGAGCAGCAGCGATCCTGTGGTCATGCTGGGCGCGACGATGTTGCTCGGGCTGGTGGCGCTGGCGGCGGGCTATGTGCCGGCCCTGCGGGCGTCGCGCGTGGACCCGATGCAGGCGCTGCGCTACGAGTAAGGGGACCGGGGACAGGGCACAAGGGACAAGGACAACTGACTAGGGAATGGTTTCGGGGACTGGTTGAGGGGAACGGGCTCCTGTCTGGTCCCATCATCCGGTCCCCTTTTCCGGTCCCCTCCTCCGGTCCCGCTGTTGTGGTTCCCCTTGTCCCCTGTCCCTTGTCCCTTGTCCCCGGTCAGCACCTAGCGGCGTCTTCGGGACGACGCGCGCGGAGCGCTGTCCGGCTCGTCCGGGTCGTTGTCTTCGCCGGCGAACGCACGAGCGAGATCGAGCAGCAGTCCACGCATGTCCGGCGTGACGCGACGCGCCGCCACCAGGTGGTCCATGAACCAACGGCCGCGCTCCGTGTTCAAGTCGTCGTAGCGGACGCCGCCGCCGGTCTGCGACGAGTGCACGATGCGATTCTTCCCGACGTAGATGGCCACGTGATGGATCCCCTCGTCGTCCTTGAAGAGCACGAGGTCGCCCGGGGCGATGACGTGCCAGTCGGCCCGCACCTTGTCGCCGACACGCGCCTGGTTGCGCGACGTCCGCGGCAGGACCACGCCGAGCTGCCCGAAGACGTAGCGCACGAAGCCGGCAGCGTCGAAGCCGGACGACGGCGAATCGCCGCCGCGGTAGTAGCGCGTTCCCACGACTTCGTCGGCCGTCGAGAGGATCTTCCCGATGACCGAAGCGACGGAACCGAGCGCGTCGTTGCCATCGCCGTGAATCACCGGCCCCTCGGACCGCGAACCGCCAACGCGGAACGACAACCCGAAGCGCGCTTCGCTCATCGGCGTCGGCGCGTTGCTCGCGGTCGGCAACACCAACCGGCTCATGCGCCAGCGCCACTCGCCGAACACGCCAAGCGCGCTGCCCAGCGGCAGGGATAGTCCGCTGCCGAAGCTCCAGCCGTGCTGGGTGAAGCGCGTCGCGCCGCTGTCGACCGCGGATGTGCCGACGCCGGTGAAGACATAGGGCGTGAACGTGACGCGCTCGCCGTAGGTGAGCCCGTCGAGATAGGCGAGCGCGTCGGCGTCGGCGCCCCAGGGACGCATCGTCGCGGCGGTGGCGCGATTCGCGGCGCCGCTCTCCCGCATCGAGATGTGTCCGTCGGCGCGGAGCGCGATTGGCCCGCGGATGAACGCAATGGCGAGCCCAGTCATCGTTTCGGGATTCCCGCTGGGCAGGAAGCCGACGAAGGGACTCAGCGTAGTGTTGGGTTCCTGGGCGCCTGACACGGCGAGCGCCACCGCGACTGCCGAAGCGCCGAGGGCTGGACCATACGAAAACCTAAGCACGACTGTACTTCCGATAACAGTTGCGTTGCGCACTCGCAGAATCGCGGCCCGATTCGCGGTGCACGTCGTCGTCCCTTGGGGCAACTTGCAGCGTCGCGCGCGTACGAGCGCGGACGCACGCGTCTCACGGGACGATGCCGATCGTCGTCCACGAGGACGTGGCGCCAGCATAGCCCGCGCGCACCTGGTACGTGCCTGCCGTATCTACCCAGGCGTCGAGCACCACGCGACGCTGCTGCCCTGGATAAAAGAACACGCGCGTCTGGCTCGTCCACATGGGGGATCCGCCATACCCGCCCGACTTGAACCAGAAGGACCCCGTGTAATTGCGCGGCAACGTAACCCAGATCGGCTGGTCCGTGCGATTCGTCGCCGTGACGGTGAGCGAGAAGCATCCTTCATACTGGCTGAGATGCGGGATGGCCGGCGTTGGGCCGATGGTCACGACGAGCGTGGACTCTGCGGCCATCGTTTTGGCCTGTGCGGCGGCGGCGGGATCGACGCCGTACGACTCCGGCGCGTCGTACGCCACGACGCCCTCGCAACGGCCGGCGAACATGTCCAGGGGATGATCACCGCGCCGGAGAATCGCGTGGAGCATCTCGTGGCGCACGATCGGGCCTCGCAAGCGATCGACCAGTGCGATCCGATTGCCGTCTTCCCACCAGTAGCCGTCGTACGTCTTTCCGCCGACGACCAGCAGACGGCCGTCCGTCTCGAACCAGTGAACGGACGCAAAGTTGCCCGTTCGCCCGGCGCATTGCTCCACCTGCTGCCACCAGAGGGAATAGCGGGCGAGCGCCTGAAACGGCGTGACGTCGCCGGAAGGGAAGTCTGGTGCCGTCGCGGAGTCACAGGACCACAGCAGCACGCATGATGTGAGGACGGCAATTATGCGGCGCATGGCGTCAACGCATCGTGAGCGACGAGTCCTGGTACACCACGCGGCCACCCATCATCGTCAACAGCACGCGCGCCTTCGCGATGCGCTGCGGCGGCAGCGCGAAGAGGTCGTCGGACAGCACGATGAGGTCCGCGGCCTTGCCTCTCGTGAGCGTGCCCGTGAGCGAATCGTCGTCGCTGGCGAGCGCGCCACCCAGGGTGTACGCGCGCAGCATCGTCACGAGATCGACGCGCTGCTCCGGCAGCCAGGCATCCCCCGTGGAGTCGGCCAGCGCGCGTCTGGTCACCGCCACCTGGATGGCCTCGAGCGGATTCATCGACGACACCGACCAGTCGCTCCCGGCGGCCACGATCGCACCGGTCTTCGCCACGCTGGCGATGGGGTACATCCAGCGCGAGCGCTCCGCGCCGAGCACCGGGATCGTGAGATCCTTGATGTACGAGTCGGCGTAGGCCCACAGCGGCTGGAAGTCTGCCACGACGCCAAGCGACGCGAATCGTGGGACGTCCGCGGGATCGAAGAGCTGGATGTGCGCGACGATCGGACGCCGGCCCTTCATGCCGCCGCGCGCACGCTGGCGCTCGAAGCCATCCAGCGCGACGCGAATCGCCCGGTCGCCGATGGCGTGGACGTGCATTTTGAAGCCCGCGGAATCCAGTTTGTGCACCAGGCTGTCGAACTTTGCGGGCGCGATGTTCGTCGCGCCGCGATTGCCCGGACGGTCCACGTAGGGCGCCAGCAGGGCAGCCGTGTGCGCCTCGATGACGCCATCCATGAAAATCTTGGCGGCTACGGGTCGCACGAGTCCGCGAGTGGCTCGCTGGCGCAGCGCCGAGAGACGTTGTACTTCGCTGTCCAGCGGCGCGCTGGTATGAACCAGCAGCGAGACGACGGACCTCGCGGTCAGCCGGCCGAGCGAGTCGGCTCGATCGTATGCCGCGACGATCGGCTCGGTGGCACTGGCCTCGTGCAGCGAGGTGATGCCGAGTCGCGCGGCCATCGCCAGCCCGCGATCGAGACCGGCCGAGTAGTCCGCGGCGGTATAGGGAGGCAGCTTGTCGTCCACGAGATCCATCGCAGCTTCGCGCAACGTTCCCGAGGGCGCACCGGAGGCGTCGCGCTCGATGCGTCCGTTGGCGGGATCACGCGTGGCGCGGGTGACCGCGGCGAGCGCCAGCGCGCGCGAGTTCACCCAGGCCGAATGTCCATCCGCGGCGGAGAGATACGCGGGCCGGTTCGGCACGAGCGAGTCGAGCAGCGCGCGCGATGGGTTGGCGCCGGGGAAGATGGGGAGGGCCCACCCGCCGCCGCGCACCCACGCAGCCGTGGTGTCGCGTCGCGCGCACGCGCCGACGAGGCGCCGAACGTCGTCCACTGTTTCGGCCGAGTTGAGGTCGCACTCGCCGAGCTCGATGCCGCCGGTGACCGGATGGACGTGCGTATCCTGAAATCCGGGAAGCACCATGCGTCCGGCAAGCGAGAGCACCGTCGTGGTGCGGCCGACGAACGTCTGTGCACTGTCGTTCGAGCCCACGTAGACGATGCGACCAGAGTCGACGACGACAGCGCTCGCCCTGGGATTGGCGCTGTCCACCGTGTAGACGATCGCGTCTCGCAGCACGAAATCGGCCGGGTTGGCTGGCTGGCGCGCGCAGGCCGTGATGACAGCGAGCGCGACGAGGATGAGCGATCTCACGATCATCGGTGGGCGGAATGTGAGGACATCCAACCACAGAGGGCACGGAGAGCACAGAGGTGGTGTGAGAACGACACCAACATCACGCGTCGATACTGTCGCTGTGCCCTCAGCGCCCTCTGTGCTCTCTGTGGTTCGATCATGGTGTTCTCGATGGCTCAATCCTCTGTGCGGCACTATGCACCCGGCGTGAACCGATAGCACCACGCCTCGCCCTCGAGGACAGTCTCGCCGTCCTGTCGGCTGACGCGGATGCGCAGCTGTGACACGGGCTTCGAGGCGTGCACGCTGAGAACTTCAGCTTCGGCGGTGATCGTGTCGTCGATGTAGACGGGCGCCGTGAACTTCCAGTTCTGGCTCAGGAACACGGTGCCGGGTCCCGGCATGTCCTGCGCAACCAGTGCATGCAGGAGACCCGTCGTCAGCCCGCCCTGGACCACCAGCCGCCCGAACTTCGTGGCCGCGGCGAATGCGGGATCGAAGTGCAATGGATTCCGGTCGCCCGTGATTTCCGAGTACTTCTTCACATGCTCGGCGGTGAGCGTCAGCGACCGAGCGGCTTTCTGGCCAACGTGCAGCATGGTGGATTCCTGGTTGGACGACGGCGCTTCGTCTACAACTCGTCGTCAGGATTTGCGCGTCACCGGATCGACTTGCGTAGAGGAGCGCCGTGAACGGGGGGTGGGATCAGCGCCGCGCGGCCGTGCGCGTCGAATCTTCGAAGCCAAGAAAACGGTCCATCAGCCACTCGCCGTTGGCCTGCCGGACGAGCGCCACGGAGTAGCGTCCGAACTCCGTGTGCCGGCCGGCATCGCCGTCCCAGGACTGCTCGAAGGCTCCGAATTCCGTGGCGTGATCGCCGGCGACGCGACGCGAGACGACCGTCAGCTCGAGGTCCAGGTTCTTCAGCGCCGCCCAGTTCTCGCGCGCCATCGTGCCGAGCGCCGACGGCCCGCGCACGGAAGCGATGGCCGGCCACTCGAAGACGGCGCTGTCCGTGAACAGCGCGGCGTACTTCACCGGATCGTGATCGCGATACGCCTGCGTGATGCGCGCGTTGAGCGAATCGATGCCGCGCGCGGCGTCATCGGCCGAATCGCGCGGAGCCGCTGAACACGCCGCACAGGCCAGCAGGGCCAGAACCGCGACTCCGGAACGGGATCTCGATGTCATCATCTCGGGAGGTGTGGGTGCTTAGGGACGCGCCCGTCGAATGCGCTGCCAGCGCTCGGTGGGCAGGATCGCGCCATACACGATGCCAAACGCGGCACCGATGCCGGCGCCGAGCGCGAACGCGTC
Source organism: Gemmatimonadaceae bacterium (assembly GCA_035758925.1). Taxonomy (GTDB): domain Bacteria; phylum Gemmatimonadota; class Gemmatimonadetes; order Gemmatimonadales; family Gemmatimonadaceae; genus DASPMP01. Next base: position 13,568 of record DASTVV010000058.1, read on the forward strand.
GCCGCGATGTGCGACGCCGTACGTGCGATGGGGTTCCTGATAGTTCACGCCCGCGAACAGCGCACCGAGGATCGCGAATCCAACGCCCGAACGCACCGCGCTCTCGGCACGCGACCGCACGCCGCGGCTGCGATGGATGGTCACCGCTGCGGAGCGCGCGACGCCAAGCTCGCCGACCGTGCCGGCCGGGCGCAGGAAGAGCGTATCGCCCTCGAGCCGAACGAGATCGCCGCGGAGAATCAACCGCCGGGTGGCGGGCGCCTCATCCTGCGCCTGTCGTTCGCGAATGGTAATGCGCACGCGATCGCCCGGAGCGAGTTGCTGCGCCGCGGCATCGAGCAAGGGGACACACGCTGAGACCACCAGGAACGTCACGATGAATCGGGAGCGCGTCATGATACACCTCACGTCATCATCTCCATCGAGTTGGACGGCGCCGACCTTCTATGGTTCGTCAGCGCTGGGCCCATAGATCTGCGGCACCGTGGAGCCCATCGGCCGAAGGTACGTCGTCAACTGTCCGCGATGGTGCACGATGTCGAACAGGAAGCTCCATGCCATGGGCGACGCGGGTCGCTTGTTGCCAAAGAAATCCAGCGTGCCGTCCCAGCGCGCGGTCGGCAGCTTGTTCAAGCGCTGGACGATGTCGTCACTCTGCGTCTCGTACAGCTGGTGCACCTCCTTCATGCTCGCCGGCGCCGGTGACGGAGCCCACTCCGCTTTGCCGTTCTCGAGCGCATCGATGAGCATTTTCTCCTCGCACACGATCTGCCAGGCGATCTCCTGAGCCGTGCGCGATCTGGCATCCGGACGGTAGTCCGAGCCGTCGGGAATGCGGCCAAGCACCTTGCGCGTCGTCTTGGCTTCGTTGGTCCAGAATTCGGTGAACAGCGTTTTCTCGTCCATTATGCCCTCCTGTGCTGTGCGTCGTACCCGACCGCCCGTCGCGCGGCGTTGCCCCCAAGGTGTCTCGCGTCGCCGTCGGTTACAACTCCGTTGCAACGAATGTTGCGCAAACTGACGGGACCATCCACTATCACAACCTCGTCCTCGGCCAATCCCTTCTGGAGAATGATATGAAGACTTCGCGTGCAGTCATTCTTGCACTGGCCCTTCCGATGGGCCTTATCGCCCAGCAGCCGCAAGCTGGGCCACCGACGAATCCGATCACGACAGCCTTCCGTGGCCGGACCATGGGCCTGCAGCGCAATCTCGCGCAGGCATTCGACTCCATTCCGGCGTCGAAGTTCAACTACAAGCCGACGCCCGCGCAGCTCAGCATCGGCTACATCGCGCAGCACCTCGCGACGGACAACTATCTCTTCTGCAATGCGTTTGGCGAGATGAAGGCGCAGCGCGCCGCCAAAGACACGACCACCGCCGACTCCATCAAGGCGACGTGGCCCAAGGACACGCTGGTCGCCAAGCTCAAGGAGTCATTCACGTTCTGCGAACAGGCGTTCGCGCAGCTCGATGACTCCAAACTTGGAGAGCAGACGTCGCTGACGTTCAACGGCCAGACGCGCCAGACGACTCGTGCGGCCATGGCGCTGGGCCACGCGCTCGATATGGCGGATCACTACAGCCAGCTGGCGAATTACATGAGGCTGAACAACATCCTGCCGCCCACGGCGCTGCCCCGGCCACGACCGAGCGGGAATTAGGTATCGGGCGCAGACGCGCCTAGCCAGCACCAAGGCTCAGGGGGCCAATGGTCCCCTGAGCTCTACCTGAGACGCAAGGTGAGCTCTACGCTGTCGGGCACCGCCTTCACTCCCCTGAAGTCGATATTGACGACCTGAGAGTCGGACGGCGACAAACTGCTTCCTGCCGGCGGTGAAGCCCAGAACCGAAAGCACTTGTTGCCGCTCCACCGCCCGGTGATATGACGGAACCGTCCGCCCGGCGAAGCGGTAGCCGTTGCGCTAATTGAACCCGTCGTGGAGTTCGTGCAGGGAGCATCGCTCAGGACCTGCATTGTGACGGGTGCCGCCGCGACTGGCGCACTGCTCGCGTCGATGACGAGGCCGCCAATCACCGCACCGGGGGCGATCAGTTCCGGCGGACAACCACACAACGGCCGAGGCCCGGTCAAGTCACACGCCAACAGAACGCCCAGGATCGGAAGCACGCGCGAAAGAATCCTCATACTTCCTAAACCCATGCGCGAGGCACGACGGTCACCTGCTTGGTGCTACTCTCCGCGCTGCGACGAGATAACCAGGCGAAAGCCGTCCGGATCCCGCAGCCGGAAGACGCGCGCGCCCCAGGCGTCCGCGGGCTCAGAGTCCAGCGTGGCGCCGGCTCGCTTCGCATGTGCCGCGATCGCGTCGATGTCCTGCGTCGTCGTCAGCTGCAGGGAGAAGCCCTCGCCCTTGAGGCGGTCGACGCCCTTGGCGCCGTTGTCCTGTGTGAGCAGGAGGCGGATGGTTCCGGCGCGCATCGCCACGGCGAACACCTTGCCTTCGCGCTCGTACTCGCGATCGACGGTGAAGCCGAGCACGTCGCGATACCAGTCGCGGCTGCGATGCACGTCGCCGGCCGTCAACGACGCCTCGAGGCTGCGCGCGTTCAGCGGGGGATGCGTGGGAATATCGAGGACGTTGTCGGGCATGTGGCACCTGCCTGGCTGCTCGTCGTGTCCGCCGTCGGGTCATTCAACCAGACGACGGACACGTGACGTGTGGGAGCAACCTACTGCAGGACCCTCCGTACATCACTCCTGCCGCAAAGCCTGGACCGGATCCGCCGCCGCGAGGCCGGAGGCGGAGCACACGGATACGACAACTGCTTCTCGCGGACGAGACGGGATGGAACGGAGCACACGGATACTGCGCGGACATCAGCTTCGCAAAAGGAACTGCACTCGCGAATGACGCCAAACAACGCGAATGAACGCGAAACAAACAACAAATTGTTGTTTGCTCCCGAGGTGAGGCTCTCTTGCCAGGAACCCATCAAGAAGTAGTTGAAGTATCAGTGTAATCCGTCGCATCCAGTCTCATCCGTGATAGGCTGTTGTTGTCCGCGTCTTTCGCGATGGCTGTTCTGGCCCGCGAGATCGTTCGCTTGACTCATCGGTGGGGTCAGGTAGACTCGTCGCATGCCGCACGCCCATCCACGCGCCGCTGCCGTGGTCTCCCTCGCGATCGTTGCTCTCGCGATCGTCGCCCTTTCGGGCGCTTGCTCCGCGCAGCAGCAGCCAATCTTCGGACTCATCACGAAGACCGAAACCAACCCCTTCTTCGTCAAGATGAAGGAAGGCGCGCAGGAAGCCGCCGCGCGCAACGGCGTCAAGCTGCTCACCGGGGCTGGCAAGAACGATGGCGACAACGCCAGCCAGGTGACGGCGATGGAGAACATGGTCACGGCTGGTGCCAAAGTGATCCTCGTGACCGTGAACGACGCGCGGGCCATCGTCCCTGCGATCCGCAAGGCGCGCGCGAAGGGGGTGGTCGTCATCGCGCTGGACAGTCCCGCCGACCCGGTGAGCGCCACCGATGCGCTCTTCGCGACTGACAACTACCTGGCCGGAACGCTCATCGGCAGATACGCGCGCGCCGCGCTGGGCAACAAGCCTGCGCGCATCGCCACGCTGGACCTCTTTCCCGGTACCCCCGTGGGATCACAGCGCCACAACGGCTTCCTCAACGGATTCGGACTCGCGGATCCGGGACGCGCCAGCAATCAGTTGGGTGCTCCGCCCGAAGTCGTCTGCAGCGGCGACACGTACGGCAACCAGGCGCGCGGCCAGACCGTGATGGAGAACTGCCTCCAGAAGAATCCCGACATCAACGTCGTCTACACAGTGAATGAGCCGAGCGCCGCTGGCGCACACACGGCGCTGCGGGCCGCGGGAAAGGATCGCGACGTCATCGTGGTGTCCGTGGACGGCGGATGCCAGGGCATTCGCGACGTGCAGGCTGGCGCGATCGCCGCAACAGCCCAGCAGTATCCGCTCAAGATGGCGGCCTTGGGTGTCGATGCCGGCGTCGCGTACCTCAAGACCGGCACGAAGCCCACCGGCTACACCGACACCGGGGTCTCGCTCATCGCTGCGAGGCCCATGGCCGGTGTCGAAAGCAAGGATGTGAAGACCGGCCTGGAGCTGTGCTTCGGGAAGAAGTAGACGGTCGCCAGCGTACCGGGGCGATGCCCCGGCTCCTCCGGCTCGCCACTCTCGGACCATTCCTCGCGCTGCTTGGCGCGTCGGCGTTCTTCGCGTTCGAGTCCGATCGCTTCCTCACCGGCGATAACCTGTCGCTGGTGCTGCAGCAGGTGATGGTCGTAGGCGTGATCGCCATCGGTCAGACGCTCGTGATTCTCACCGCCGGCGTTGACCTCTCGTGCGGCACGGTCATGGCACTGGGTAACATCGTCATGACGAAGCTCGCGGCCGAACACGGACTGCCTGCGCCGGTGGCGATCGCTGCCGGCGTCGGCGTGACGACGCTGTTCGGCCTGGTGAACGGACTGCTGGTGAGCCGAGTGAAGCTGCCGCCGTTCATCGTCACGCTCGGTACGCTCAACATCGCGTTCGCGCTCACGCAGATCTACTCGGCGTCTCAGACCATTGCCGACTTGCCGCCGGGCCTCACCGCGCTCGGTGGGACGTTTGCGCTGGGCGGCTCGGCGATGATGTACGGCGTGGTCATGATGCTCGCACTGTATGCGCTGGCCGCGTTTGGGCTTCGCGAGACCGCGGCAGGCCGACATGTCTATGCAGTGGGCAACGATCCGGAAGCCGCGCGGCTCTCCGGCATTGCAACACACCGCGTGCTGCTCGGTGTCTACGTCCTGGCGGGCGTCACGTATGGCATTGCGGCGCTCCTATTCGTGGCGCGGACCGGCGTGGGCGACCCACAGGCCGGCCAGACGGAAAACCTGGACGCCATCACGGCGGTGGTGCTCGGTGGCACGAGCCTGTTCGGTGGCCGCGGCGCGGTACTCGGCTCGCTCATCGGCGCGCTCATCGTCGGCGTCTTCCGGAATGGACTCACGCTCATCGGGGTATCGTCCATCTATCAAGTGCTGATCACGGGCATCCTGGTGATTCTCGCGGTGACCGCGGACCAGCTCTCGCGCCGGGGGACACACGCATGACTGATCCCAACGAGCGCCTCGTCATCCGAGCGCGTGGCCTGGTGAAGCACTTTGGCCACGTCGTCGCGCTGGGCGGCACCGATTTCGACCTCCGCGCCGGCGAGATCCTCGCCGTCATCGGGGACAATGGAGCGGGCAAGTCCACCCTGATCAAGGCACTCTCGGGCGCGCTCATCCCCGACGAGGGAGAGATCCTGCTCGATGGCGCGCCGGTGCGATTCAGCAGTCCCATCGACGCGCGACGTCAGGGAATCGAGACCGTCTACCAAACCCTCGCCGTCGCCCCGTCCATGACCGTTGCCGAGAACCTGTTCCTCGGACGCGAGCCGCGGCGCGCGGGCGTGCTGGGCAGCGTGTTTCGGATGATCGACAAGCCGCGCATGTTGCGCGAGAGTGCCGCGCACATGGCATCGCTCAAGATCGACATCGGCTCGATGACGCAGGCCGTCGAAACCTTGTCGGGCGGTCAGCGCCAGGGGGTCGCGGTGGCGCGCGGCGCGGCCTTTGCGCGCCACGTGGTGATCATGGACGAACCCACGGCGGCGCTGGGCGTGAAGGAGAGCGCCATGGTGCTGGATCTCATCCGGCGCGTGCGTGAGCGCGGGCTGCCGGTGGTGCTCATCTCGCACGACATGCCACACGTGTTCGAGATCGCGGACCGGATTCACGTCCAGCGCCTGGGCAAGCGCGCGGCCGTGTTGAATCCCAAGAAGGTCAGCATGAGCGAGGCGGTCGCGGTGATGACCGGTGCGCTGCCGCCCGGCAATCTTTCCGACGATGTCCGCGCCTGATCGTGAAGTGCTGTGTGTCGGCGAGCTCCTGTGGGACTCGCTGCCGGCCGGGCTGTTTCTCGGTGGAGCGCCGTTCAATGTGGCGTGTCACCTGCGCGTTGCGGGCATACCTGCGGCCATCGTCAGTCGCGTCGGCTCGGACAGGCTTGGCGACGAAGCGCGGCGTCGCGCGGAGCGGCTCGGCGTCGCGGTGGATCTCGTCCAGGTGGACAAGAAGCGTCCGACTGGCTTTGTGAGCGTCACCATCGACGGGTCCGGCAACCCGACGTTCGACATCATGCGCGATGCCGCGTGGGACGCGATCGACATCACCGACGCGCTGCTGGCCCGCGCGGAGTCGGCCAGCGCCATCGTGTTCGGGACGCTCGCGCAGCGGAGTGATGCCTCGCGGAACACCATCCGACGGCTGTGGAGCGGCACGGCGCTGATGGTCTGCGACATGAACCTGCGGCCGCCGTTCGAAGACCGCGACGTGGTTCGGGCGTCGCTCGAGCGCGCCGACGTCGTGAAGGTCAACCTCACCGAGGTGGAGCGACTGGCCGGGTGGTTCGACCTCGGACGCACGCCACGCGAATTCGCGCAGTCGCTCTCGCGGGAGTTCTCGTGTCCCACCGTCGTCGTGACGCGCGGCCGCGGCGGTGCCGGCATGTGGCGCAATAACGGGTGGACCGACCACCCCGGGTTCGAAGTCAAGGTGCGCGACACCATCGGCGCGGGTGACGCGTTCCTCGCAGTACTGCTCGCGGGTCTGCTCGCGGACACGCGCACCGACGAAATCTTGCGAGCCGCCAACCGCGCCGGGGCGGATGTCGCCAGCCGCGCCGGCGCGATTTAGTCGACTACGCCTGTTCGGACACGGCCGGCCGCACGCTCTTCGCCGGTCGTTTCGTGGTCATTCCGGCCACCAGTGCCAACGCGGGCGCCACGAGGAGGACGCCGAAGGACGCGCCGAGTGTCTCAGGCTTCACGACCATGACGAGCATGATGGCCAGCGCCATGAGATGATTGTAGGTCATCACGCCCCGGATGACGCCGCTGTTGATCGCCGCGGACTGCGCGTCGTCGATCGGGCCGTCTTTCGCGGCACCCAGGCTCTTGCCCAACGCCATGAGTCGCGGCTTCAGCAGGATGAGCGTGACCAGCGGCATCGACAACAGGCCGGCGATACCGGCGCTGACCCAGCCGTGGCGCCATCCCCACCGCAGCGACACCAGGTACGCGCCCGTCGCGAACAGCGCGAGCGCGATGATGGGCATCACTGGAGCGACACGCGCGATCGTGCCCGCGGCTTCGCGAGCCTGCCCCACGGTCGAGGCACGCCGCAGGCGCGACGTGTTGAATTGCAGGATGGTCGCCGCGGACACGGCAGCGACGACCGCCAGGAAATGCAGGTAGAGCGCGATTGGATAGAGGTCCACGGCAGCCTCGGCGTGGTGGGGGGCGGAGAGGGATCTACGCTACCAAAGTTGATGCGCGTGCGCCGCCATCGGAAGCGGTGTTACGGCGTCGGCGGCGGTCCCTGGCTGTCGCTCGTGGAATGGTGAGTGACCAGCTGCCAGCGTCCCGCGGCGTTCCTCGCGTAGAGCCGCACATATCGGACGGTATAGTCCCTCCAGCGCGGGTCGCCGCCGTCGCGAACGACGTGGATCCGGCCGGTGGTCAGCGCCATGTTGCCGTGCACTTCCACTTCCAGCGAGTCCACGTCACGTGCGATGAACCGGCCGGGAGCGTCCGCCGGCATGGGGGAGCGAACGTTGGCCATACGCTGCTCGCGCGTCTCGAGCGTGCCGGTGGAATGCTTGAACCGGAAGCTCGGAGCATATGCGCTGTCCAGGAGCGGCGCGTCGCGTTTGACGAGGGCATTCTCGATTCGACGCTCGAGCGCTGCGATCGTCGCGCTGTCCGCGCGAGCCCCCGACGCGGCTTGCCCAATGGCAGTTTGCGCACTCGCAGCGCTTGCAACGCATCCGGCAACCAGGAGCACCCAAACGGTTCGATTCATGATGCGGACAGTCGCGGTGAACGTCGCATGCCGGCCGTGGCGATGAGTGCGGCGAACGTCAGTGAATGAGTCAGGCCGCGGTGCCCCAGCATGTGGTCGTACGGGATGCCCATCCAGAAACCGATGGCGTCGAGATCGGGCAGTGCGGCGCAGGCCGCACCGGCGAACAACGGAGCGAGTCAGACCTCACGTCCTCGCGCGGCAGACGACTTCAACATAGTGAGCGTGGCGGCGTCGGGCACGCCATCGAAAAACTTCACCAGCACTCGGTCGAATATGTCGCCGGGTTTCGACGCGAATGCGAACAGGGTGACGCACGATCGCAACTTGAGGTCGTCCGGCGAGCCCAGGATGTCGTGCGCCGAGGCTCCGTCGATCGCAACGAGTGCGTCGCAGATCTCACGCAGTCGTGGGCCGAGAGTCGGATGCTCCAGGTACGCACGGGCCTCCGCCAGATTCGCGATGCCGTAGCGCTGGGACATCGGGCTGGAACCGAGCCCACGCAGCTGAGGGAATACATACCACATCCAGTGCGACTGCTTCCGTCCTGCGCGGATCTCGGCGAGCGCGCGGGCGTAGTTCTGCTGCTGAGCGCTTACGAATCGGTCGAGGTCGAAAGAATCCCGCGGTGTTTCAGCCGGCTCACCGGGAGTCACGCGGAGCTCGATGAGAGATCCATCAATCCTGTTCGTTCGGTGGTCGCGGGACGAGCCCCTCCTTCTGCAGCTCCTCGCCGATGGCCTGCCCGATGGCCATGCCCCAACCGCTTTCTCGGCGGTCGACCCGACGATGTGGACTGCCCATGGGCCGTGGACGCTCCCGCGGCGAAGAGTAGCGCGGCGAGAAATGTCGTGGCTTTCATGAAGTGTCTGTGGTGGAAGGTCCCAAGGTTGACGAACGTCGGTTGTGGCCGAAACACCATGACGAACCACGGCCAGCTACTTCCAATCCGGCAGCGCCGCCGCCAGCGCCGCCTCCATGCGTCGCACGTGCGAGCCGCGCCAGTACACGCGCCCACAGGACGGACACCGCCGGACCGTGCCGGGAAGGTCGCGTGATTTCGGCGGTATCAGCTGCCGCGCGTCGGTGGGTTGCACCACGTCCAGCGACACGTTGCACAGGAGACAGCGCGTCAGGAACTCCGGCGGCCGCCGGAGATCGAACGCACGCACCACCTGGACCAGCTGTTCGAGTGGCACGGACGACGTCACGGCGAACGACCTTGCTGGACGAAGCTCCCGCTGCAGGCGGCGGTCGCGTGTGAGCAGGACTCGCCCTTCCGCTGCGGCGCGCGCGACCAGGTCGCTGTCGTGCGAGTCGATCGGTAGCTGCAGCGTGTCCGCATTGATAGCCCGAAGCCAGCGAGCCAGTCGGCCAAGCATTGCGTCGGCCAGGAAATGCGTCTCTTGCATGCGTCGCGCTCGTCAACGCCACACGAGAAATTCAGGGTGCCTCGCCGACACCGGCGCCGCATTGCTCCTCGAGCAACGCGAGATCGACGCCATGATAGTGCGGCGGCAAGCGCGGGTCAGCCGGAATGTGCCGCTGCTGCACGAGTGCGAAGCCCAGGCGCTGATAATAGGCGATGAGCGCCGAGTTGCTCGCCCAGGTATCCATGCGCAGCCCATCGCGACCGAGCGTCCTGCAGTGCACGCGCGCCCACGCGAGCACCGCGTCGATCAATCCGCGGCCCCGATATCCCGGCGCGCGCGCAATACGGTGCAGGTAAATGTGCGCGCCGCGCTCGTGCTCGCCCCAGATCGCCGGATCGGCATATGCCACCGAGAAGACGCCGGCCAGCTCGCCGTCGGCGTGCACGCGAAAAAGACATCCCGCGCCGATTTCGCCGAGGATGAACGCGTCCGAAAACTCGGGCCAAACGCTCGAGCCCTGCGTACGCTGTATCTCACGCCCCCCGTCGTAGGCCGCGCGAATGGCGGGCAAATCTGAGGGCGTGGCTGGAAGGACCTGCAACACGCCGACGCCCTATTGCCTCTCGTCCGGCTGCCGCAGTGCGGAAATGTCCAGCGCAGAACGGGCGCGCACCTCACCGCATGTGTGCCTCACGCTCTTGTCGGCGCCGCCATACAGATGCAGGTCGACTCGGGTGCTGTCGGCGAGCGACCGGGCGTGGGCGTATGCCTGCCGGCAATCGTGCGCGTCGTACACTGCGTACAGCGGTGCCGTCGCCAGCTCGAGCACTACCGCGACAATGCCGAGCACCAGCACCAGGGCCAGCACGAGCTTGAATGCTCTCATGTGATCTGCTCCGGAGTTGTCACGTTCACTGATCCGCGTCGGACGGGGCGACGGTCATGGCGTCGGCTCGGTTGCCTCGTGCCGAGCTGGCTCTGCTCGCTCGCAAGGATTCGAAGTGTCGCTCCCAGCGCTCGCGTACCTGATCCTCGGTCATGCCCCAGTCGTACGCGGGCGAATCAATGGCCTGCACGCGATCGACTCTGATGAGCACGATCTCGAGGAAGGCGGCGACGTTCGAGCCGCGACCCTTGTAGAAGGCGATGGCCGCGTCGTATGCCGGTCCGGTTTCGAGGACGGATGCGACACCCTTGAAGCGGTAGCCTTTGCGTGCGAACGGGTCGACCACATTGACCTCGACGTGCGGGTTCTGGCGCAAGTTGGCGAGCGTCCCCGGCGAGCGAATGTTGGCGAAGACGAGATGGTCGTCGTCCCAGACCGCGGTCGTTCCTTTCGGAGACAGGTTGGGGGTGCCGTCCGGGCACACGGTCGCGACGAAGCCGAGGCGTTGCTCCTCGACCAATCGCTTCATGTCTGCGTTCAGCGTCGGCATTGCACGATGTAAACCAGGGTCAGTAGCGCCGGGTCACCCGGGCTAGCTGATCATGAGACCGAGCATGAAGCCGAGCGTGCTCACGGCAACGACGGCCACGGCACCGGCACCGACGATGGCGCCCACGATCCGCACCACTTCGAGCAGCCGCACCATGGTGCGGCGATCGCCAGAAGCGCGCTCGCCGAGCTCACGGTCAGCGATGCCCCAGGCGCCGAACGCCAGGAAGCAGATCGCAATGCTCATCGCGACGTGCCAGCCCGGTCCGTGCCAATAGGCGGCGCCGAGGGCTGCGGTGAGTCCGCCGATCAAGTCGGCAGCGAGTCGTGCGTCCGACGCGTGCCGTGCGCGTGCGGCCAGAAATTGCGGCAGGCTGGCGTCAGGAGGTGGGATCGTGTCGATCATTCGAGCCTCCTCGATTGCGTTGTATATGATGGGTCAACGCATCGCGCGCCAGCCACAGCGACCCGTCAGCAGGATGTCAGCATGTCGAGAACGGTTACTCGTAGAAGCGCCGGAGAGCTAGAGTCGCGGTGCGACCGTTGCCGCCGCCTCGGCCGACGTCATCACGGGAACGACTTCGAAGTCCACGATGTCCGACCAGCGCGCCATCCACGCGTCCAAAAGGGCACGGTCCTCACATTCCATCACCTGATAACAACGTGTCAGGTCGTGCGAGACCCAGCTGGCGACGTAGGTGAGACCGTCCGGCGCAAGCCGGCCGTGGTCGCGAAAGCGGCGGTAGACCGGTACGGGATCGCCAGCGCGGAACTGCTCGATCACGACGAATTGCATATGGGCTCCAGCGCACGACGCTCGCCGCGACGAGCAAGAACCAGCGCCGCAGTTGCGGTTGCCGCGCCAAGGACGACGAAGAACGGCAGCATGGTCTGCGGAGCGACGGCCAGCCAGGGAAGCGATAACCCTGCAGCCGCACCCCACGCTGCCACACGCGGCAGACGCACCGACAAAAGGGACCGGTGCCCTGCGCGAATTCTCAGCCGCGGCCTATCTGGCCATCGCTTTACGATAATGCTTTAAACGCCACAGGCTGCAACGCTTTGCCGAGCGGCATATCAACCAGACGTCGGGCAGCAGCCTGCGCCCCACACGGCTCCACCCGCCTCGCCAACTCCCGCGCGCGAACGGCAATGTCGGGCTGCAGACACTGGCGGAGCGCCAAGGAGAGAGCATCGACAGTGATGCGGTCGCGCGCCGGGCCGGACACGCCGACGCCGAGCGACCGCACGCGATGCGACCAGTAGTACTGATCGTAGCCGTGCGGAACGATCACTTGCGGCCTTCCGGCGCGAGCCGCGGTCGTTGTGGTGCCCGCGCCACCGTGGTGCACGATGGCTGCCACACGAGGGAACAGCTTCGCGTGGTCGACGTCTCCGATCGCGATGCAGTCCGTGCCTCCGCCGGGCACGTCGAAGTTCGCCCAGCCTCGCGAGACCACTGCTCGGCATCCCACCGCACGCACAGCCTCGATCATCGCCAGGCCGGTTCGTTCGGCGGTGCGCGTGCTGCCGAGACCCAAATAGACAGGCGGCTCACCATCGGCAAGAAAGCGCTGGAGATCGTGCGGCAGCGGCGTCGGATCCGACAGTAGCCACGCGCCCGTCTGCACTATGGGCATGCGGCGCGTCGGTCGCGCGGGTGACAGCGCAGGGTCCGAAGCGAGCCACGGTTGATTCGTGAACACATGAGATCGCACGTCGGCGACCGGTTCCAGTCCCCGCTTGCGTCGCTCATCATTGAGTGTTGCTCGGAAGCGCGCGTTGAAGCTCCGCGCGTCACGCATCCAGAGCATCCGGTTCACTACGCCCGGCAATGATTGCGAGTAATGCGTGCCCATCTTCAGCGGCGGATGCTGCGGCGACGGCAGCACGACGGGGCAATAGGCAGCGAACACGTATGGAACGCCGAGCGACTCGGCGATCGACCGAGCCGCGATCTGCAGCGCGCCCGCGCCGACGATCACGTCGCAGCCGTGCGCCGCGTCCGTCAGCACGCGAAACTGCTCGCGTACAGAGCCGTCCGCGAGCGCTTGCAGCTGCTCCGGCGACGGTTTGCGCGGTGGCCCGCCGCCGCCAATCGAGAATGTCCTGACGTCCGGTCCGATCGGCACGCAGGCTAGTCCGAATGACTCGATCCACTCCTTGAAATTCGGCGGTGCGCAGAGACGGGCGTCGTGTCCGAGGGCCCGCAGCTCGCGCCCGAGTGCAACGATGGGCTGCACTTCGCCGCGTGAACCGATCGTGGAGAGCAGGACTCGCATATCGCCGCACCGTCCACTCGAAATGGGTCGGCATCATAGTGCGCACTGGTCAAGCGCAGTAGTCCTACCGGTGGGTACCGGGGATGCTTACTGTAAGACTGGCGCTCCGCGTGTTAGCGCTTCCCGACGGTTCGCGCCCGCCGATCCACGGTGATGAAGATGCGCGCGAGGGCCATCGCGACGATCAACGCGATCACGATCGAGCCCGCATCCGGCGCCCGCAGCAGCGACGATGGTCCGGACGGCAGCGTCTGAACGTCCGTGCGGCACGCATGAGCGACATAGTCGTAGACGCCTCCGCGATCGAGGCACCTGTCGGCGGCGATGCGCTCGCGGATGCCGGGCAGGAGCGTCGCCACCAGGCCCGCCAAGCCAACGATCAGCGGAATGCGAAGCCGCCAGCTCTTCATTCCATCGCGTGACACGATCGCCTGTGGGCCATCGCGTGAGACATCACGTGTCGGAGTGCCGATGCGGCAGCGCCGAGACGGCGCAGGCGGCGTAACCAAGCACCTGGTCGCCCGATTTGAGCTTGGACGGCGTCGGCTTCCAGCCCGACGACAGGCGGGCATTCAGCAGCTCATCGTGCGTGGGTCTGTGATCCCAAACGGCGACCGCCGTTATCGCCCCGAGTCATGTGGCATCGAACGCCAGGTACGTGCGATCGGACCACTGGACGACGACATCGTGCGTGTACTCATCCTGTGTCAAAATGTCCGTGACGGATCGTGGTGGATCCTGTGCGCGCAGCCAGGCGAGGACGTCTCCAAGCGTGCGCTGATTCCCCAGCTCCCGCCGGAAAGTGGAGAGGAGGTCTGGCGCGATGTCGCCTGCGCTGGTGACGGGTACGTTTCTCAATCGCGATTCGGAGCGCAAGTCGTTGCTCCGCAATATCGTACCGATCCGGTAGTCCCCAATCAACCGTTTTTGGCATCCCATTGTCCCACGGGCGAGCATGGAGACGGAAAGATCTTCCCTGAAGCGAGCCGACCCGCTCGCGGATCAGCACGCGCTCCTCGAGCGCGCGCGCAGGGGTGACCCGTCCGCCCACCGTGCCCTGTACGACGCGCACGTGGACCGCATCTACCGGCTGACCTTCCGGCTCACCGGCACGGAGCACGCGGCGCGAGAAGTGACGCAGGACGTCTTCGTTCGCGCGTTCGCGGGAATCGAAGGCTTTCGGGGAGATTCGGCGTTCAGCACATGGCTCCACTCGATCGCGGTGTCACTGTCGCTCAACGAGATCAGGCGACGCAAGCGCGAACGGGCCCGGACCGCGCCGCTGGACGAGGCGAACGAGCTGACGGACTCGGCGCCACGCTCCGATCCGCTCCTGCGTGAAAGAGTGATGAAAGCAGTGAACGATCTGCCCGAGGGATGCCGAACCGTGTTCATGATGCATGACGCCGAAGGCTACACGCACCAGGAGATCGCGACGGCGCTCGGAGTGACGGCAGGAACGTCGAAGGCGCAGCTCGCCCGCGCCCGCGAAAAGCTTCGCGCCGCGCTGGCGCAGTTCGCCGGGGAATGGAACCCATGAATGATGACCTGAAGAACCACACGAATGACGAGCCGGACTTCGGCCCTGATGCCGGTGTCTTGCCCGGCCCGGCCGATCCCGCGTTCGATGCGTGGATCGCCAGGGTTGCGCCGAGCCTCAACGAGCCGAGGGCGACACCGCGGCTCGAGATGTGGCAGGCCATCCAGGCCGCGCGTGACACTGCCCGTGACGCCGAAGCCGGTAGACTGCCCGGAGTCACGCCGCTGCGTCGCCGTCCGTGGCGCCTGATGTCGGTCATTGCGGCTGCGCTGCTGCTCGGCGTCGCCATCGACCGCGTCGTGCTGCGAGAAGCCGAGCGCCCCAGTGTGACTCCGCCAGTCGCAACCGGACCACGCTCAGACTCGAACGATGCGACGCGCCTCTATCGCATCGCGGCCGCGCAGACCTTGACGCAGGCTGAGGCGCTGTTGACTGCATATCGCAGCGACGGCGCGCCGGAGCAGAATGCCATGGACGCGCAGCAGCTGGGACGCTGGGGACGGGAAGTGCTCAGCAGCACGCGTCTCCTCATGGACTCACCCGCTGGCGACGACCCGCAGCTTCGCGCGCTGTTCAACGACCTCGAGCTCGTGCTGGTGCAGATCATCCAGCTGTCCGGCGGTGAGCTCGACCCACAGAATCGCGCGCGGGAGCGCGCGCCTATTGATCGGGCGCTCATCGAAAGAGCGCTCGAGAGCAAGGACCTTCTTCCACGTATCCGTACCGCGGTTCCCGCCGGCGTCGCCGGCGCGAACGCCGCGTCCGACGATTGAGGATTACATGATGATCATCCGACTCTTCATTGGCGCGGGCGCTGCCGCCCTGTTCGCCACCCTTCCCATCACTCCCGCGCGTCAGGGCCTGGCGTCACACACGCCCATAGCGACGTCGCCGCGATCGGGCTTCGTTCAGGTGCCGCCGGCTCCGTATGGAGAGGCCGGCCCCGCCGACTCGCTCTACCGGCTGGGACGCGAGGCCATCAACCGCGGCGACTTCCGGCGCGCGGCGACGCTATTTGCCGAGATCAGCGCGAAATACCCGAGGTCCGAGTACGCGCCCGACGCGCCGTACTGGCGCGCCTTCGCGCTTTACCGCGCGGGCCGCGACGACGAGCTGCGCGACGCGCTCAAAGTGCTCGACACCCAGCAGTCACAGTTCCCGAAGGCGACCACCGTTGCCGACGGCAAGGAGCTGGCAATTCGCATACGGGGCGAGCTCGCGCGTCGCGGCGACGTGCAGTCGGCGGAGAAGGTGCAACGCGAGGCCGCCCGGCCGTGCACTCGTGACGACGGCGACAGCGAGATCCGCGCGGCCGCCATGAACGCGCTGCTCCAGATGGACGCGCAGAACGCGATCCCGATCATCAAGCAGGTGCTCCAGAAGCGGGACGAGTGTTCCGTCAAGCTGCGCGAGCAGGCCGTGTTCCTCCTGTCGCAGAAGCGATCGCCGGACACCGAGGATATCCTGCTCGACGTCCTCACCAACGATCCCAGCCAGTCCGTCCGGGAGAACGCGGTGTTCTGGATGGGCCAGGTGCACACGGACAAGGCCGCGGCCGCGCTGGAGCGGATCGCCACATCGTCGCCGAACATGGAGCTTCGCGAGAAGGCCATCTTCGCGCTCCACGAACACGGCTCGGCGCGCGCGATGGCCGTGCTGAAGCAGCTGGCCGAGAACCCGAAGGCGCCCGATCAGGTACGTGAGCAGGCCATCTTCTGGCTCGGACAGGGCAGATCGCAGGAGAATGCGGAATTCCTGCGATCCCTGTTTTCGAAGCTGGACAAATCCGAGCGCAACGACGAGCTGGGGAAGAAGATCCTCTTCTCGTTGTCGCAGATGCGCGGCGTCGGCAACGACCGGTGGCTCCTGAGCATCGCGCTGGACACCACGAACAGTGAGGAGCTGCGCGGACACGCGCTCTGGACTGCCGGACAGGCGGGTGTCGCCGGAAGCGAGCTCGCCGCGGTCTACGATCGCGTCTCGGATGCGGAGGTGAAGGAGAAGCTCATCTGGGTGCTGTCGGAATCGAATGACCGGGTCGCGACGGACAAGCTGGTCGAGATCGCGCAGAAGGACCGCGACATCGAGATGCGCAAGAAGGCGCTCTTCTGGCTGGGCCAGAAGAACGATCCTCGCATCCGTCAGATCATTCTGGACATCCTCAACAAGCCGTGATCGCCATGCGCAACCCAATGTTGATCTCCTGCGCCTGTGCACTCATCGCCGCCTCGGGCGCGGGAGCCCAGACGATCGCCGCTCGCGTCGCGCAGGCGCCCGATGGCATGGTGCGGATGGAGGTGGAGAGCCGCATGGGTGTGTGCGGCGACGGCCGCGACGTGATCGGCTACAGGAACGCGATATTCGCCCGAAATTTCCAGTCGATTGGTGGACACTGGAGCGAGAGTCGCTGCAGGCCTGGTCCGCTGCGCGTGTCGCTCACCGTCGAACGCGGCGACGTGACACAGATGCGGACACAGGTGGGTGGAGCCTGGTCGGCGTCCGATGGGCGCGTCACCGACCTTGGCGTCGTGCCGTCGAACGAGGCATCCGCCTACTTCTTCTCGCTCGTTCCACGGCTCGAGACCGCCGGCGGCAAGGACCGCCTCCTGATCCCGGCGGTGCTGGCCGACGGCGCCCCCGTCATCCAGCCGCTACTCGCACTGGCGCGCGACCCCGCGCGCACCCTGAACACTCGCCGGGCAGCCGTGCAGTGGCTGGGTCTCGTTGGCGACGCGAGCGTGGTGCCGGCGCTCGTGCAGTTCGCGCGCGACGACGTGGACGACGAAGGGAACGACAAGCCGGGAAAGAAGAGTCTCGGCAGCGGGGCCATGGCGTCGCTCAGCATGCTCGAGGGAGACGAAGGCGTCCCCGCCCTCATCGAGCTGACGCGCGACCGCAGCGTCGGCACGCGCCGCAACGCCGTGTTCTGGCTGGCTCAGAACGGCGACTCGCGCGGCCTGCGCGTGCTGCACGGCGTCATCCAGAATGCGAACGAGGACAGACGCGTCCGGCAGCACGCGATCTTCTCGCTGGCGAACAACTCCGAGAGACCGCAATCCGAGTTCGCCTGGCTGCGCGGGATTTATCCGAGTCTGGATGACAACAGGCTGAAGGAGGCCGTGTTCCAGGGCATGCAGCAGGACGAAGGCGCCGGTGGCCGGTGGCTGGTGGAGCGCGCGCTGGACCAGCGCGAGACGACCAGCCTGCGCAAGACGGCGCTCTTCTGGGCCGGCCAGCGCGAAGCGACACCGACGTCGGAGCTGGTGCGTGTGTACCGCGAGAGCGACCAGGAGAGTCTCAAGGAGCACGCGATCTTCGTGCTCTCGCAGCGGCGGGACGATGCCGCGATCGACGCCCTCATCCGGATCGCTCGCGAGGATCGCGACAAGGAGATGCGCGGCAAGGCGCTCTTCTGGCTGGGGCAGAAGGACGATCCGCGTGCCAAGAAGCTGATCGCCGACCTGATACTCAAGTAGACCATGCGCCCCCGCGTCCTCGTGAGCCTCGCATCGTTCGCGGTTTGGGCGACGATGGCGGCATCGTCAATGGAAGCGCAGTCCCTCGCTGAGCGTGTTGCGGCCGTGGGAACCGGTGCTGTGACGTTCCATTTCACCGGACGACCCGGCGTCTGCGGCGACGGCGAGCACTTCATCAGGACCGGACGTTCGTCGTACCACGGATCGTTCCGGACCGGTCGTCCGATGGAGCCGTGCATCTTCGGTCCCGTGCAGGTAAGGCTGAACCTGGAGGACGGCAACGTTTTTCGGGTCCAGAGCTGGGTGGGTCCGCTGCGCTCGCGCGAAGCCAGCGACCTTGGCGCGGTGCCGGCGCCGGAGGCCGCGCGCTACCTGATGACCATCGCGGCGAGCGGACGTCCCAGCGCGAGCGCAAAGGCCATCTTTCCCGCGGTGCTCGCCGACAGTGCCGTTGTCTGGCCGGCGCTGCTCACGATCGCGAAGGACACCGACGGCCGGGGGAGCTCGACGCGACGGGATGCGCTCTTCTGGCTGTCGCGCTTTGCCAGTGGGGCCGTGGGGGGACATCCAAACGAGCCGTTCGATGAGGACGAAGCCGCCAGCGACGACGAGGAGCTCAAGACGCAGGCCGTGTTCGTGCTGTCACAGCTGAAGAACGGCGCCGGCATTCCCGATCTGCTGGACATCGGGCGCTCGAACCGCAGCCCCAGAGTGCGAAGTCAGGCGCTGTTCTGGCTGGGACAGAGCGGCGATCCACGGGCGATCGCGCTCTTCGAGTCGATTCTCCGGTCGTGAAGAGCCGTCTCCGAGAGGCCCTGGCCCAATAGTTGGAACCACAGAGAGCACAGAGAACCGCGTCGTTTCTCTGTGCCCTCTGTGCCCTCTGTGCCCTCTGTGCCCTCTTTGCCCTCTGTGGTTCGATTGTCTCAAGGGCCTCGCCCGGCTACCAGTCGCGCCGACGCTCTGCTAGACTGCTGAACGTGATCCTCCGGCGTCTGGTTGGCGTCGCGCTCGGCGCGTTCATGCTCGTCCTCAATGTCGAGAGGGCGGACATTTCCTGCGCACGCCACGCGAATCACGCCAGGGCGGAGCAGAGCGATCACGCCCAGATGAATCACCATCAGTCAGACGCGGGTGATTCTCAGGAGAGCGCCCGCGGAGACGATGGTTGTCAGACGCCGACGCTGCCAGCCTGCTGTCAGGCAGTGGTTTCCTGCTCGGTCGTCCTCGCGCTGGGTGACATGACCAGCGGAACGGAGCTCGCGATCCGTCACGTCAGCCTTCCGCCAACGGCGCAGACGCTGCCGCTCTCTCGCGTAACCGCGCCTGAGCCGCCGCCTCCCAAGGCGTAGTCCCCCAACCACAACCCAAGCACCACTCACCAACCGTGCGCGACAACTCGGCGCACGGCTTGTCGACGCGCCGTGGGACGACCGCGGGCGGCGTCGGGCTTTCACTCCGGGGACCAGATGCACGTCAGGAAGCTCATGGTTTTTGCGGCACTACTGGTGCCGTGTACCGTCACGCTCGCGCAGCAGCACGACACGATGCCGGCGCAGCGTCGTGATACCATGCCGGCGCAGCGTCGTGATACCGTGCCGATGGCGATGAATGGCCCGCTCGGCATTTCGATGGAACGCATGGGGTCGGGAACGACGTGGATTCCTGACGACGTGACGCTGCCCTCCCGGCACTTCTCGCTCGGCGGCTGGGGCGTCATGCTGCACGGCTTTGCCTTCGTGCAATACGACAAGCAGGGAGGCCCGCGCGGCGACGGTCAGTTCGGCAGCCTGAACTGGGCGATGGCCATGGCAAGCCGGCCGTTCGCGGGCGGACTGCTGCAGTTTCGTTTCATGCCAAGCCTGGATCCCGCGACCGTCGGCAAGTGCGGATATCCGTTGCTCCTTCAGTCGGGCGAGACATGCAATGGCCAGCCGCTCGTCGATCGCCAGCACCCGCACGACTTGTTCATGGAGCTGGGAGCGCTCTACGAGCGCGAGATCACGCGCAACACGGCCCTCGTGCTGTACGCCGCGCCGGCAGGGGAGCCCGCGCTGGGGCCGGTGGCGTTCATGCACCGGCCGTCGGCCATGGACAATCCGTTGGCGCCACTGGGCCACCACTGGCAGGACGCAACGCACATCGCCTTCGGCGTCGTGACCACAGGCATCTACACGCGCGTGCTGCGCCTGGAAGCGTCGGCATTCAACGGCACGGAGCCGGACGAAAGCCGCTGGAACTTCGACCCCATCGAGCTCAACTCGTTCTCGGGTCGCATTACCGTGAATCCGAATCGCAGCTGGAGCTTCACCGCTGGCTATGGAAGCATCAAGGAACCCGAAGCCCTGGCCCCGGAGGCATCGCTCCACCGCCTCGTGGCGTCCGCGATGTATGGCCGGAAGCTCGGCCAGGACGGGCAGTGGGCAACCACGGCGATATACGGCGCCAACGAGGAGGACGGCTGGTCCGCGAGCGGCTTGCTCGAGTCAGAGGCGGTGCTCGACAGGCACAACACGCTGTTCGGCCGTGCTGAGGTGCTGCAGAAGAGTGCAGCCGACCTCGTCGTACCCGGCTTTCCTCCCGATCGCAACTTCAACGTCGGCAGCCTGTCGCTCGGCTATGTCCGCGAGCTGATTCGCGGCCATGCAGTGACGATCGGCGTCGGAGGCGTCGGAACCATCAACTTCGTTCCGGGCGCACTCGACGCGACGTACGGTTCGCGCACGCCCGTTGGGGGCATGTTCTTCGTCCGACTCCGGCCGTACCAGCGCGATCACGGACGGCGCCCGATGGAGGGGATGCCCTCAGGCCACGCGCACTAAGCTCGTCTTCAATCACTCTGCTCCGAGGTAGACCAATGATCAAAGTTTGGATAAAGGCCGGCGCGATCGCGATCATCATGCTCGTGAGTGCCGCGACAGGGCGCGCTGCGGCTCAGGGTCAATCGCCGAGTATGGCCCCGGTCGCCGAGACCGCGCGGCGGTTTCATGATCTGCTCGCTGCGGGCGACAGCGCTGCCGTTGTGCGTCTGCTCGCGCCTGATCTCGTGGTCGTCGAATCCGGTGCTGTCGAGACTCGCGCCGAGTATCTCGCGCATCATCTCGGAGCGGACATCGCGTTCGCGAAGGCAGTCCCGGCTCAGCGCCAGGTACTGTCAGTCACGATGGATGGCGACGTCGCCTGGATCGCCAGCTCGAGCACTGCCAGCGGCAGGATGGGTGAGCGACAGATCGAGTCGCGCGGCGC
>DASTVV010000070.1:0-2520 GCA_035758925.1 Gemmatimonadaceae bacterium
GTGGAATGTCGACGCGAAACGGTCGGATCGCGGATTCGGGCATGGTCTGCATGATCTCAGCTGGTCCTTTCGGCTCATGCTGACCCGGCAGATTTACTCACGCAAGCGTCCTGCAACGATCTGCGGGTACCGTGCAACGGCCTTTCGTCCGCCGCGCTAAAGGGGAGTTGAAGTGGACGCCAAGCCCAGGCAGTTTGGTGCTCTCCAAGGCAACGCGCGGTCTCGATCTCCCGAACTGTGACCATGCACAAAATCGTCGGCTCACTCACTGCCTTGCTCGTCGCGGCGACTGCGCTACCCGCGCAAAATCTTCCGGCCGATTCACTCTTCGATCGTCTCGTCGGCCGCTGGGTGTTGCGAGGCACGATCGCGCGTCAACAGACCACTCACGACGTGACGTTCGACTGGATGCTGGGTCGCGAGTACGTGCAGATGCACGAAGTGTCGCGCGAGCGCGGCGCCGACGGGAAGCCGGCCTACGAGGCCGTGGTGCTGTTCGGCCGCGATCCCGGTTCTGGCGAATACGCCTGCCTGTGGATGGACAACACCGCAGCATCCGCGTTCGATCCGCGCGGCACTGGCCGGGGTTTCGTAGCGGGCGACTCGATTCCGTTCCTGTTTCGCTACTCGGACACGGACTGGTTTCACACGACGTTCGTCTACAATCGCGCCGCGGACTCGTGGCAATGGCACATGGACAATGACAGCGCGGGCGTCAGGCGTCCGTTTGCGCGGGTCACGTTGACGCGACGCTAACGAGTAGTGGGCTTTGGCGCCAACGCCATCCCGTCGATGGCGCAAGCGCTGAACTCAGGCCGTGTCGATACTGAACACTTCCTCACGCATCGTCCTTGCGGTCGTGGCACTCGTGGCCTCGGCGTGCGAACGTCCGGCCGCAGTCCCCGCTTTACCGCCTCGACTACGCAGGCGTCGGCGTTCGATCCGCGCCTTTGGGGCGAGTTGCGTCCTCGACCTCACGCTGGGCTTCTGCGAGGCGGCTCATGTCCTCGCCAATGAGCCGCACCGCGTCCATCAGCGTCGTGAGCGGCGCGAGATCGCCGGCGCCCGCGTGCAGACGCAGGAGATCGAGGCGGATGCCCTCGAGCGCGGCGACGCTCTCGGCCAGGTGCGACGCCGCCTTCTCCTTTCGCGCGGCCAGGACCTCTGCGTCCACCGACCCTGAGGGCGCCATGGCAGCCAGCGCTTCCACTTCGGCGCGCGCCTCGGCCGCCCGAGCCTCGAGCGCCTCGACCGTGCCGGGCAACTCGGCCAGCTGCTCCCGGTACTCCTTCGGCAGCGCCGCGAAGAGCTCGGACGCCGCCACGCCAAGTGCAGCCTCCGTCGCGCGAAATGCTGACGCGCCAGCGAGTCGTGAGCGCTCCGGCGCACGCAACCGGCGCGCGAGCCACTCTCCCACACGGCTGTTCCAGACGCGGTCACGGATGCCCGTTTGCCACCACCTGCGAATCCCATCGGGAATGAACTGCACGTCGAGCGCGTTGCTTATCGCCCCGAACAGCATCGTGCTGAGGACTGGCGCAAGGATGAGCGGGAGGTCACCCCGGTTTTCATGGATGACATCGAGGAGGAGCAACCCGAACGTGACCGCGAGCCAGGTCGCCGAGGCGACCGTCGCGACTCGCAGGATGCGATGGATGCTGTTCTCGGTTTTGACGCTGACCGCTGCCTCCGTTTCGGCCCGTTCACGCCGCGCGACCTCGAGCGCCGAGCGCAGGTCGGCGAGCGTGTGTCCGGCCCGGAACTGCCGGTATGCCTGGTTCAGATGGAACCCGATGATCGGGAAGAGCGGCAACGACGCTATGCCGGCAAGGAGCACGATGTCCGCCGGCCCGGCCGGCCGTTTGCCCGCGAGCCACACTACGAGGTTCACCGTGGTGAGCGTGCCGAAGACGCCGGACCACGCCATGTAGGGCACAAGGAGGGGATTCCGTGCGCCCAGCCATGCGCGCAGCGAGGTCGGCAGCGCGGGCCGAGTGTCGGGCGGCGGGGCGAGAGCCTCAGCCAGCGCCTCGCCGTCCGCGAACCGCTCGTCTGGATCGAGCGCGAGACACCGGTCGATTGCCGCCCCGAACGCCGGAGGCAATCCGGGGGCAGCACGCATCACGCTCGGCGGCGTCTCGGTCGCCTGCCGCAGCAGCAGGGCGGGCAGGTTGGTCGACTCGAAAGGCAGTCGGCCGCTCACGGCGAGATAGCCCACCACACCGAGCGCGTAGATGTCGCTGCGACCGTCGATGGGTTGGTCCGCGGCCTGCTCGGGGCTCATGAAGTGCGCGGTTCCCATGACCTTGCCCGGGTCGTTCGTGGTGACCGTGGCCGTGCCGCCGTGCGCGATGCCGAAGTCCGTCACCAGCGCGCGGCCGGTGGCCGTCTCGAGCAGGATGTTGTCCGGCTTCACGTCGCGGTGGACGATGCCACGTCCGTGGGCGTAGGCGAGCGCCCACGCCACCTCGCGCATCACACGCGTAGCCTCGGCTGGCGGAAGGGGACCTCGAGTGCGGA
>DASTVV010000115.1:0-108638 GCA_035758925.1 Gemmatimonadaceae bacterium
GAATCTGAACCAGCAGAGCACCGTCGATAGAAACTTCAATCCGGCGCAGCGCTTCTCACTGGCGGGAGAGGGTGGCCGCCCGATCTACGTGAGTGAGACGAGCATCGTGCCCACCACCGGCGCGATCGCCTCGCAGGACACACGCAGGTCGCAGCGATATGCCCGCGTGTCTGAGCTGCTCTCCGATCTGCGGTCCGAGAGCTACCAGGCCACAATCAACGTTTCGCCGATGCGATTCAGCACGGGCTTCTCGTGGAACGCGTGGTATACGTATCAGTACGTCCGCGAGCAGTTCCGCGGCTTCGGCAGCACGGTTGGAAACCCCCTGGAGGTGGAGTGGGGCAAGGCAGCGGCCTCTCCGCACCAGATCGGCTACAATCTGGGCTACAACTTCTTCGACTTCCTGCGCGTGAGCTGGTTCGGCCAGTTCCGGTCCGGCACACCGTACACGCCGATGGTCGCCAGCGACATCAATGGCGACGGCTACGCCAACGACCGTGCGTTCATCTTCTCGCCGTCGGCGGGCGGCGATACGGCCGTCGTCAATGGAATGCAGGCGCTGCTGGCCAGCGGCTCGAAATCGGCGCGCGAGTGTCTGTCGAAGCAGCTCGGCCAGCTCGCTGGAAGGTTCAGCTGCACCGGACCGTGGACGTCGACGGCCACGATGTCGTTCTCGTTCAATCCCATCAAGGTGCGGATGCCACAGCGCGCCTCGCTCACCTTCCAGCTCTCCAATCCGCTGGCCGCGGCCGACCTCCTGCTGCACGGCTCGAACAACACGCGCGGTTGGGGCCAGACTCCGTTCCAGGATCCGTCGCTGCTGTACGTGAAGGGGTTTGATGCGGCGTCGCAGCGCTACGTGTACGATGTCAATCGTCGCTTCGGATCGACCAATCCCGCGTTCACTCCGTTCCGCTCACCTGTAACGCTCACGGCCATGGTCCGGGTGGACGTTGGCCCCACGCGCGAACGGCAGATGCTGACGCAGCAGCTCGATCGCGGCCGGCGCACCGAAGGCACGAAGATGCCCGAGATGATGCTGCGTGCGTTCTTCGGCAACGGTGGCATCCCGAATCCCCTGGCCGCCATCCTGCGCGACCAGGACACGCTGCACCTCACGAGTGCCCAGGCGGACAGCGTCGCCACGCTGAATCGGCAGTACATCATCAAGCTCGAGGGCATCTGGGGCCCGATCGTCAAGGAGTTCACGGCGCTGCCGGATACCTACGATCACGACGAGATCTATCATCGGTACATCGTGGCGCGCCGCCAGACGGTGGACATTCTCAGGGATCTTGCGCCGTCCGTGAAAGGCCTGCTGACCGCCGCGCAGGTGCGCCAGCTGCCCTCGTTCATCGCCAGCTACCTCGATACGCGGTATCTGGCGTCCATCCGCTCGGGCACCGCTGGCTTGGCCACCGGCGGCGGCCCTGCGTTCATGCCGGGCGGCGGTGACGTCTTCGTCGGCGCCGGCGGCGGTGGTGGCGCCGTCACGCGAGTCGAAATTCGTTCACCGTAACGGCGTGTCCTGGAAATCTCTCTCGCAACCACATGATGACCATGTCCAATTCCCTCAAGCTCGGCGCACTCGCGGCCGTCGTGGTCTCGAGCATTGCCGAGGCGCAAATCCCCGCCACGCGGCAGATCGGCTCAGTGACCGCGACCACGAGCGAAGCCTTCGGCGTGAACGTCTTCGTGCGCCACCTGAAGGACGGGGTGCTCGTGAACGACATCGCGAACCGCCGGCTGCTGCTCTTCGACACGACATTGTCGAAGTTCACGGTGGTGGCCGACAGCACGCCCGCGACCGCGAACGCCTACAGCGGCCGCAACGGTGGGTTGATCGCATACAAGGCCGACTCGACGCTCTTCGTGGACGCGGCGTCCATGTCCATGCTGGTCATCGATCCCGCGGGCAAGGTGCAGCGAGTGATGTCGGTGCCGCGCTCCCAGGATGCGATGGTGCTGGGCAACTCCATGCTCGGCGCCCCGGCCTTTGACGGCGCCGGGAAGCTGGTGTATCGCGGCATGCCCCGGCCGATGTTTCGCCAGGAGCGCGTCGCGGCGGGCGCTGGCGGCGGAGCACCCGCATTCTCGCCGCCGGACATTCCCGACACCTCAGCGGTGCTTCGCATCGATCTGGCCACGCGGCAGGTGGACACCGTCGCGTGGCTGAAGGGCCCGAAGATCAAGTTCGACATTCAGCGCGACGACAACGGCAGGGTGAACATCTCGTCGCAAGTGAATCCGCTGCCGGTCGTGGACGACTTCGGCGTCATGTCCGACGGGTCAATCGCGGTCGTTCGCGGTCGCGACTACCACGTCGATTTCATCCGGCCGGATGGAAAGCGTGAGTCGGCCGCGAAGATCCCGTTCGAGTGGCGGCGTCTGACCGATGAGGACAAGGTGGCGTTCCTCGATTCGGTGAAAGCGGCGCGACAGCGCATGGCCAATGCGCCGATGCCCCAGATCGCCGGTGCCCCGGCGGGTGCTGGTGCAGCGGCCGGCGGTGGCGCCGCGGGTGGCGGGCGTCCCGGTGGCGACGCCGGCAGGCCGGGCGAAGTCCGCATCATGATTGGCGGCGATGGTCCGGGTGGCGGTGCTCCTCCGGGGGGAGGCGGGATGATGGGCAACCGTGAGCTGAGTTTTGTGCCCGCGGCTGAGCTGCCTGACTATCAACCGGTGTTCTTCGCCGGCGCGGTGCGCGCGGACAACGACGGACATCTCTGGATTCGCACGACGCCCACCAAGGCGCTCCCGGGCGGTCCCGTCTACGACGTCGTGAACAGCAAGGGAGAGCTGGTGGATCGCGTGCAGGTTCCGAAGGATCGCACGATCGCCGGTTTCGGCACCGACGGCATCGTGTATCTCATCGCGCGCGACGGCACGACCACGAAACTCGAACGGGCGCGTATGAAATAGTTACGTTTTCCTAAGCAGTTCGTCGGTCACGGAACTATCGCAAACGCCTGCTCCCCGAGCGGGCGTTGCTTTTTTCTAATGCACGCGTCGCTATGGCAGTTATGCACAATCGCAAGTGTGGGACATCACATCTGTCTCATTGACCTTCCCGCCAAAAACGCATTGTGCAGACGCATCCCAACCCCTCTCGGAGGCTTTTTTATGCGTCGTAGTCTGTCGGCTCTTCTCGTCGTAGGACTCGTTGCAGTGGCTGCCCGCGACGCCGCGGCCCAACCGTCGTTGAAGGACGTTGCCGCGTACGCTGCGCTGTCCTCGACGCCTGTGGGCGCCCTCGTCCCGTTGGCCTACGCGCCGATGGCGAAGGGTGGTAACGCCCTGGTTGGCCGCTTCTCGCACTACTCGCCTTCGGGCGGCGGCGACGGCACCAACAATCTCGGTGCGACGTGGCTGCGTCAGGCGAACACGAGCGTGGGTCTCTCGGGCACGGCCGGCTACATCGCGCCGAGCTGCGACGCCTGCGACGGCATGTTCATCGCCGGTGTGGATGGCAACTTCGGCCTGTGGAACACGGTGCCCGCCAAGGGCAGCACGACGTCCACGGCGGTCGACCTGACCGGTAGCTTCGGTTACGGCAAGCCGCAGGGTGGTTCGGCGATGTCGCTCGCGGTCGGCCTTCCGCTCTCGTTCTACATCGACCAGGCGAACAAGTCCAAGATCGCGCTGTCGGTCGTGCCCGGCTTCGGCTGGGGCCAGCTGAAGGATGACGCCTCAGGTGCCAGCGAAAGCGGCACGCGCCCGATGATCGGCGCCGCCGGTTCGTGGACGATGTCGTCTGGCTGGGGCATCAGCGCCGGCTACCAGAAGGTCGTGATCGAGAACGGCGGCAACGTGTTCGGCCTGGGCATCAGCTATCGCCCGATGTAATTCGGTCGAACTACCAGTAGTCCGGAACGCCTGCGCGAAAGCGCAGGCGTTCCTTTTTCTACTCGGCGCGCAGCGCGACCACCGGGTCCACGCGGCTGGCCCTGCGCGCGGGCAGGTAGCACGCGGCGAGCCCCACCAGGGCCAGCGCGACCGGCACCGCCGCGAACGTCAGGGGATCGGTGGCCTCCACGCCGAACAGCTGTGACTCGAGCAGGCGCGTCGCGCCGAACGAAGCCCCCAGGCCAATGACGAGGGCGATGCCGATGGTCCGCAGGCCCTGCCGCAGCACCATGCCCACCACCTGAGTATTGCGCGCGCCGAGCGCCATGCGGATGCCCATCTCCTGCGTCCGCCGCGCGACCGCGTAGCTCATCACTCCGTACACGCCGATCGTCGCCAGGAGCACGGCGAGCAGCGCGAACGACGCGAGCAGTCGCATCGTGAATCTCCGGCCGTCGAGCTGTAGGTCGATCGACTGCGTAACGGGACGGATGCGCCACACCGGTTGATCGGGATCCACGCGCCAGATGGCGGAACGCACGGCGTTCGCCACCCGCATCGGATTTCCGTTGGTCCGGACGACGACCTCGGTGAAAATCAGGGGCTTCTGCGAGTATGGGACGTACACCTGGTCGAGTTGTGTCTCGTTGAGCTGGAAGTGCTTGGCATTGCCAACGACGCCGACGACGGTGGCCCACTTGGCGGAATCACCGTCCAGCAGTCGCAGACGCTTGCCGATCGCCGAGCCTTGCGGAGCGATCTTGCTGGCGAGCTGGGTGTTCACGATCACGACGGTGACTGACGTCGCCCGATCCTCGGCCGTGAAGTCCCGGCCCGCGAGCCGAGGGATGTTCATCGTCTCGAAGTATTCGGTGCTGACGATGTTCCGGTGGGCGCTGGGCAGCTTGTCGGGCTCGACGCCCCGAGACCCTTCCATCTCGTAGGGGAACGTTTCGCCGTTGCCGTTGAGCGGCGTCGCGCGCACCAGCGAGGCGTGCGCCACTCCGGGCACGGCGCGAATCTCCTCGATCGTACGGTCGAACATGTCCACGATCTTGGCGTCCGCGTCGTACTTCACCGCCGGCAGGCGGAACTGAAGCGTCAGCAGCTGTTCGGGATCGAAGCCGGGCTTCACCGCGGAGAGTGCGACGAGGCTGCGCGTGAGCAGCACTGCGCTCACGACCAGCACGACGCACAACGCCAGCTGACCCATCACGAGCGCGCTCCGCGCGCGGAGCCGGATGGCCGATCCGGTGTCGCCGCGAACGGTGAGCGCCTCCTGCATGTCCGCGCGGCTGGCCTGCCATGCGGGCGCGATGCCGAAAACGATGCCGGTGGCCAGCGTGACGAACGCGGCGAACGCCAGCACGCCGCGGTCCAGAGCGATCGTGCCGAAGAACGGCAGGATGTTGGGGACGACCTTGGACAGCCATGCCACGCCCAGGTACGCGATCCCGAGGCCGGCGAGGCCGCCGACCACCGACAGGGCGAGGCTTTCGGTGAGCAGTTGCCGCATCAACCGCTTGCGTCCCGCGCCGAGCGCCGCGCGCACCGACAGCTCGCGGCGTCGCGCGGTGGCGCGCGCCAATTGAAGATTCGCCACGTTGGCGCATGCAATGAGGAGCACGATGCCGACGGAGACGAGGACGATGAGCAGCGGCGTGCGCGTCTGACCGACGATCTGTTCCTTGAGCGGCTGGACGTTGGCGCTGGTCCCTGCGTTGGTCGTGGGATACAGGTCGGCGAGGCGTTCGGTGATGGCATCGAGATCGGCCTGCGCTCGAGCAACGCCGACATTCTCCTTGAGTTTTCCGAACACGAGTACGCCGGCTCTGCCCCTGGTCTCGAGATCACCTTTGTTCGGGTAGTATCCGATGGGCATCCACACGTCCGGCGTGAAGAGTGGCGCCTGGAAATCGGGCCGCATGATGCCCACGACGGTGAAAGGCTGGCCATTGAGGACCATCGTGCGGCCCAGCATGTCGGACCGCGACCCGAATCGCGTCCGCCACAGCGATTCGGTGATGACGGCAACCGGTTCCTTCGACGACACCTCGGTTTCGGCATCCGTGAAGAGGCGCCCCTGAAACGCCGATGCCCCCAGCAGCCGGAAGGTGCTTGCCGTGGTGAATGTTCCGGTGAGCCGGTCCGGGTTCTCGCCACCGGTCAGGTTGACGCTCTGGCCGCGGACGACGCCGAGCTCCTGAAACGAGTTGCTCTGATCGCGCCAATCCTTGTAGTCCAGATAGACGGCGCTATTCTGGCGCTGCGTCCCGCGGGCACCATAGACCATCACGAGCCGATCGGGATCGGGCCAGGGAAGTGGCCGCAGCAGTACCGCGTCCACGACGCTGAAAATGGCCGTATTCGCGCCGATGCCGAGCGCCAGTGTCAGCGCGGCGATGATGGCGAACGCGGGATGACGCGCCATCGAGCGCAGCGCGTAGCGGATGTCCTGACGTAGCACGTCCATCGGGTGCGACTCCTCGGGATAGAACGGTGAAGCCCAGGGCAGCTCGCGCGCGGACGTCGAGCGGAACGCGCGCACGTGCTGCAGCGGCGCGTTGACGGCGATGTCGGCCACGAGGTGCATCCAGAGTCGGGCGAGGCCGTACGCCCCGCGCTGCTTGCGCGCCTCGTCGCAGCGCGCGCGGAAGAACTCCAGCATCTCGTCCATGAAGCGGTCGCGGAACGAGCGCGGATACAGGAGCAGCAGCGCGCGGAACAGGCGCTCGCCGCGAGCAGGATTGGATCTCATGCGGGCTCCGGACGAAGGAGCTGCTTGCGCCGCGCGATGCTGACGACTTCGGCCAGCCGGCTCACCTCCAGCTCCAGCACGCGCCGGCCGAGCGTGGTGATGCGATAGTACCGGCGGCGATCGTCGTCGTCGGGCTGCGTCCGCGGCTTTTTCACGCGCTGCGCTTCCTCGATCAGCGACGCGTCGAGCATTCGCTGGATGGATCCGTAGAGCGTCCCCGGGCCCATGCGGATCCGTCCATCCGTCAGTTCCTCGACCTCGCGGGCAACCGCGTATCCATGCCGACCCTGCCGTTCGTCCGTCAGCGCCAGCAGGATGTGCAGCACGACCGGTGTGAGCGGCAGCAGTGCGTAGGGATCGTCCGAGGTGCTCATTCGTAGCTCCGTGACGGATACATCCGTGACGGACATATAGTACCGGGCATCGCGCGCGGGCGCTAGATGTTCAACCAACCGACCCAGTCCCAGGAGCCCAATGCAGTCACGACTGATCCTCCTCGCGTCCGTCGTTGCCCTTGGCCCAACCGCGGGAGTTGCCCAGGCGCAAACCAACACGAGCCAGAGTGCTCAATTCGGGTATCGCGCCATCCTTCTGACTCCCGTCGGCGCGCTGCCGCAGATCGTCCAGGTCCAGCGGCCCACGAAAGCCGCGGTGGCCCTGCGCTTCGGCCGGTATGGCTTCAAGGACGGTCCGACGAACAACATCATCGGAGGCAGCGCGAATGTCCGCCTCGCGTCACGGCTGCACGCCGGCGCGACGTTCGGATATCAGACGTGCACGGGCTGCGAAGGCCTCACGATGGGGAGCATCGACCTGGTGGCGCCGCTGTTCCATAAGGCAGCGTCGAACAGCAACTCGGGCGGGAACACCGACATCCAGCTGCAGGCGAGCGCCGGCATGGGCAAGGCCAACACCAGCGACGTCTCCGCGCGATCGTTCGCCCTGAGCGCTCCGCTGGCGGTGAGTCTTCCGCAGCGGGAGGACGGGTTGTTGACGCTCTTCTTCGCGCCCGCGCTGGGGTACGGCTCGCTGGACGAGAGCGGTGTCAGCGACGGCTCGGCGCGCATGCTCATCGCCGCCGGCGTCGGCTACAATTTTCCCGGCGGCCTCGGCGCGCATGCGACCGTACACCGTATCGTGATCGAGGACAGCCCGACGCAGCTCGGGTTCGCCCTGTCCTGGCGCTTTGGCGGCGGTAGCAATCGCTAATACGCTCTTCACGATTTCGTCATGATGTCATAAGGAGCACGCAATCCATCGGTGATATCGTCGGCTGAGACGAATCACCGGAGGATTGCGATGTTCCACGTACTGATCGAGAGTGGCGCGCATCCCGGCGAGCGGCGCGCCGGATGGACGATGACCAGCGCCGCCGTCCATGCGGGGCTGATTGCGGTGGCGGTGGCGCTCACGCTGCGTAACGCGCCGGAGCGACCCGAGCCGATCAGGACCGATGACGTGATCTGGTCCAAGCCTCAGGAAACCGCGCCGGAACGCGGAAGCGGCGGGGCAGGGCCGATTGTCGCTCCGCGGATTCCCGACATTCCAATTCCGGATATCCCCGTCGATCCGCCAATCAACTGGTCGGGGACCGTGCCGATTGGTCCTCACGACGACTATCCATTCGTCTTCAAGGACGTTTGGGGTGTTGAGGGCCATGGCGCCGGTCCGGTTCGGACTGTTCCGACTGGCGTCTACACGGTGGGCGCGGTCGATCGTGCTGTAGCGCTTCGCAACGACAACGGCAGCCCAGTCTTTCCGGCGATACTCCGGTCGGCTGGTGTCGAGGGCGGCGTCGGCGTGCGATACATCGTGGACAGCACGGGCCGAGTGGAAGCCAAATCGATCGCGATTCTCGAGACGACGCACGCGGCGTTCGCGGAAGCCGTGGGCCGATGGCTGCTGCGCGCGCGATATCTCCCGGCCGAGGTGAACGGGCGTCCGGTTCGACAGCTGGTCGAGCAGCGGTTCGCGTTCACCCTGCTACGGAGGGAGTAGCTCCCGAAACGGCTGCAATGGCGTGCGGCGCCAACGTGTTCAAACGGTGGCCGCGCGGCGTCGAACCGTGAAGGCGAGCGCGACGAATGCGAAGAGGAACGCGAAGGCCGCGATCACGGTCGGGAGCCAGAATTCCCACGACCCTCCACCGCCGATCACGGTGACCGAGGCCGGAGTGTCAGAGCCTCGCGGTCCAGTCCACTCGACCGTGTTGCCGTTGGCGTACGTCTGCCACACGGGCCACGCGATCTGTGCCGAACCCTTTGGATTGACGGCGACGAAGGGAAACTCG
Organism: Gemmatimonadaceae bacterium; assembly: GCA_035758925.1. GTDB lineage: Bacteria > Gemmatimonadota > Gemmatimonadetes > Gemmatimonadales > Gemmatimonadaceae > DASPMP01. The sequence continues at coordinate 8,895 of DASTVV010000115.1, forward strand.
ACGAACCGTTCAGGTGGCAGCGTACCGGTCCACACCGCGGACGCGGCGCGGCCAGTGCTGTCCATCGTGGCCTGGAGCTGCCAACCCGGGACGTCCGCGAACGAGATGACGCGCACCGCGGCCGGGAATTTGATCTCCACGCGCACGGTCGCGACGTCCGCTTCGTTCGGGACGCGCAGCACGTAGCGCTCGTACGCGCCGGGGCGAGACGACCCCGGCGCGACGACCGCATGCGCGCACAACACGATTGGCAGGAGCAACGCGAACAGGTATTTCATCGCGCCAGCCTCAACCCCACGTAGATCGAGCGCGCGTCCGCCGGCTCGAAGTAGCGACCCGCCGCGTTGTCCACCTGCACCGAGCCGGAGTAGCGCCGGTTGGTGAGGTTGTTGGCGGCGGCGAACGCGGTGGCGCCGAACCGCTCCAGCGTCCACTCGGCCCGAAGCCCGACGCTGGACCACGCGCTGTTGGTCACCGTGTTCGGGCTGTCGAGGAAGTATGCCTCGGGTACCAGCTCGACCGAAGGCGCAATCGAGAAGCCCGATGGGTGCCGGTACTTCACCTCGGCCGACACATACTGGCGCGGCGCCCCCGGTAGCTCCTTGCCGGAGAACGCGGAGTCCTCGGTGAACGTGAAGCGGTTGTAGGCATACGACACGCGTCCACTCACCGCGTCGCGCACATCGCCGCGGGAGAAGAGTCCGATCCAGCGCTGGAATGCGACACCGGCTTCGACGCCGGCATGGCGCGTCCGGGTTGCGTTGCGGTAGGACGGAACGGTGAATGGCGCGCCGGGGAACGGCTGCACGTTGATGTTCAGCAGCTCGTTGCGCAGCTCGATGTCGTACAGCGACACGTCCCAGTTGATGCCCAACCGCTGCGTCCGCGCTCCGACCTCGTATTGCCACGCCGACTGCGCCCGCAGCGGGATGAATCCGCCCGCATTGCCGAAGCTCGACAGCTCCAGCATCAGCGGCGGCTCCACCGTGCGGCTGGCGTTGGCAAAGACCTGTGTGCGATCGCTGACTCGCCCCAGGAGGCCGACGCGCGGAGAGAATGCGTCGAAGGTGCGCCGGTCGGACTGGTCGCCGTTCGACAGGAAGTAGTCGTCGACGCCACGTGTGGCCCGCTCCAGCCGCAGCCCCGCGATGGCGCTCACGCGGTCGGTGACGTCGAGGGCGTTCTCGGCGTACAGCGCGACCGTCGTGGCCCGGTCATGCTCGTCGCGCGTGAGGTTGCCGTGCTTCCCGGCAACGTTCTGGTACTGCTTGTTCTGCACGTTGCCAAGCGCCGGTTGTACGCCGATGGTGAGATGATTCCCCTTGCCCAGCACGCCGGCGGAGTTCTCATACCGTATCTCGGCCCCCCAGTCCTGGCTGATCTGCGAGATGACTTCGAAGATTGGATGGTCGATGTCGCGGTACTGAAGGTACGGACTCACCTCGATGCGCTGCGTGGGCGTGAGCTGCGCGCGGTACTGAATGCCCACGTGGTGGAGATCGTAGTCGCGTCCCCACTTGTTGGTCACGTTGGCAGGAGTGGCCCCCTGTGGAGTGCTCTCGAGCTCCGCTCGCGTGAGCGCTCCCGGCAGATGCTCACTCACGCGAGCCGCGAAGTAGAACGTCCGAAGGTCGGACGCGCGGTTCAGACGGTATCCGGCATGCAGGTTGACGCGATCGCGCCGCTGATCCGACCACGTGCGGTAGCCTTCGGTCTGCGTGTGGGCAAAGCTGCCGTACCAATCGAGGCCGCCGTTCACGCCGGCGGTAGCGAGCTGTCCCTTCGCGAAGCCGTTGCTGCCGCCCTGTAGAAAGGCGCTGAACGGGGACGCCGTGTACCCGGTCTGGGTGTGAAGGTTGATGGCGCCGCCAAGCGTCGCACCGCCGTAGCGTAGCGCGTTGGCGCCCTTGTAGACGTCGATGCCCTCCGTGGTCAGCAGCTCGAGGGACTCGAAGTCGGTGAAGCCGTCCGCGTTGCGGTACGGCATGCCATTCACGAGCAGGTTGATGCCGCGCGCATGGAAGTTGTTTCGCAGACCCGAGCCTCGAACGGAGATCTGGCTTTCGTCGGCCGAGCCGAATCGCGGCTGGATGTAGACGCCGGGCGTGAAGCGCAGCACGTCGTACAGGTTGGCCTGTCGCGTGGCGCGGAGCTCGGTAGCGCGAAGCACGGTGACGCCTCCCGGCACGCGCAGGACCTTGTCGCGCTCCTCGGCCAAATCCGATCGACTGCCGATGATCGTGACGGTGGCGAGGCGAGTCGTGTCGCGCCTGGTCGAGTCAGTCTGCGCGGACGATTCACGCGACGCGAAGACCGAGAGCGCAACGAAAGAGCACTGAACGATCCTACCGCGAAGGCGCCACGCGCCTCCGGCTTTACAGCTGGACATTTTCTCCCCCGAAAAGAACGGATGACCGCGAGCGGTGAGTCGCTCGCGGACCTACGGACCGCTCAACCGCCGATGGCGGGAGGTCCGTTCGCGTAGGGGAGGAGGCGGTACGCTTCGGCGCGGGCGCTCTGATGCAGCGGCGCTGGCACCAGGGGTTCGGCAAGAACGATGCTGGCGGCTGGCGCGGATGCCACCTGCGGCACCACTGCCCCTGTCGCCGTCGTACACGAGCCGATGCACGAGCAGTGGCCGTGCGAATGGGGAGCGGCGGGCGCTTCAGTCGAGTGGCCGGCGTGGCCAGCCGGCGCTTCCTGCCGCGCTCCAGCGCCTCCCATGGAGTGCATGGGGCACTGGTGCACGAGGCTCGGTTCGCCGACGGCGCACACGAGCCATAGTGGCAGGAAAAGCGCGAGACGCTTCACGGGTGCAAAATGTATGAACGACAAACCCGGTCGGACAGCGGGTAACTACTGATTCCGGGCTAGTTCCAGCGTCCCTGGCCCCTGGAAACGGCGATCCGGCCGCTGCCGAGGAAGAAGATCGCGAGCGACGTCAGCAAGAACATCAGCTCGAGCTCTGCACCCAGGCCGCCGCCGCGCGGGTTGATCTCGAACGCCTTGCTCTTCACCACCAGGAAGATCGCCATGCACATATCGAAGGCGATGACCAATGCCGCCGGCCGCGTGAGAATGCCCAACAGCAGGAGGATCGGCGCGACGACTTCCGCGACATAGACGCCGTAGGCGACGAAGGACGGGATGTGATGCTCTGCCAGCGGACCGCTCATCCAAGCGATGCCGCCCTTGATCTTGGCCAGGCCGTGGAATCCGAGAAGAACCGCTACGCTCAACCTGAGGATCAGTTTGCCCAGGTCTTCCCAGCCGGATCGAACCATGACGGTTTCAGACACGTCGCGCTCCGTACAATTCGGTTGCGCGAATCCTAACCGGGCCGGCGAATGATCGCGACGCCGCGTGCGGCGCGCAGATGGTGACCTATCGCACTTCAATGAGGATTGGAGCGTGATCCGATGCCTGTCGTACAGGTTCCGGCGGCGTCCACACCACCTCGCACACTGCCACCCTGTTCGCGTCGCGCTCGGGAACGAACACGTAATCGAGGCGGACGTGGGGATCCCAGGTGGGGAACGTGTAGCCGTTGTCCTTGGGATGCAGGCGGCGCCACGCGTCGGCGTATCCCTCGTCCATCAGCAGCTGGATGGTTTCGCGCGAGATGTCGCGACCGCTGAGCCAGATCATCGCGCGAATCCAGCGCGGCATGCGTTCCACCTGGAGCAGCTCGCCTGGCGCGAGGGCGTTGAAGTCGCCCGCGATGACGTGAAACCCGTGCTGGTGCTCGCGAATGCCCTCGAGCAGCGCGCGAATCTCGCGCGCGCGTTTGCGTTCCGTCCACTTGGAAAACCAGGCGACGAGGTGCAGTCCGAAGATGCGGCAATCGACGCCCTCGAGCACCAGCTCGAGGAACGCATGCCTGGCGTTTCCCGGCTGATGCCACGCGTGATGCGTGACGGGGATGCGCGTGAGAAACCCCATCGAATACGCCGGGCGGGATCCCCAGTGCGGCAGCTCCGTCTCCTTTGACAGCGTTTCGATGACGCGGGGATCCGTGGCTTCCTGCAGCAGCACCACATCGGGACCTGAGTTGCGGATCACCTCGGCGATCGCGGCCGCCCGTCCACGGCCGCCGTACTTGATGTTGTAGCTCAGCAAGCGGACGATCATTCGCTGGCGCCCCTCCCGGCCGGTCCGGCCGTCGTGTCCTCCTCTTTCTCCTTGGCGATGATCGTGTAGTACGGCTGGTCCATGACCCTGTCACGCAGGAACTGCACGACGTCAGAGGTCGCCTGGATGGTCACCGGCCGGCGCGCGATCTCGGTGAGTGCGCGTCGCAGCGGCAGAAACGTGGTGGACGCATCGGGATGTGCGTCTCCGAGTGGCACGGAGTGCAGGCCCGGGATGTAGAACACCTCGAAGTGCTGCACCATCCCGCCGCCGATGAGAGTCAGATCCAGGTCACTGGTGCCGGGCCCGTCCGCGTCGAACGGCGTACCGTCCTCCCATCGTGAGCCGGTGACGGCGCTGCCGCGGAGCACCACGGAGACGTCCGGAGGAATCGCGTCGCGCAGCGTGCGAACGAACAGGTCATATCGCGCGCGGTCGCCACCGAACGCGAGACGGATGATGCGGTCGCGCACCTCGTCCCCGGTGCGCTCGGATGCTTGGGCTGCTTCGGTTCTGCTGTCCGTGGAGTTCGGGTCAGGCATCAGTCGTGGCGGCAGGGGCCGTCACGACACCTCAGGCAACTCCCGCACCGACACGGCGTCGACGCCCTGCGCCACGCCGGTTACCGCGCGGCGGTGGACGTCCATCTGCCCCAGATGGTATGCCAGGTGGGCCGCGAGATGCGTGAGGAACGTGGAGGTGGCCACCGTCCGTTTCGCGATCGGTTCGGGATAGGGGGCTGCCAGGTCCGCGTCGGACAGTCCGGAGAGCGTGCGCTCGACGGAGGTTATGGCCGCGTCGAGGCCCGCCAGCAGCTCCCGGCGCGGCACGTCACGTCGCGCAAACTCCGCGTCTCGATTGCGTTGATAGCCGTCCCGGGCCAGGATGGCGCCAAAGAAGTGCTGGAGGTTGCCGGCGACATGCAGGGCCAGCGTGCCACCCGTGTTCGGGACACCTGGGATCGGTCGCCACAGGCTGGCGTCGTCCGGGTACGCTTCGACCTCGCGTTTCACCGCGCGCAACTCGCGCGTGATCAGTGTCTGAATGGCGGGCAGCAGCATTTTGAAGAACTCGTCGGTCGAGAAGGGACTTTAGCCTTCCCGGTGCCGTCGGGCTACCTTGGCGGGCCCACGAGGCACGGGGGGGGGGGGAGGACTCGGCACCACGTCGACAGGCTCAGCAGACGCCGCGGCGCTGACGTATTTACCTAATAGGTCAGTTGCGGTAATCAGCCCTTCAGCCATCTGCGCCATGTCCATTCCAGGATTCCTGCGCGTCTCGCGCAGTCTCGTCGCGGCCGTGCTGGTCGCCGCACCTCTCGCCGCACAGGGGAACGCCAAGAACGGCGACGCGAACTCGGTTCTCACCCAGGAGACCTACGTCCGTCCGCCGGCGGAGATCGAGCGTCTGATCCTGGCGCCAAGGCATCTCAACGTGACGCTGTCGAATCAGAGTCCGACGCGGCGTCACTTCGTGAAGGTGCACAGCGATGGGATGCCAACGATCCAGGACTTCGGCAAGACATGGTACAACCTGGCCGGATTCCAGGTGGATCCCAAAGCGAACCGGCTGCGCACGCTGACGGCGCGCCCGGGTACGGGGCTGGAGATCGTCGATGCCACGACGGGCAGGAGCGTCTCCATCGAGGTACCGGCGGGCGCGCGGGTTTCGGGGCCACGCTGGTCGCCTGACGGCACGCAGCTCGCCTTCATGGCCAACCTGGACGCGGCGTCCTACGTCTACGTCGCCGACGTCGCGACCGGGAAATCGCGGCGCGTCACCAGCGCACCGGTGCTCGCGACGTTCGTGACGGAGCCCGAGTGGGCCGGCAACAGCCAGATCGTCACCGTGCTGATTCCGGAGAACCGGGGCGCCGAACCGAAGGCTCCGGTGATTGCCACCGGCCCCAAGGTGCGCCTGACGAAACCGGGCTCGCACAATCGCACGCGCACGTTTGCCGACCTGTTGGAGTGGCCGTACGAGCGCGACCTGGTCGAGTACTTCACCACGGGACAGCTGGTCACGGTGGACGTGCGCTCACGCGCGGTGAGAAAGATCGGCGCTCCTGCCATGATTCGTTCGGTAGAGGCGTCGCCGTCCGGCAGCTGGTTCCGCGTCACGGTGATGGAGAAGCCTTTCTCGTACGTGACTCAAGTCAGCTCGTTCGGCGGGACTGATCAGATCTGGGATGCCACGGGGAAGGCGGTGGCGACGCTGGGCCACCGTGTGCTGCGAGAAGGGTCTGGCGGCGACGACGACGACGATACCGCGACGCCCGCTCAGTCGGACACCGCCAAGCGCAACATCGAGTGGCTGGTGTCGAGCGATGGCATCTACTTTCTGCAGGGCGACACCGCGCCGACGAACTCCCCGGTGAGCGACGAGAGCGGCGCGCCTCCGCGGCAACGCGCGCGCGACCGTCTGTATCTGTGGACCGCGCCATTCGACAGCGCGAGTCGCAAGGTCCTGCTCGAGAACAACAACAGGATGAGCGAGGCTGCGTTCAGCGCCGACGGAAAGACCGCATTCATCGCCGAGAACGCAAACGGCACCGCACATGTGTTCGCGATCGACGTGACGGATCCGTCCAAGCGCTACACGCTGACCCGTGTTCGTGGCCTCCAGGCATCACTCGGCGTGGCGCGAGGCTTCGGCGGCGGGGGCGGAGGAGGCGGGCGCGGCGGCCGCGGCGCGGACTCGGTCACTTTCTATCAGAATCCGGGCACCCTGGTGACGGAACGTGGCGCGGGCAAAACCACCGTTCTCACGAGCAGCGACGGCAAGTACGCGTTCCTTCGCGGAACCCAGTACTACCGATCCTTCAGCGACAGCGCGCCCCGGCCATTCCTCGACCGTATCGAGATCCGCACCGGCGAGAAGTCGCGTGTGTTCTCGTCGTCGGCCGAGCAGTTCGAACAGGTATCGGCGGCGCTGGATGCGGACTTCGCGTCCGCGGTCATTACCCGCGAATCGGCGACGATCGTGCCCGATTCCTACCGGCGCGACATGAAGGCCGGGACCGTCGTCAAGCTCACGAGCAACCGCGACTACGCGCCCGAGATCACCAACGCGCAGCGCCAGGCGTTCCAGGTGGCGCGGCCCGACGGGTACAAGTTCTGGGTGAATGTCACGCTGCCGCGCGACTGGAAGCAGGGAACCAGACTCCCCGCGTTCATCTGGTTCTACCCGTACGAGTTCACGGATCAGGCCGGGTATGATCGGTCCAAGCGCACGGTGAACAGGAACCAGTTCCCGAGCCTGGACGGGCGGTCCAAGGCCTATCTGGTCACGCAGGGCTACGTGGTCGTGGAGCCCGACGCCCCGATCGTCGGCGAGCAGGGTCGCATGAACGACAACTACGTCTCGGACCTCCGCAACAATCTCTCGGCGGTGATCGACGAGCTGGATCGACGCGGTCTGATTGACCGGCAGCGGTTGGGCATCGGAGGTCACAGCTACGGTGCGTTCAGCACGGTCAACGCTCTGGTGCACACGCCGTTCTTCAAGGCCGGAATCGCGGGTGACGGCAACTACAATCGCACCCTCACACCCAACTCGTTCCAGAGCGAGCGCCGCGACCTCTGGGAAGCACGCGAGACGTACCTGTCGATGTCACCGCTGCTGTACGCCGACCGCCTGACGGGCGCGCTGCTCATGTACCATCACATCGACGATCAGAACGTCGGCACCGATCCCACGAACTCGATTCGCCTGTTCCACGCGTTGCTTGGCATGGGCAAGCCGGCCGCGCTGTACATGTATCCCTATGAGGACCACACGCAGCTGACGCGCGAGACGATCCTCGATCAGTGGGCGCGCTGGGTGGCGTGGCTGGACAAGTACGTGAAGGGCGCGAAGGGAGACGGCAAGATCGCCAATTAGAGGGCGTCCGCGACGCGGGCGATGTCCTCCGCGTCGCGCCACGCTGCCTCCAGGAGCGCCAGCTCGCCTTCGAGCGCGCGGCGCTCCGCTTCTTCGTGCAGCACCATCTCCAACGCCAGACACTCGGTGCTGGAGAGGTGCAGCGCGTCGATGCCGCGCCAGCGGTTGAGCAGCGAGATGAACCTGCCGTTCCGCGCTCCGCCCAGGGTCGAGGCCGCCCTCAGGTAGCCTGGCGCATCGCCCTCGGCTTCGACGCGCTGCACCGCTTCGGCCACCTGCGACGCGGGAGCGCCAAATCGATTGGCGCCCGCAAGCAGAATGCTGGCGGCCTGCATTGCCTCGAAGCCGTCGAGATGGGTCCAGCCGCCATCGTGCTGAACGTCGAGCGCGACGGACACGTGCTCACCCCGGCCAACGTGCAACTGCGTGCTGCGCGCGTGCTTGGCGCGCACGACGATCATGCGGTCATGATGCGCCACACGGCCTACCACGCGTTCGTTCTCGAAGTAGTCACGGACGGCGAGCGCACCCACTACCGGAAGCGTGCCGAAGAGTGTCGTGAACCCCGGAAATGCCAGCAGCGCGGCCGTGCCAAACATGAAGGTGGGGAAGAGTACAGGAGCTGCGGCGATGGCACTTCCGCCCGCCGCGACCGCGATGCTCGCCGCCAGCAATCTCGTCTGTTTCCGGCGGCGAGTAAACCGTGCGCCGTACCGCCATGCCGCGAACTCCGGTCGAAGTGGCGCCCCGATTCGCACGAGCTTCGCGCCGTCCGGCAGGCGGGCGAGTCCAATCTCCGCGGTGGTGATTCGCGTTCGCGACTGGCGGAACAATCGCTCGCAAACGTCAATGGCTTCCCAGCGCTCTTCGAGCGGCGTGAGGTTCCATCGACCACATGCCGTGCAGACCACCCACAGCCTGCCGCGAGCCGAGTCGAAGGCCAGGCAGCGTCCGACGGGGAACGACTCGACTTCGGCATTGCTGCCCAACCGCGCGAAGCAGAATAGACAGGTCGAGTACATGGCTCTGCCAGATAGAAAGGCTGGCCGGAGTTCCCGGCCAGCCCCTTCATGAATTCCTAATCATACCGTCATCCGCCAACGGACACTACGGATTGATGGTTAGCGGCACGCTCCCTCCGGCGTCCTGAATCTTATGCGCGAGCTCGACCGCATCCCCCTCGGTCATGCGGATGCACCCGTGCGATGCGGCTTCGCCGATCGATCCGGGGTCGTTGGTACCGTGGATGAAATAGTATGGCGGGTCGAAGTAGATCTTCACGCCCTGCATCGGGTTGCCTGGTTCGCCAGGCGCGTGGTACCTGAGGTTTTTGGCCCAGTCCGACGGCGGCGGCGTCCAGGCCGGGTTCCAATCGATGCGTCCGGTGTGGAAGCTGCCGGTCGGCGTCGGGTGACTTGGGCGTCCGATCGCGATGCCGTACGTCGCCACCACGTCGCCATTCTGCATGACCTTCATGGTCCGCGCGGACAGATCGGCCACGAGCCGCATTGGCGGATCCTCTCGGACGCGGTTCAGGAGATTCGACCCAAAGAAGATCGCCGGCACGATCGGCAGGAACCCGATGAGCGCGAGCGACCAACGACGTTTCGACATGGGCACCATTGCCTCCGACTGCAAAAGTCCAATGTCAGGAAAGGGCAATTCATGTTCCCCCTTCCCCTCTCAAAGCTGCCCTGAACCCGCCATTTTAGTGCGATGCCGATCTGGCCCAACGTCGCGCTCGCAATCGCTCTGCAGCAGGGTCCGCCAGTCTCGCCGGGATACTCGACTCCGCCTGGCGGCGACACCGTTGGTTACTGGCAGCAACGCGTGACGTACACGATCACCGCGACACTCGACGAGCGCGCCGGTCGCCTCCATGCACGAGGCATACTCGGGTACGTGAACAACTCGCCGGACACTCTCCGCGAGATGTACGTGCATCAGTACCTCAACGCCTTCCGTCCGGGATCCAAGTGGAGCCAGGTGGATGAACGCGAGGGACGCGATCGCTTCCAGCATCTCGCGGAACCGGACTACGGCTACGAACGCTTCACGGCTCCGGTGCGCGTGAACGGGACCGCCGTGACAGTGGACTATCCCGGCGCGCCGGACAGCACCGTCGCGCGCTTCCGCTTGCCCGCGCCGCTCGCGCCTGGCGATTCGCTGGCCGTCGTCTTCGAATGGGACGCGCGGCCGTCCACCATCCCGCGGCGCCAGGGACGACGAGGCAGGCACTGGGACCTGGCGCAGTGGTATCCGAAAGTCGCCGTCTACGATCGCGGCGGGTGGGAGTACAACGCGCTGCAGCCCGCGGGCGAGTTCTATGGAGAGTTCGGTACGTACGACGTGACACTGGTGGTCGCGGAGGATCAGATCATCGGCGCGACCGGTGTTCCCGTGTCCGGCGATCCGGGATATTCGCGCGCAATTCGTGAGGGTGTGGCACGAACGGCGGCCGACGCGTATGGCGACGTGCCTCCGGCGCCCGATGTAAGCGTCGGATCCGGCCAGCGTGCAGTGCGCTTCTACGCGCGCGACGTACACCACTTCGCGTGGTCCACGTCGCCGGACTACCGCTACGAGGGCGGCATTTACGTCAGGCGGACGCCGAGCCGTGGACCTCGCCCCGCCGGCTTCGACACCGTGTCGATCCACGTGCTGTACCGACAGGGCGACGACACGACGTGGGGCAAGCTCAAAGTGGTGGAACGAACGGCCGCGGCGCTGCAGTGGCTGGAGTTGATCTACGGCCGCTACGCCTATCCACAGATGACGGTGTTGCACCGTCTCGATGGCGGCGGCACCGAGTTTCCCATGATGCAGATGAACGGCTCGCCGTCACAGGGACTGATTCTCCACGAGGGCGGCCACGTCTTCACGTACGGCATCCTCGCGAACAACGAATGGCGCAGCGGCTGGATGGACGAAGGACTGACCTCCTACCAGACGGATTGGGCGCAGGGACTCACGGCGCAGGAATTCGCACGCGCCGGATTGGTAGCCCAGCGTCCGGTGACCAAGGGCTACGGTGGCCGCGCGCTGCGCATGGCGCTGCCGCGATTCGAGGCAACCGCATTGGATCAGGCGGAGACGGACCTGCGCGGTGACGCGGAGCCAATCGGCACGTGGGCGCAGGGATTTCGCGATTTCTCCGTGTACAACGACATGATCTACACGCGCGCCCAGGTCATGTATAGCCAGCTGCGCGATGTGCTCGGGGATTCGCTGTTCGTCGAGTTCCTGCACGACTACTACGCGCGCTGGGCGCTGAAGCACGTGGACGAACGCGCGATGCGCGGGTCCGCCGAGCGCGTGAGCGGGCGGAATCTGGGGTGGTTTTTCGACCAGTGGGTCCACCATACGGGTGTGATGGACTATCGCCTGGCCGGCGTTGCCAGTCGGCGCGATGCCGCTGGCGCCTGGACGACGGAGGCGACGGTGATCCGTCGCGGTCAGTACCGCCATCCGGTGGCGGTCGGTGTGCGCACGGCACAGGGCTGGACGCTGGCGCGAGGCGCGGACACCGTCGATCGCCAGGTGGTTCGCATCACGACGCCGGACCGGCCGCTGGAAGTCCGGCTCGACCCGTTCCACTTCTCCTGGGATTGGGATCGACGCAATGACGTGGAGGGAAATGCGAGGTTCCTCAGGCTGGCGCGCGCGCGCTGGGCCTTCGACTGGCCGTTTCTCGAGCAGTCGGATCGCGGACACGATGTCGCGCTGCTGAGTCCCGCGCTCTGGTACTCCAACTTCGGGCTGGGCACGTACGGTCTTCGGACTCGCCTGAGCTATCTCGGCTGGCTGGACAAATCTTCGCTGGGCATCGCTGTGCCGCAGCGTCAGTCGTCTCTGGATCCGGGCGAGATCGTGCAGCTCTGGTGGCGCGTCGAGAATCCGTACATCGGCCGGCGTCCCGCCATCGGCTGGCGCGCGGGGTTGGGTCTGCTGGACGGCATTGGGCAGGCGAATCTCGGCTGGGAGCATCAGACGACGAGCGCGCGCCGGACGGCGTGGTTCGGCCTCGCGCTCACGGGTGCCTTTCCGACGCTTGGTCCGCTTTTGCCAGAGCTGTGGTCGGCGCAGAACAGCGGTGATCTGACGCTGGCGTCGCGCTGGACACTCGGGCCGACTCGGGCGAGTCACTGGTTCATCAATCCCACGGTTGTCCTCGGCGTCGCGGACGAGGGCTACGGCAAGGCGGAGCTGGCGGCAGGCCGCATCTTCGTGCCGTCCGACGTCGTGCGCGTCGGTCTTCGTGCGTTCGGCGCCACCGAGTGGCAAACCCCGCCACAGCGCGCGCTGTACGTGAGCGCCAAGGACCCGCTCTCCACGTATGACAACAACTGGTGGCGGCCCGCGGGGGCGATCCTCAAGCGTCCGGGTGTCGACTGGTTGCCGCTGGGCGGGGGCGCGCTGCGCGGATACGACTGGAGGATCGCAAGCGACGACTATCTGTACGGCGGCAACGTGGACGCCTCCGTGCGCCTGGCGCAGTTCAATCCGACGTTCGGCGCGATGACGTTCGCGCTGCACGGCTTCGGAGACTTCGGCAACGGCAAGGGCTTCGATACGTTGGGTGACGCGGGCGTCGGCATCAGCGTCAGAGGGCGTCTGTTCGACAAGCCTGTTTTCCTGCGTGTCGATTCGCCGTTCTACGTGAGCGAGCCCGCGCTGGCGCTGGATCGCGGGCGGGCAGGGAGCGGCGAGGTGGCGCCGCGCTGGGCCATCACGTTTGCGGATATTTGGTAGAGAGCACTGAGCAGTGCTCTTGGCCTTCCCGTGCGAGTATCATTCTCAGCCGAACATGACTTCTCCGTCGGACTATCCGGCCGGCAATCCCGCGACCGGCCGTGTCACCGTCACCCACGTCCCCAAGCCGTGGGGATACGAGATCATCTGGGCGCACACCGATCAATACGTCGGCAAGGTTCTGCATGTGAACGCGGGACACGCGCTGTCCGTGCAGTACCACAATCACAAGGACGAGACGGTACATCTGCTGTCCGGTGAGATGGTGTACTGGGTGAAGCTCCCGGACAGCGACGAACTCCAGGACATGAAGCTCAAGAAGGGCGAGTCGTTCAGGATCGCGCCGGGGACGGTGCATTACATCGAGGCCGTCACCGATTGCGACATCCTGGAAGCATCCACACCACACCTCGGCGACGTCGTTCGTCTCGAGGATCGCTACGGCAGACAAGGAACCAGCAAACCATGAAGGTCATCATTCCGCTGGCCGGCAAGGGCACGCGGCTTCGCCCGCACACGCACATCACGCCCAAACCCATGCTTCGGATCGCCGGGAAGCCGGTGATCGACTACGTGATGGACGACCTCAAGAAGCTGGGAGGTGTCGAGGAGGTCATCTACATCACCGGGCATCTCAAGGAGAAGGTGGAGGAGTACACGCGAACGAAGTACCCCTGGAAGTCGGTGTTCGTCGAGCAGAAGGAGCAACGCGGCACCGCCGACGCCATCGCGCTCGCGCGTCCGTACGTCGACCAGCCGGTGATGATCATCTTCGTCGACACGATCTTCGACGCGGACCTCGGCGTCATCAAGCGTACCAAGGCAGACGGGATCATCTGGACGAAGGAGGTGGAGGACTACCAGCGCTTCGGCGTCGTGGTCACCGACAAGGACGGCTTCATGACGAAGATCGTCGAGAAGCCGAAGGAGCCCATCTCGCGGCAGGCGAACATCGGGCTGCAGTACATCGAGAATTGGAAGCTGATGTTCGAGGGCATCGACCACGTGTTGCGCTCGCCGCCGAACAAGGGCGAGTTCTACCTCACGGACGCGTTCCAGTACATGGTGGACAAGGGCGCGAAGCTGAAAGTGGAGGACGTGGAAGGCTGGTACGACGCGGGCAAGCTGGACACGCTGCTCGAGACGAACCGGATCATGCTCGAGAAGCGGAAGATGGCGCGGCGACCGCGCGATCTGGCGAAGGATGCGTCGATCGTCGAGCCGGTCTATATCGAGGATGGCGCGAAGATCGCGCGATCCACGATCGGCCCGAACGTCTCGATCAGCGCGGGCACGGTCATCGAAGACTCGACGCTACGCGACACGATCGTGGGAACGAAATCGCGGATCGTGGGGTCACAACTGCACGACTCGCTCGTCGGCGACGAAGTGGTTGTCGAGGGTCTGAGTGGTGAACTGACGATCGGCGACCACTCGGAGATCAGAGCAACTGGCGGCTGAGGAGATTGCATGCTCGCCCATTTCGCGTCGGCGGCTTGGAGGAAGGCAGCAGCAGTAGTCGCGGTCAGCGGGATTCTGGTGTTCGTCGAGCAGCTGGGTGCGCAGTCGAGCAGCACTCGTGAGCACGTTTCCGCGTGGACAACCGACGTGGGTGTGGGTGGCTTGTGGCAGCCCCACGGTGAAGGCGGCGCCGGACCGGGCTTCGTGCTCTCGGCAACCCGCCGCGTCAACCAAGGGCCATGGAGTTTGTCGGCGACGGTGATCGCTGCGCGCGTGGCGGATGCCGGCGCGCCGGGCCCCAACCGCTACATCATCGATCGCGACTGGGTAACAGCCATGGTAGGCACCAGCGTCCCCGTGATTGCTGGCAAATTCGGCGTCAGCATGGACCTCGCGGCGGGCCCGCTCTGGTCGCGCGACCGCCAGGCGGGCACTCGAGGCACACCGCTGACCTCTCAGACGTTCGGTGACTGGGAAGCCATGGCCGGGATGCTCGTGGGTACCACTGTGACGTACCGCCTCTCTCCATCACTGCGAGCGATGTCGAGATTGGCGCTCGTGCAGCACATCTTCACGGACGATTTCCTTGGCGCGAGCGGCGGCCTCACGGTACTGGGAGTGGCCTATAGCCGCTGAGCTCATCCTGCGCTTTGCGCAGGGGGTGAATCGCGTGCGGGAGGCGTCCGGGCGCTGTCGTTCCGTGAGCTAGTCGGCGGCCAGTCTCGCCATGGTCGCGACGATCGTCAGCGCACGCTCGACGCCCGCGGTACCAGAACCGTTGTCGAACCATTCGCGCGTGGTGTGGGCGTCGCCGCCCTTGCCGCCGCCGCCGATCGCGATCGCTGGTGCTCCCGCCGCGATCGCCGCGTTGGCGTCCGTGGACGCCGCCGCCAGCTCGGGAACGCGACCCACGAGGCGAGTCGCCTCAAGGGCGGCGACCACCAGGGGAGTGTCAGCGCCGGTGTGTCCGCCGGGCCGATCGCCGATGCGCTCGACGCGGCGCGTGAGTGGCGCGGCCTGGGGCGCGCGCCGGTCGTTCTCCTCCGTGGCCGCCGCGGACGCCAGCGAACGCACCTCGCGCTCGAGCCACGCGAGCACCGCTTCGTCCGTGCTGCGGGCATCCACCTCCAGCCAGGCAACTTCGGGAATCGCGTTGATGGCCAGTCCGCCGCCAATGCGACTCACCGTGAGCGACGAGCGCGCCATGCCACGCACACGAAGATTGGCGAGGCTCGTCGCGGCGCGGGCCGCGGCATGGACGGGGTTCGGCATGCCGTACGCGGCCCAGCTGTGTCCGCCGGGACCACGATACTCGACGCGGAATCGCCGCGAGCCAAGCGCCGTGTTGACCACGCGCTCGTCGCCCGCGCCGTCCAGCGCGACCACGGCGAACGGACGCGATCCGTTGCCGAAACGGAATTTCGCCCCGCGCAGGTCGCCAGAGCCTTCCTCGCCGGTCGTGGCGACGAACTCCACGGCACGCGCGAATGGCGCGCGGCACTGCCGGATGACCTGCGCCAGCGCCAGCATCACGGCCAGCCCGCGTCCGTTGTCGCAGATGCCGGGGCCGACGATGCGGTTCCCCTCGCGCCGCACGGAGACGTGCGTGCCTTCCGGGAAAACGGTGTCGAGGTGCGCGCAGACGACTACCGGCGCAGCCGCGACCGCGTCGGACGCGCGCGCGACGACGTTGCCAGCGCCGTCGATCGTGGCGTCGAAGCCGGTTGCCGCAAATCGTTCGGCCACCCAGCGCGCCCGGCGACGCTCGGCGCCGGTCGGCGCCGCGATTTCCGAGACTTCGATCTGCGTGCGGACGATGTCGTCGTCCAGCTCGGCCAACAGGCGGCGCTCGCGCGCCAGCTCACGATAGGTGTCGGTGGTGATCTGCTCGACGCGCGACGGCATCCCATGATTCTCTGCGTCACGGGCGCTTTCGCAAGAGGTGGGTTGGCAATGGTACATTGTTCCGCGTGAACGGATTGCGCCGCCCGCTCGGCCGCAACGTCATCGCGCTCACCGCGGTGAGTTTTTTCACCGACGTGTCGAGCGAGATGATCTACCCGCTCCTTCCCGTGTTCCTCACGTCGACGCTCGGCGCGAGCGCGGGCATGCTGGGCCTCATCGAAGGCGCGGCGGAGAGCACGGCGTCGCTGCTCAAGCTCGCGAGCGGCTGGTGGTCCGATCGCGTTCGCCGGCGCAAGCCACTGGTTGTGTTCGGTTACACGCTCGCGTCGTTCACGCGGCCGCTGGTGGCAGCCGCGCAGTCGGCGTCGCAGGTGCTGGCCATCCGGCTCGTCGATCGCGTCGGGAAGGGAATCAGGAATTCACCGCGTGATGCGCTCATAGCGGACTCGGTGGATCCCGCGGCGCGCGGCCGAGCATTCGGCTTTCACCGTGCCGGCGACAATGCTGGCGGCGTGGTGGGTCCGCTCGTCGCGTTTGCCATGATGCAGTGGTTCGGGCTGGGAATGCGCACCGTGTTCTGGCTGGCCGTGATACCGGCTGTGTTCGCTGTGTTCACCGTGATCGTGTTCGTGCAGGAGTCGCGACACGACACCAGACCAGACGGCGGAGCTGACAGCGGCGCTGACGGCGGAGCTAACGGCGGCGCTGACGGCAGCACCGTCGTTCTGCCACGGAGCTTCTGGGCCTATCTCGGCGTCCTGCTGATTTTCACGCTCGGCAATTCCACCGACGCATTTCTCCTACTGCGAGCGAATCAGCTGGGCGTGCCCGTGGCGCTGGCGCCGATTCTATGGATGACGCTGAATCTGGTGAAGTCGTTGAGCAGCACGCACGGTAGCGGTCTCTCGGACCGCATCGGCCGAATGCCGACGCTGCTCATGGGTTGGGGCGTGTACGCGCTCGTCTATCTCGGCTTTGCGTTCGCGTCCGCGGCGTGGCACGCCTGGGCCCTCTTCTGCGCGTATGGGCTGTTCTTCGCGCTCACCGAGGGCACCGAACGCGCGCTCGTCGCCGACTACGTACCGGCCGTCAGGCGTGGCACCGCGTTCGGCTGGTTCAATCTCACGGTCGGGCTCGGAATGCTGCCAGCGTCGCTCCTGTTCGGGCTCGTGTGGGACCGCCTTGGCGCACACGGCGCATTCATCATGGGCGCCGCGCTCGCCGGTCTAGCCGCGGCGGGCCTGGCATTCGTGCCCAGGCCCGCGCGTTCCTAGCGATCGGCGCTCAGCAGCACCGCTGGCCGGGACGCGAGTACTTGTCCTCGAGCCTCGACTGCTCGAAATCCTCTCTGCTCATCGGAGTCGTGCCCGGGTGACACTCGGTCACGTGCGCCAGATAGCGATCGTAATCGGGCACACCCACCACGCGCCGCACGACGGCTGCGGCGCGCTGAAACGCGGTGGCGAGCTCTGCCCAGGTCACTGCCGGCCGGTGCTTGTCGTCTTCGCTTCCCGCGGCGCGGCAATGGTGCGCTCGAACAGCTTGAAGATCCGCGTGTACTCGTCCGTCCACGAATCGGGTCGCACGAAACCGTGGTCCTCAACGGGATACACGGCCAGCTCCCAGTCCGACTTGCCGAGCTCCACGAGCTTCTGGGTCAGGCGCACGATGTCCTGGAAGTGCACGTTGACGTCCACCATGCCGTGGGCCATGAGCAGCGGGTCCGCGAGACCAGCGGCAAAATAGATGGGCGAGGACTGGCGGTAGGCGACGCTGTCCTTGTCCGGTGTGTTGAGAATCTGGGACGTGTACTGATGGTTGTAGTGCGCCCAGTCGGTGACGCTGCGGAGCGCGGCGCCCGCGCCGAAGCGCGACGGCTCGGTGAAGAGCGCCATCAGTGTCATGAAGCCACCGTAACTGCCGCCGTAGATCCCGACGCGCTCCGGCGAGATGCCGAGCTCCTTTTCCAGGTAGCGGGTGCCGTCCACCTGATCCTGCAGGTCGCGACCGCCCATGTGACGATAGATGGCGGTGCGCCAGTCGCGTCCGTAGCCCGCGGAGCCGCGATAGTCGATGTCGAGCACGATATAGCCGCGCGAGGCCAGGAAGTGATTGAACATGTACTCGCGCGAGTACGACGACCAGAAATTGTGCACGTTGTGGAGGTAACCCGCGCCGTGCACGAAGATCACGGCCGCGCCATTGCCGCGAGCGCCCAGGTCCGCTGGCTTGTAGATGCGCGCCGGCACTTTGACGCCGTCGGACGCGTTGATCCACACGATCTGTGGTGCCAACCACTTGAACGACTGCCAGTCCGCCGTGGGCGAGCTGGTCAGTCGCGCCATGTCGCTGACGCCGGGCTGGTTGCGTGCGAGGTAGAGCTCTGGCGGCTTGTTCGAGAACGAGTAGACGTCGGCGATCCACTGCTCGTCGGGCGAGAGCGCGGACTGATGCGACCCGGCCTGCGTCGTGACGCGCGTGCGCGGCCCGCCGGCGACGCTCATCCGATAGAGCTGCGCATCGAAGGGCGAGTTCTCGCTGGAGGTGAGGAAGAACGTTCTTCGGTCCGCGCTGAGCGCGACGTCGAGGACCTCCCACTTTCCGCTCGTCAGCTGCCGCTTGTCGCCGCCCTTTGCCGAGGCCGTGTAGACATGCGCGAAGCCGTCCGCCTCGGACGTGAACCAGACACGATCGCCGTCGAGCCAGCCGGCACAGAGGCCGCACGCGTTGCCGCCGCCGCGGCCGGTCAGGACCCACGCCGTGTCGCGGAGGACGTCGATCGTCGTCAACGCGCCCGTGGTCGAGACACTGTGCACGTAGCGTGACTTGTAGTCGCGCGCCACCGCGACCAGGAGAGCCGCGGTTCCGGAGTCGTTCCATCCAGCGGAGAATGCGAACGCGGGCGCGCGCGCCGTGTCCGTGGGAATGACCTTGAGCCACTGGACGTCTCCGCCCGGGAGCGGCACCAGTGCCACGCGTCCACTGGCCTGGTCGTCGCCAACCTTGGTGCGAACACGGAGATCTTCGGTGTAGCCGCTGGCCGTCACGTATTGCGGCACCTCCGTCTCACGAGCGGTGGTTGCCGGCACGGACGTCACCAGCACGAGCGCCGAGCCATTGGGTGAGACGTTCAGCTGCGTGACCCGCTCGTCCTTCGCGAGATAGAGCGGCTTCGGTTGACGTGCCTCGTGCGCCCGACGATCCGAGCGCGAGATGCTGTCCAGACGCGAACGCTCGCGCACCGCGTCGAACAGCTCTCGCTGCTGCGAGCGCAGGACGCCGCGCTGGCCGGTATAGGCAGAGTCCTCCCGCGGAGCCGGGCCAGTGCGCACGTCCGTGATCTGGCTGACCAGCGACCGCGCCAGGTCCACGAAATAGATGTTGTTGTCGCGCACGAAGTACACGCCGGACCCGTCCGCGGTGATCGCGGGCGTCGTCTCGACGCCCACGGTCTGCGTCAGCCGGCGCACGGTCGCGAGCCGCATGTCCACGACGTACAAGTCTCCTTCGTATGCCACCGCCTTGAGCCTGCGGTCCCGAGTGTAGCTCCCGTCCGCGAACAGCGGCCCGGCGGAATCGACCTGGGCTTCGGTCAAACGCTCGGGCGTCGCGCCGGCCTGCGCCCGAACCCGGTGCGGCCAGAGTGGCTCGCTCCATTTGGTGCCGGGCGGATTCCAGTAGAAGTAGATCCACTTCCCGTCGGCGCTCCAGCGAACCCGCTGCGGCTCGCGGCCATAGAGCTCGGGGCCGCGCATGATGTTGGCGATCGAGAAGTCGAAGGTATTCTGGCCGTTCTGCGCGGCCGCCGGGGCGGCCCAGAGCGCCGCGAGGAGTGCCGCGAGGCTGATCGTGCGGAAGTAGGTCATGGTTCGAAGGTGGGTCGGTCGAATATTACCCGCTGCTACGGAGATATTCGCATCTGGCGCGCAGGTGCGCGACTCATATGTTGGTTCTCAATACTCACCGGCCACACGCCAGGGCAAGCTTCTGACGCAGACAACGCCCGGCCCGCGCCCGCAGGGAAGCGGTTCCGCGAGCATGCTCCCCCACTGCACGGTGTGTCAGGCGCCGATCAGCCTGCGCGCCACGACCTGTGCCGTCTGCGACGCCCCCGCGCCACCGTCACTCCCCGCGATGCAATCGGGGGAGCTGCGATCGGGCGAGTTCGTTCGCTTCCAGCCGCCTCCCGAGGAATTGCGCGACCTGTATTCCGATCTCGTTCGCACGCTCTCGCCCAACATTCGTGTCCTCGGCATGATCGGCGAAGGCGGCATGGCCATGGTGTTCGTCGGACGCGACTCCGTCCTGAAGCGCCAGGTGGCCATCAAGGTGCTGTCGCCCACGATGGCCGACGACACCGTGGCTCGCACGCGATTCACTCGCGAAGCCGAGTCCATCGCGGCGGTGTCGCATCCGAACATCGTGAACGTCTTCCACGTCGGCGAGATCCCCGGACGGTCCATCCCGTACTTCGTGATGCAGTTCGTGGACGGGCCGACGCTGGGCATGGGAGCGCTGCGCGGCCGCAAGCTCACCGACATCCGCGTGCGTCGCCTCATGGCCGACGTCGCGGCCGGGCTTGCCGCGGCGCACCGTCGCAAGGTCTTCCACCGCGACATCAAGCCGAACAACATCGTTCTCGACGGCGAGACCGGACGCGCCCTCGTGCTCGACTTCGGCATCTCGGCCGCGTACAGCTCCAGACGACAGAGCTACGGAGTGCGCCTCACCGACGAGGGCATGTATCTCGGTACCCCGACGTACATGAGCCCCGAGCAGGGCAATGGCGAGGAAGTCACGGGGAAGAGCGACGTGTACAGCCTGGGCGTGCTCGCGTTCGAGCTGCTCGTCGGCCACCCGCCGTTCGAGGGTTCGCCCGTGTCGGTGATGGCGTCGCACCTGCGCGACGTTCCGGCGCGCATCGACGAGCTGCGCTCGGACGTCAGCGAGGAGCTGGTGACGCTGATCGCGCGCTGCCTCGAGAAGAACCCGGCGCGCCGGCCCTCCGCGCAGGAGATCGTCCACTTCCTCAATCCAACGCTGCGTCAGGTCGTCGAATGGCCGCCGCCGGGCATGTCGCGCGTGCGCGGCTCGGGCGCGCGGCTGCTCGCGTCGGCCACGGCAACCACCCTGGCGGTTGCGCTGTTCTTCGGGGCCCTCACGATGTGGCCCGAGCTCGCGGTGTTGCGTCGTCCAGGCGATGAGCCGCACGCAGTGCGCTCGTTCGTGCTGGGTGCGGGCCTGGCGCTGGTCATCGGGCTGGCCGGCGTCTTTGTGTTCTATGTGGTGGACGCGGTGCGGCGTTGGCGCTGGGCCGAACACTCGGGCTATCCACGGTGGGTGGTGGCCGACGTGTTCGCGGACACTCGTCGCGACGCGGGCAAGCTGATCAACGGCACGGACGACTTTGCGTTCGTGCACGGCCCCACGCGGCAGATGCTCATGAAGGTTCGCCGCCTGCGGCTCGCGCTATCCGTGTCGTGCGCCGTCGTCGCGATCGCTGGCGTCGTGCACTGGGTCACGCGCTGGGCCTCGCTCGCTGCAGCCGCCCCAGTCGATCACATCGCGGCCCGCTGGGTGATTCCAGTCCTCGGCATGTCCGCGGTCGCCGTGCTGCTCGCCATTCCCGAGTATCGAGTGCGGCGGCGCGAACACGCCAAGATCACCGGCCGCCCCAGTGGCGAAAAGGCGCCGCCACTGCACAGCGATCTGGTCGACATGTGGATGGCCAGCGCCGAGCGCGCGCGTACGTCGCTTCAGGGCGACACGCGACACGGCGTGCGCAAGGATTCCGAGTAGCCCGAAGCAGCCGGCGTCAGTCGCCGGCGACCGCTACGGCGCGCTCGAACGGCACCTCGCTGCTCACGGCTGGTTTCGTGCCGCTCATGACCGCAGCCCACTCGCGCAGGCTGTCCACCAGGATCACGACCACCGAAACCATGAAGAACAGGGCGACGGCGGCGTCGAGCCAGTCGTTGAACATCAATCGGCGCGCGGCCTCCGCCGTTGCGACGCCGGCGGGAAACGCGCCCGACTCGAGTGCGGCGCCCAGCATCCGCGCATGCGCGAGGAAGCCGAGCTTGGGGTCGGCCGAGAACACCTTCGCCCATCCGGCAGTCATCGTGACGGCCACCAGCCAGACGAGCGGCGTCACGGTGACGAACGCGTAGCGCGGTTTCCCCATCTTGATGACGATGGTCGTCCCGACGCACAGCGCGACGGTTGCGAGCAGCTGATTCGAGATGCCGAACAGCGGCCACAGCGAGTTGATGCCGCCGAGCGGATCGATGACGCCCTGATAGAGGAAGTGCCCCCAGAGGGCCACGACCATCGCGCTGGAGATCACGACGCCGGGATACCAGGACACGCGTCCGAACGGCTCCCACACGTGCTTGCCCAGGTCCTGGAGCATGAAGCGGCCGACGCGCGTGCCGGCGTCCAGCGTGGTGAGAATGAACAGCGCCTCGAACATGATGGCGAAGTGATACCACAGTGCCATCGCGCCGCCGCCGAACACGTTCGAGAAGATGTGCGCCATGCCGATCGCAAGGCTTGGCGCGCCACCGGTGCGCGAAAGCACCGACGACTCGCCGATCGACGTGGCCAGCGTGGACAACTCCGCCGGCGTCACGGTGAAGCCCCAGCCCTGGATCGCTCGGGCCGCGGAGTCCGCGGTCGCGCCGAGCAGCCCCGCCGGTGCGTTGATGGCGAAGTACACGCCCGGGGTGAGCACGCACGCCGCGATCAGCGCCATGATGGCCACCATCGACTCCATCAGCATGCTGCCGTAGCCGATCATGCGCGCGTCCGTCTCCTTCTCGAGCAGCTTCGGCGTGGTGCCACTGGCGATGAGCGCGTGGAATCCGCTGATGGCTCCGCACGCGATCGTGATGAACGCGAACGGGAACAGCTTGCCCGCAAAGACCGGCCCGGTGCCATCCGTGAAGCGCGTGAGCGCCGGCATTTGGAGCGGGGGCAGCACGATGATGATGCCGATCGCAAGCGCGAAGACCACGGCGATCTTCACGAACGCAGAGAGGTAGTCGCGCGGCGCCAGCAGCAGCCACACCGGCGTCACGGACGCGGCAAAGCCATAGGCCATGATCAGCCACGCCAGCGTCGTTCCGCTGAGTGTGAACGTCGGCGCCAGCGCGGGATTCTGGGAGACCCACTGTCCGACGTAGAGAGCGACGATCAGCAGGACGATGCCGATGGCGCTGGCCTCGAGCACGCGGCCCGGCCGGAACCACCGGAGATAGATGCCCATCAGCATGGCGATGGGGATCGTGAGGCCGATCGTGACCGTACCCCATGGACTGGCCCGCAAGGCGTTCACGACGACGAGCGCCAGCACCGCGATCAGAACGATCATGATGCCGAACACCGCGACGAGCGCGGTGAAGCCACCGATCGGTCCGATCTCCTCGCGCGCCATCTGGCCCAGCGACTTGCCGTTGCGTCTCACCGAGGACGCGAGGATCACGAAGTCCTGCACGGCGCCGCCGAGCGCGACGCCGACGAGAATCCAGAGCATGCCGGGGAGGAACCCGAACTGTGCCGCCAGCGTCGGTCCCACCAGCGGTCCGGGCCCCGCGATCGCCGCGAAATGGTGCCCGAAGACGATCCAGCGATTCGTCGGGACGTAGTCACGTCCGTCATTGAGCCGCACGGCCGGCGTCGCGCGCTCGGCGTTCAGCGCGAAGACTTTTGCCGCGATGAACTTGCTGTAGAACCGGTAGGCGATCAGATACGTGCAGACGGCGGCCGTGACGACCCAGGCCGCGCTTATCGTTTCGCCGCGCGAGAGGGCGATGAAGGCCACCGCCCCGGCGCCCGCAAGGGCCAGGAGCAGCCAGCCCAAACCGGATAACAGTTTTGTCATGGGCGCAAAGTTGTGCCTGGGCACGGAGTGGGTCAATCATGTTTACGCTCCCTCAGGCCGTTGTGCTGGCTTATTTTCCGGCCGTGCCGCGAACTGCCGCCGTGTGTGTCACGATGCTTCTGAGCGTGGCCTCGTGTCATCGCCCCGCCGAGACGCCGCAGGGCGAAGTTCCGCGTCCGCTGGCGGGCTTCGCGGCTCAGCGCGTGGCCGTTACGCCAACCGCGCACGTGCGCGCGGCTGACTCGCTCGGATGGGTGCAGCAACTGTCCGGCGCGCGCAGCGTCGCTCGGCAGCTCGACACCAACATCGTCGCGGTGCTCGACGCGCGTGGTCTTGCCCGTCGGTGGGTGATGCCGGCGGAGCTGGCCAAAGCGTACGAGCGCAATCGGTCGTACGCGACCGATCCGTACCAGCTGGTGGTGGAGCAGCTCCGCAGCCCGAGAATGAAGCCGGGGGAACGTTACGGTGAGCCGCTGTCGTCACAGCTGCGCACGATGATCGCGCTGCAGGAGGACACGCGTTTCGTCCTGTTGCCCGTGGACCTTCGCTTCGAGCGTGCCGCTGACGCGGCGGGACAGGGGCGCGCCGTCCTGCGCGTGGCGCTGCTCGACCCGCGGTTTGCCGAGGCGCGCTGGATCGGCGACGTCACGGGGAACGCGGCGGCCACACCCGCGCTCGCGCTGTCGAGCGTCGCGGCGCACCTCGCCGACCTGTTCGTCGCGCCATAGCCTCAACAGAACGAGAGCCACCTGGAATGGGCATTCCGGTCACACTGATTCCTGGCGACGGCATCGGACCGTCGATCACCGCCGCGACCGTTCGCATCCTCGAAGCGACGGGGCCCGATATCGATTGGGACCCGCAGGTCGCGGGCATGGCAGCCGTCGCCAGGTACGGCGATCCGATTCCGGATCAAACCCTCGACTCCATCAAGCGCACGCGTGTCGCGCTCAAGGGGCCGCTCGAGACCCCGGTCGGCGAGGGCTTCCGGTCGATCAACGTCGCGTTGCGGAAGACGTTCGACTTATATGCGAACGTTCGCCCCGCGTACTCGATCGTGCCGGGCGGACGATACGAGAATCTCGACCTCGTGCTCATCCGCGAGAACACCGAGGGGCTGTACGTCGGCGTCGAGCACTACATCAAGATCGGCGACGACCCGCGCGCCGCGGCCGAGTCGATGGCCATCATCACGCGCGCCGGCTCGGAGCGCATCGTGCGCTACGCGTTCGAGTACGCCGTGAAGCACAGGCGCAAGAAAGTCACGCTGGTGCACAAGGCGAACATCCTGAAGTACTCGCAGGGCCTGTTCCTCGACACCGGCCGACTCGTCGCGCGCGAATACGCCGGGCGCGTAGAGGTGGAAGAGCGCATCGTCGACGCAATGGCGATGAACCTCGTCCTCCACCCCGAGAGGTTCGACGTCATCGTCACGACGAACCTGTTCGGCGACATCCTCTCCGATGAGATCTCGGGGCTCGTCGGCGGGCTCGGTCTCGCGCCGGGCGCGAACGTGGGTCTCCACGGCGCTATCTTCGAAGCCGTCCACGGCACGGCGCCGGACATCGCCGGCAAGGGCATCGCGAATCCCGGCGCGCTCGTGCTGGCGGGGTGCATGCTGCTCGAGCACCTCGGCATGGGCGAGCGCGGCGTCCGCGTCCGTCGCGCGCTCGAAAGCGTCATTCGCGAGGGCAAGACTGTGACCAGTGATCTCGGCGGCACGGCGAGTACGGACGACTTCACCGACGCGATCATCGCGCGGCTGTGACCAGCATCGATCTCTTTCACTGTTCCGACCTGCATTTCGGGCATCCGGCAGTGCCCGAACAGTACGAAGCGATCGAGATGTTGATCCAGGAGCGGCGCTACGAAGTCGTTGCCGTCTCCGGCGACCTCACGCAGCGCGCCAGAGCAGGGGAGTTCCAGCGCGCCCGAGCATTCATCAAGCACGCGGAGCGCGTCAGCAAGATGATCGTGGTCCCGGGCAATCACGACGTGGCCTGGTGGCTGTCGCCGCTCGGCCTGGGCAACGACAAGGCGCTGCTGCGAAAGTACCGGCGCTACATCAGCGAGGATATCGAGCCGGTGCTGCGGATTCCCGGCGCCACGTTCGTGGGGCTGGACACGTGTCACGGCATCGTGCGCCATACGATCACGTGGAACCTGCGGGATCTATCCATCATCGGCTATCTGCGCGAGGACCAGCTCCAGCGCGCGGCCGTGGCGTTCGCCAACTCGCCTCCTGGCGACGCACGCGTCATCGTGATGCACCACAATCCGGTGAAAGGCGAGCTCTCGCAGCGCCACGGCCTGGCCAACACGGGGCGTGTGCTTGGTGCGTTCGCCGAGCTGGGCGTCGATCTCGTGCTCTGCGGTCACGACCACCAGGAAGCCGTGCACTACATCGAGCACACCAAGAAGGGCACGATCATCTCCACGGCCGGCACCATCTCCAATCGCGCGCGCGGCGGACGGCCTTCGTCCGTGAACAGCATTGCCATCACCGACAAGACCATCGACGTGCACACGCTCATCTGGTCCGCCGAGGCGCGGACGTTCATCCCCGGTCCGCAGCGATGTTTCAATCGATGAAACGCCTGCTGCGGTCGAACGCGGCGCAGCTGTCGCTGCTGCTCGACGCGCCACCGCGGACCGCCGCAGAGCTGCTGGTGCGCCTGCGCGCACTGGGACTGCGCGGGATGTCGGAGTGTCGGCTGACGCGCAACCGCAGCGTGATGGTCAGCTTCGACGCCACGGAGCTCCGCGTGCACGAGGGGTATCTCACCGCGCCGGACGACGTGCTGTCGGCGATCGTTCGGTTCGTGGAAGGCAGGACCCGCCGCGAACGCCTGGAGGCGCGCCGTCGGCTGCTCGCGCATCCCATCGAGGCAACGGGCAGGCGGCGCCGGCGCGACGTGACGCATCCGGACGACCGTGGCCTGGCCGAGCAGCTCACCGAATGGCACGCGGAGTACAACGCACGCTTTTTCGGTGGTGCGCTTCGCCAGCTCGAGGTGCGTGTGTCACGGCGCATGCGCGCGCGCCTGGGCCATTACAGCGCTGCGACGCCCGCGGGCGATCCGCCCGAGATCGCGATCAGCCGGCGCCACCTGCGGCGTCACGGGTGGGACGAGGCGCTCGAAACGCTGTTGCACGAGATGGTGCACCAGTGGCAGGACGAGCACGGCCTCGAGCTCGATCACGGCCGGACGTTTCGGGCGAAGGCACGCGAGGTCGGCATTTCTCCATATGCCAGACGGGTCGTTGCGGCGTGAGTCTGAACGGCGGAATGGGAATGAGAAATGGGAGTGGGTAGCTTTTAGCCATGCTCGATTTTTTCGGAATTGACGCGCAGCTCTCCGAGGATGAGCGCGCGGTTCGTGATAGTGTGCGCCGGTTCGTCGACGAGCGCGTTCTGCCCATCATCGGCCACTGCTACGTCGAAGGCCGCTTCCCCAAGGAGCTGGTTCCTGAGCTGGCGTCGCTCGGCGTGTTCGGCGCCAACTTGCCGGAGGAGTACGGCTGCGCGGGCCTGAACAATGTCGCGTACGGCCTCATCATGCAGGAGCTCGAGCGGGGCGACTCGGGTGTGCGTTCCTTCGCGTCGGTCCAGGGCGCGCTCGCGATGTATCCGATCTTCGCGTTCGGGAGCGAGGAACAGAAGAAGAAGTATCTGCCGAAGATGGCGGCTGGCGAGATCATTGGATGCTTCGGCCTCACGGAGCCGGACTACGGATCCAATCCGGCCGGCATGATCACCATGGCCCGGCAGCAGAAAGACGGCTCGTGGGTGATGAACGGCGGCAAGATGTGGATCACCAACGGTTCGACGGCGCACATCGCGGTGGTGTGGGCCAAGACCAACGGCGAGGCCAGCGAGAACTCGATTCGCGGCTTCATCGTGCCGCGTGAGACCAGGGGTTTCTCGTCGAAGGATCAGAAGGGCAAGCTGTCACTGCGCGCCAGCGATACCAGCGAGCTGGTGTTCCAGGACATGCACCTGCCGGCGGAGGCGATCCTGCCGGAGTCGGGCGGGCTCAAGAGCCCGCTGATGTGCCTCACGCAGGCGAGGTACGGCATCTCATGGGGCGTCATCGGCGCCGCGATGGCGTGTTTCGAGGAAGCGCTGTCGTACGCGAAGAACCGCGTGATGTTCGACCGTCCGATTGGCGGCTTCCAGATCCAGCAGGAACGTCTGGCGGACATGCTCACCGAGATCGTGAAGGCGCAGCTCGTGTCATTGCATCTCGGTCGAATGAAGGACGCCGGCACGTACACGCCGCAGCAGGTGTCACTCGCCAAGCGCAACAACGTGAGCATGGCGACCGACGTCGCTCGCGAATGCCGCAGGCTGCTGGGCGCCGTCGGTATTCTCGCGGAGTATTCCGCGATGCGGCACATGGCGAACCTCGAGAGCGTGTACACGTACGAGGGGACGCACGACGTCCACTCGCTCGTCCTCGGTCAGGCGCTCACGGGGCTGAGCGCGTTCAAGTAGCCGCCTTCACGGCATCGCGCTGCTAGAACCGCAGCGACACGATGCCGTGCTGGCCCGGCACGCCCGCGAGACCGAACACCAATCCGGTCGGATTGAGCTCGAGCTTCGTGGAGCCAAGTTTCGCTCCCGGCGTGCGCGCCGCGCCCGTACGCAGCCGGCCCGCGCGCGCAGGGTTGGCCATTGCGTGGCCCGCGATCGTTCCAAGAACCGCGCCCGCCGTCACCGAGCCCATCACGACCTGCGGATCTGAAGTCTCAGTGAGCACCATGACTCCAGCGCCAAGCAGTCCGCCGGCTGCGAGGCCGAGGCCTACCTGTGTCGCCTCGGACGTGGAGTAGTCGAAGCGACGCGCCAGGACGCGGTCGCCGACAAGTGCGCCGCCAAGCATTCCCGCGGTCGCCGCCACATAAGCGGCCTTCGGGTCAGCGTCCTCGTTGACGAACGGAGTGAGCGCCACCGCCACTCCGAGGAGTGACGTCACCGACAGCATCTGCACGTCACCGCGCGTGACCGCGTAGCTAACCCGGCGCGGATAGGTCGGACCCAAGGCGTAGCCGAGCAGGCTGGCACCCACGACCGCGCCGACTGTGCCGTGAGCCTGGCTGCTGTCTTCGAACGCGCCCATTGCTCCACCGATCCCCAGCGCCGTGAGCGCGGCGATGTTCGAGATCGTGGTGGTAGCCTGCGCTTCGCTGTCAGTGCGTCCGCTGCCGAACCTGAAGCCCGCCACCGTTCCGGCGATCGAGCCAGCGAGCGCCACCCCGGACACGGTCCTGCCGTGCACGTGATCGGTGGGTGAGAACGCGTACATGAGGCCCGCCGCTGCCCCGGCGCCGCGCAACGCGCCATCGGTAGCGAGATGGTTCTGTGCGCGCGTCACGATCGTTCTCTTGCCGATCGCGGTGGTGATGAAGTAGCTCGCGCCGGTCCCCATCAGGTAGAGCGCGGTTCCAGCCTTCACGTCGTTGGTCGATGCTGCCGCCAGGGGACCGTAGAGAAGCCACGTCAGACCCATCTGATTTCGCACGAATGCTCCGCGTGCTGGCTGCGAGATGACGTCGGCCCGCTCCTCGGTGACCAGCCTGCCGGACTGCGCCATGGTCGCTTCGATCGCGGAACGTACGGTCGCCGCGTCGCTGTCCGAAAAACCGTATCGGTCGATCGCGCCCGACTGCCGCTGTACCGCGAGCACGCGGCCGCCGGTGCTGACGGAAAAGAGCCTGGCTTCCACGAAGGTGCCTTGCACCGGCCAGGAGGGACTCTGCAGGCCGAAGCGAGCGACCAGGGCCGGCGTCAACGTGCGAATCTTGCCAGCACTGTCGAAGGGGATCGGCGTCTCCGTGACCTGGGCCCTCGCAAGGCCCGGCACCGCGATCAGGACGGCAGTCGCAAAACTGCGGGCGAAACAGCGCATGGGGTCTCCGGTGGGTGACGGGGGGTGGCGTCCGACCGCGTTGACTATCTTTTCCGCAAATGAAAATCGCCGTTTGCATCAAGCGTACACCCGATTCCGAATCGCGTTTCAAGATTGGAGGAAACGGGTCCGCGATCGACGAAACCGGCTTGAAGTTCGACATGGACGATTTCGCCGGCTACGCGATTGAAGTTGCGCTTCAGCTCAACGAAAAGCAGGGGCCTGGTGAATCGGTGGTGTTCGCCGTGGGCCCCGACAGCGTTCAGGAAACCTTGCGAAAGGCCATGAGCATGGGTGTCGACCGTGCCGTTCATCTCAAGGTCGACGGGCCCGTTTTCGACGGCGTCGCCGTGTCCAAGGCGCTCGCCGCCGAGCTGAAATCCGGCGGCTTCGATCTGATCCTCTTCGGCAAGTACGCGTTCGATACGTCCGCCAGCATCGTCGGTACGGCGACGGCCGAGCTGCTCGGCCTCCCGTGCGTGACAGCGGCGTCCAAGCTGGAGATTGCGAGTGGGCGTGGCACTGCCCGTCGCGAGATCGAGGGCGCGGGCGAAATCGTCGAGTTCCCGCTGCCAGCCGTGGTGACCATCGACGAGGGCATCGCGAGGCCGCGCTATCCGTCGCTCAAGGGAATCATGGCGGCAAAGAAGAAGCCGCTGGAGACCAAGCCCGCGCAACTCGGACCGGTCCGGGTCCAGGTGAAGGCGATGGAGCTTCCTCCCGAACGTCCTGCGGGCAAGATCGTGGGGCAGGGCGCTGCCGCAGTGCCGGAGCTCGTGCGCCTGCTGCAGAACGAAGCAAAGGTGCTGTGATGCCAAACGTTCTCGTTTTCGCGGAATCGCGCGGCACGGACATTCGCAAGGTTGGACTCGAGGCCGTAACGGCCGCACGCGCGCTGGCGGACGCGGTTGGCGGTGAAGTCCACGCGCTCGTCGGCGGTCCGCCGGGTATTGCGGGCAAGGCCGCAGCGCTCGGACAGTACGGAGCCGACGCGGTGTTCGTCTGCGAGAACGCCGCTTTCGCGCACTACGCGCGCGAAACCATCGCCGCGACGATCGCGGAGCGCGCCAAATCATATCGCGCTGTCGTGCTCCCGTTCTCGGCGACAGGACGGGACCTGGGCCCGCGACTCGCCGCGAAGCTCGACGCGCCGATCGCCGCAGACATCGTGTCGCTCAGTGCGTCGGGTGACACGATCACGGTGAAACACCCGGGTTATGCCAACAAGGTGATCGTCACGCTGGCGGTGACGGGCCCTCTGGCCGTTCTCTCGTTGCGTCCATCGGCATTCACACCGAAGGAAGCGCCGCGAACGCCGCGTACGGAGAGCATTACCGCGTCAGCCGCAACGGAGCGCGTCGCTGTGAAGGAGGTCCTCGAGGGCGCTCGGGGCAAGCTTGATCTTGGTGAGGCGCCGGTAATCGTCTCGGGCGGGCGCGGGCTTCGCGCTCCCGAGAACTTCAAGCTCGTCGAGGATCTTGCGGCCGCCTTCGGCAATGCCGCGGTCGGCGCGACGCGTGCCGTGACCGACGAGGGTTGGCGCCCGGTGTCCGACCAGATTGGTCAGACGGGACGCCAGGTGAGCCCGCAGCTCTACGTTGCCGTGGGTATCTCGGGAGCGATCCAGCACCTGGCGGGCATGCGCACCGCCAAGACTATCGTCGCGATCAACAAGGATCCGGAAGCGCCGATCTTCAAGGTTGCCGACTACGGCGTGGTCGGTGACGTATTCGAGGTGGTTCCCGCGCTCACCGACGCCGTGCGCGAAGCCAAGAAGGGGCATTGAAAGCCGAAAACGTCGTCTTCCTGTTCGTCGTCGTCGTCGCCGCTGGCTTCTTCGCCCTCAACGTCCAGCGGCTCGTAGAGTACATGCGGCTCGGGAAGCCCGAGAACCGCACCGACCACGCGCTGCGCCGCACGGGGAACGTGCTTGGGATCGGCATCGCGCAGACGAAGATGTTGCGCGAGCCCATCGCCGGGCTGATGCACGCGACGATCTTCTGGGGCTTCATCGTCCTCACCGCCGGTACGATCGAGCTGCTGATCTCGGGCGTGTTCCGGGGCTTCTCATACCAGAAGTTCCTTCCCGACGTGCTGTACAAGGGGTACGAGGTGTCGCAGGACACGTTCGCGGTCCTCGTGCTCGGCGCCGTGGCGTTCGCGTACTTTCGCCGGCTGGTGCTGCATCCGCGCCGGCTCGAAGGCGACAACATCGGGCATTCCGACGCCTACATCATCCTCGGATTGATCGGCGCGTTGATGCTCACCTACCTGCTGGCCGGCGGATTTCTCTCCGCGGCGCAGCCCGCCGCGATCCAGCCGGCGCGGTTCGCGTCGCGAGCCGTCGGTACCGGCTTCGCTTCGCTGTCGCCGGGGACGGCGTGGATGGGCTACCGCGTGAACTGGTGGCTGCACGCTCTCGTGGTGCTCGGGTTCCTGAACTACCTGCCGTACTCCAAGCACCTCCACGTCGTCAGCTCGCTGTTCAACGTCTACTTCTCCAACACTACCTGGAAGGGCGATCGCGCGGTGATGCGGCCGATGGACCTCGAGGCCGACGTCGAGACGTTCGGCGCGTCGGATATCGAGGACCTCACCTGGAAGAACCTGCTGGACGGCTACTCGTGCACGGAGTGCGGTCGGTGTACCGCCGCGTGTCCGGCGAACATCACGGGCAAACCGCTCAGCCCGCGCAAGATCGTGGTCAACGTGCGGCAGCGCGTGATGGAAAAAGGCCCGGCCGTCACCGGCGACCGTATGGAATTCCTCAGGCCGATGTTCGTGGCGTCCGAGGAGGACAAGGGGGCGGGCTCTCGGAGCCCACGCACGCCTGAACAGGTTCTCGAACACCGACTGCTGGACCAGTACATCTCCGAGGAGGAGCTGTGGGCCTGCACCTCCTGCCGCGCCTGCCTGCAGGAATGTCCGGTCTCGATCGATCAGCTCGACGTCATCAATGAGATGCGTCGCTATCTCGTGCTCTCGGAGTCACGCTTCCCCGCGGAGATTCAACCCGCGTTCGAGTCATTGGAGCGCAACGGATCGCCCTGGGCCTTCGCGCAAGCCGACCGCGCGAAGTGGGCGGCGGGGATGAACATCCCCACCATGGCGGACCTGCACGCGCGCAACGAGCGGCCCGACGTCCTGTTCTGGGTGGGGTGCATGGGCTCGTTCGACGATCGCGCGAAAAAGATCACGGTGGCCTTTGCGCGCATCCTCCAGGCCTGCGGCATTCGTTTCGCCATCCTCGGCCAGGAAGAGCACTGCCACGGTGATCCCGCGCGACGCATGGGCAACGAATACCTCTACCAGATGCTCGCAAAGGACACGATCGACACGCTGAACAAGTACCAGGTGCCGACGATCGTCACGAGCTGCCCGCATTGCTTCCACCAGATCGGCAACGAGTTCCCGCAGCTTGGCGGGCATTACGAGGTGATTCATCACTCCACCTACATCGATCGCCTGCTGAGCGAGAGTCGTGTTCCCCTGCAGAGCGATGAAGGGAAGCGTCTCACGGTGGCGTACCACGACTCGTGCTATCTGGGCCGGTACAACGACGTCTACGACGCGCCGCGCGACACGATCCGGCGGGCGCTGCCCGTCGTGAACCTCGTGGAGCCGCCGCGCTCGCGCGATCGCGGCCTGTGCTGTGGCGCCGGCGGCGGTCGCATGTTCATGGAGGAGCGCACCGGCAAGCGCATCAATGTCGAGCGTGTGGACGAGCTGGTGTCCACGGGCGCCGACACCATTGCGGTCGCCTGCCCCTTCTGCATGACGATGATGAACGACGGCACCAAGGCTCGCGGTTCCGACGTCCAGGTGCTCGACATCGCGGAGGTCGTCGCCGACCGGCTCGCGCCGCGAGTCTAGGGTCCCGGGGGCACGCTTGCGTGCCCGATCTCGTCCCGCAGCAGCAGCGCCTGAACAGGCTGTCCGGCTTCGATGCGCGCGCGATCCGGCGGTACGACGAGCAAGGCGTTGGCGCGGGCCATCGAGGAAAGCAGACCGGAGCCCTGTGGCCCGGTGAGCTTCGCCTCGAGACCATCCGCGCCGGCTTTGACCTCGGCCCGAAGAAAGTGTGTGAGGGGAGCCGCGATCGTGATGGTTTCCGCCGCTCGCACGGGGATGGCGCGCCGGAAGAGCAGTGCATGGCCCAGCATCTTCCGAATCGCGGGC
Source organism: Gemmatimonadaceae bacterium (assembly GCA_035758925.1). Lineage (GTDB taxonomy): Bacteria > Gemmatimonadota > Gemmatimonadetes > Gemmatimonadales > Gemmatimonadaceae > DASPMP01. Next base: position 42,999 of record DASTVV010000115.1, read on the forward strand.
CGAGCGAACAACTCGAACGTGACGAGCGTGGACACCGGGTTGCCGGGCAGGCCGAGCCACGGCGTTCCTCGCAGCAGCCCGAAGCCGACCGGTGCGCCAGGCCTGATGCGCACGCGCCAGAAACGGAGTGTCACACCCAGGTCGGCCAGCACGCGGCGAGTGAAGTCGAACGCACCGACGGACACGCCGCCGGTCGTGAGCAGCAGGTCGCAGTCGCATCCTTCCAGCCGCTCGCGGAGCTGAACGGGATCGTCGCCCACCGTGCCGAGCGGCACTGGTTCGGCTCCAGCCTCGCGAACGGCCGCTTCCAGGGTGTAGCTATTGGACGTCACGATCCTGGCGCCGGCCAGCACTTCGTCGAAGCGATCGACATCCACCAGCTCGTCGCCGGACGCCAGCACCGCCACGCGTGGTCGGCGCGTCACGCGAAGCGCAGAGCGGCCCACCGACGCCGCGAGACCGAGGTGTGCGGCGTGCAGCTCCGTGCCCGCACGAAGTGCGATCTCTCCCTCGGCCAGATCCTCGCCGCGCGGACGCACGTTACGGAGCGCATCGCGTTCGCCGAAGACCCGGACGGAGGTCTCGCCCGCGTCGGTGTCTTCGACTCGAATCACGGAGTCGGCGCCCGCCGGAAGCGGTGCGCCCGTCATGATGCGCATCGCCTCGCCGCGCTCGAGCCGCCTCGCGCTTGCGGCGCCGGCGGCGATCGTGCCGACGACAGGTAGAATGCGGGGCGACGTCGACGTGGCACCCTGCACGTCCTCCGCGTGCACGGCGTAGCCGTCCATCGACGCGTTGTCCCACGGCGGAAGGGCGAGTGGAGAGCGGACGTCCTCGGCCAATACCCTCCCAAGACATTGTTTCACCGCAACGTTTTCGGCCGCGAGCGGACCGACGTCGGCGAGTATCCGCTCGCACGCCTCCGCGACGGAGAGCGGCGTCTCGCTCAGTTGCGGGCTCCGGCCTGCTGTGTGACACCGGCAGCGCGAGTCATCGGCCCACCGATGCGAAGCCGCGACAGCCGAACCGCGACGCTGTCCTGCACGCGCGTGATGTACGACGTCGGCACCAGGTAGTTGTTGCACAGGACGCTGAACAGGAGCACGCGTCCTTGCGCCGTCGACACATAGCCGGACAGCGATCGCACGCTGTTGAGCGTTCCCGTCTTTCCGCGCACGTTGCCTTCGGCCATCGTGCCGCGCATGCGGCTGCGCAGCGTGCCGTCGACGCCCGCAACCGGCATCGCATCGAAGTACACCTGGAAGTGCGGGCCGCGGCGCATGGCGTCGAGCACATGAATGATGGTTTCGGGCGACACCAGGTCCTGGCGCGAAAGCCCGCTCCCGTCCATCACCTGGAAGCCGCCGGGATCGGCTCCCCAGGCGCGCAGATGCTCGCCCACGATCCGGCGCGCAGCGCGCTCGCTTCCCGTGTCGGTCCGCTGCAGCGCGACGGTCCGGAACAACATCTCTCCGATCTGATTCTGTGACGGCTTCATGAACGACGGCAGAATCCGCGCGAGCGGCGGCGATCGGAGCACGAACACGGTGTCCGCTGGCGAGGCCGGAGCGGCGTACACGGAGTCTGCCACCGTGATTCCGCGATCGACGAGCGCTTCGCGCAGCGCGGCGAGATATGCCTCGGACACATCGCGGAAAGTGACCTCCACCGTCGTGGTGTCACCGACCGGGATGGTGCCGCTGAGCACGACTTCGCCCGTGACGCTGTCCTTCACTGCGTCCAGCCGTGGAACGGAATCGCGACCGGTGCCTCGGGCGGCAGTCGTGGCCGTGATCCGCAGGCGCGGAAACGTCTTCGCGGGTGAGGTCCGCGCGCGCGGCGGCTCGCCGACTCGCTCCGCGCCATGCACGTGGATCTCGGCGAAGCCTTCGTTGAACAGCAGCTCGTCGATCTTGGCGCCGTACGAGTAGTCGAGGTCCTCCCAGTTCCAGGCGGTCCCGGCGTTGGCATCGGGGAACGCATTGCCGCCGGCCAGGACGCGCCCCCGCACGCGCCGCAGCCCACGCGCCCACAGCGAGTCCGCGACGGCGCGCAGCGGCACCATTGCATCGCCCAGCGAGTTATCACTCACGCTCGGGTCGCCGCGCCCGGCCACAACGAGGTCGCCGTCCAGGACGCCAGCGCGAATCTGCCCACGCGCGATCAGTGGCGTGGCGAAGCGGAAGTCCGGGCCGAGGACGTCCAACGCCACCGCCGAGGTGAGAATCTTCATGTTCGACGCCGGAACCAGGAGCTTACCGGCGTCCCTCGAGTACAGCGTGTCCCTGGCTTCCGGATCGACGATGAGCACGCCCCAGCGTGCCTGCCGCGTGTCCGGCGCCGCGAGCATCGAGTCGATGGCTTGGCGCAGCGCTTCCCCATCGTCGCGAGACGGAGCGGGCCCCAGACGAGCTGGCGCGCACGCGGCCGCACCGAACAACACCAGGACCCGCCAGTGGGCGCTCCGCATTGCTGCGAATCTCCGTTGAGGCTGTCGAAACTGCGGGAGAATCTACTCCGTGGCCGCCATGGCGCGCGCGCGCGTCAGATCGTCCAGCGAGTTGACGCTGAAGAACAGCCGCCTGGCGTCGCCGACCCTCGCCACCTCGGCCGCGCGGAGCAGCCGCACGCGAGGGAGCTGACGGATGAAGTCCCGAGCCGCGCCGCCACCCGCTTCGAAGAATGCGGCAAGCGCGGGGCGCACTCGAGCCGCGTAGCGGGCGCAGAAGGGTTCGAATCCATACGGAGAATCGCTCTCGGGGAGTGCGACGTCGGCGTCGTCCGCACGCCCTGCCAGATCGAGCGCGCGGAGAATCGAGTCACTCACGAACGGCATGTCCCACGCGACTACGAGCGCATCGCGTCCGCCCGCCAGAGCTGCCTCGACGCCGGCGAGGCCACCGGCCCCCTCATAGCGGTCGCGCACCACCGACACTCGCGGAAGCCATGATGCGGCTGCGGGGTCGTTGGCGACCAGTACGAGGTCGGTCGTGACCTGACGCAGCGCTCCCGCGACACGATCGATGATGCGGCGTCCGCCCACCAGCTCGAGCCCTTTGGGTGCGCCGCCCATTCGGCGGCTGCCACCTCCAGCCAGCACGACGCCGACTGGAGCGGAAGAGCTCAGATGCGCAGTCCCCTGCGCTCGGCGGCGGCGTCGAGCTCGACGGTGAGCGCGCGCTCGATGATCGGCGACTGCATCCCCTCGCCGCGACGCTCCTTGATGTAGCGCGCGCACGCGTGGCACACGAGCAGCTCGTACCCAAGGTCCAGCGCGTCCACCCGAACGAAGGTGGGACCGCGCGTCGCCTCGCAGCCCAGGCAACCCAGCGTCGGCGCCTGCCACTGCGTGTCACAGCGCGCACAGATGAGCGTCCGCCCGCCGCTGGATCGCACGGCAAGGTCAGGCGGCCCGCCGCAACATGGGCAGGTGGGGCGCTTCCACTCGCCGAACGGCACGCCGCGGCTTGCCTGCGACGCGGCGCTGCGAAGGATGGCGTTGCCAACGAGCGCGGCGGCGCGAAGGGCCAGGCGTCGCCCGGCATCGCTGGAGCCACGCTCACCCACGAGCCACGCCTTGAGCAGCGGCTGCGCGATCGCGTAGCCGCTGCGAAACGATTCCAGCTCGCGTGGCGATGCCATGCCGCACATCTCGAACGCCGTGGCCATCTTGGCGAGACTGGCGTCGAGATCGCCGGCACCCCGCAGCACTTCGTTGGGATCGAACGCGACCCTGCCGTTCGTCAGATTCGATCGCGCGCGGCGCACCCGCGCTGGCGTCAGGCGAAACCGACCCAACTCCGTGTGCAGCCGAACCAATGGCCCAAGCTCATCGGCCAATGCGGTTGGTGCCGCGTCGCGCGAGACGGTCTTTGTAGTAGTCACTCGGAGGTCGTCCGGCGCACAGAGTTGTTCGTGATCGCGGTTTCCACACCTGATGAAGAACGAACCCCGGCTCAGGTCACGACCGGCAAAAACTGCCGCATCGGCGATCATTCCTGGCGGAACGAACACCGCAACGTGGCATCCTCAGCCACGGTGACCTCAGTAACAACGACGCTTTTTCCAAGCGTCGCGCGCAGCCGCTCGAAGATGAAACGCGCCAGGTTCTCGCCAGTCGGGATGAGCTTGCCGTCCGCGAACTCGGGCACGTCGAGATTGATGTTCCGATGATCGAAGCGGTCGCTGATCTCGCGCGCGAGCACGGCGTCCAGCGCAGCGAGGTCGACGCAAAACCCGGTGCGGGGATCGATGTCGCCGCGGACGGTCACGTCACACGTGTACGTGTGTCCGTGGAAGCTGGGACGCGCGCACAAACCGAACGTGCGCTCGTTCTCCTCGTCGCTCCATTCGGGGCGGCGATAGCGATGCGCGGCACTGAACGAGACCCGGCGTGTGAGGAGAGCGGACGCCATCCCGTGAAGCTAATGATCCTCGCCGGGCGACGGTCCAGCATTGGGCCCTTCGAGGCCCGGCCCCTCCAGGCCTTCCTGCGTCGACGACTCAGGCGGCACCCAGGGCGTGCCGTCCGCGATCGCCTTTCCGATGTCGGTCGTTCCGAACATCCGGGCGTCGAGGTCCTCCTTCACGTCGTCGGCTTCGGGATCCATCGGCACTGGGCGGTCGCCGAGCAGCAGACCGGATTCGCGGTCCTCTTCCACGAGGTGATCGAAGATCTCCATCGGTGTCTCGGCGCGATGGATGGCCTGTACCACCAGGTCGTTGGTCACATCCGTGAGGCCCAGGACGTCCGTGAGAACATGCTCCGCGACACGCCGCTCGTAATCCGTCCCGACGCGCCCTTCGAGGGTCACGCGGCCCGCGTCGACCTTCACCGTGATGTAATCGACGTCGAGGCCATTGTTCGCGCGCAACTGTGCGCGGATCAGGTCTCGCAGCTCGCCATCGTCCAGGTCATCGATGTCGTGGATCCGCTCGAACTCGTTGGCCATCGCGCTTCACCTCGTGCTCGCGACTGGCGTCGGGCGCCGCGCCGCGAGCGGAAGCGCGCGCTACCTGGAGAACAGGTACGAAAGGCCGATCGTGAACCCCGGATTGTTCAACCAGGTCGACCTCGACTTCGTTGCATTCAGAATCGTCGAGTTGTCGGGGGCGAGCTGGAAGTACGTGTCCGGATACTTCACGGAGTACAGGTGGTTGAGCAGGTCGGCGCGGACCTGATAGCGCCCTCCGGGAAGCCACCTGATGCCCGCACCCCACGTGAATGCAAAGCGGGTGCCGAATGCGAAGTCACCGACGTCCGGCTCCGTGTGAAAATCGCTGGCGAGTCCCAACCCCAGCTTCAGTTCGGGTACCAAACGGTAGAAGCTTCGAGCGCCCGTGAGGCTCATCGCGAAGCCGGCGTCGAACAGGTACAGCGGCCAGCGGAACGTGCCGATCGACTTGCAGTTCGCCACCGTGGGAGTGCAGGTCGAGTTGCGCTCCGGATCCAGCACGTCGCGCTCGGAGGAGACACGGGCGACGGAAAAATTCAGGTTCGCCGGGCCGCTTGGCCGCCACTGATACAGGGCACCCGCCATGGGTCCGCGCTGCGGAACGACACCGGCCGGATCGTGCCGCGCCAGGTAATAACCGCTGAACAGCGTGATCTCATGCGACTCGACGAGGTCACGATAAGGACTGGTCTGCGGGTTGTGGCCAACCTGCGCGTCCAGCGTGGAACCGACGCAAAGCACCGCCAGCACGGCGGCGAAGCCGTGATACGTCATGACCGCACCGCAACCATCTCTGCCTGTCTCAGATCCATTCCAGTCATCTCCGGCGGCCGCTCGAGACCGAGCAGGCGCAAAACCGTTGGCCCAACGTCACACAATGCGCCACCGTTGCGCAGCGGGCGGTCCCCATCGGGATCGACCACGACGAGCGGAACCGGGCTCGTGGTATGCGCGGTGTGCGGGCCACCGGTCGCAGGGTCAATCATCAACTCGCAGTTCCCGTGGTCCGCAGTGATGAGTAATCGGGCGCCGCCCTTTTCGGCAGACGTCATCACGCGCGCAAGGCACCGGTCCACGGTTTCCACGGCGGCGATCGTGGCGGGTAAGGAACCCGTATGACCCACCATGTCGCCGTTGGCGTAGTTGCAGAGGATGAAGTCGTGCTGCCCGGCGTCGATGGATTGACAGAGCACCTCGGTCACGCCTTCCGCGCTCATCTCGGGTGCCAAATCGTACGTGGCCACCTTCTGGCTCGGCACCAGCAAGCGCTCCTCGCCGGGGAAGGGGTGCTCGATGCCGCCGTTGAAGAAGTAGGTCACGTGGGCGTACTTCTCGGTCTCCGCCGTACGGAACATCGTCATGCCCGACTTTGACACCACTTCGGCGACGATGTTCGCCATCGACTGAGGAGGAAATGCCACCGGCAGCTGGTGTGAGCGCCGATCGTAGGATGTCATCGTGACCACATGCAGCGACGGCCGGTTGCTCACGTCGAACTCGGCGAACCCGTCCTCGGTGAGAGCGCGGACGATCTGCCGCATCCGGTCCGCACGGAAGTTGAAGCAGATCAGCGCGTCGCCGTTGCGCATCGGAGCCACCGGGCGACCGTCCTGGACGATGACGCTTGGCTCGATGAACTCGTCGGTGACGCCGCGATCGTACGAAGCCCTGATCATCGCCAGCGGATCAGTTCCCTGCGGGCCTGACCCATCGACCGCTACGCGATACCACTTTTCGCAGCGGTCCCAGCGCTTGTCGCGATCCATTCCGTAGTAGCGCCCACCCAGGCTGGCGACCACCGCACGATCGCGTGCATGCGCAAGCAGCTCCTGCATGTACCCGTAGCCGGACTGCGGCATGGTGTCGCGGCCGTCCATGAGCGCGTGAATCGCGACCCTTGGCGCGCCGCATCGTTCGGCAAAGTCAATCAGCGCGAGGAGGTGCTTGTCGAAGGCATGCACGCCTCCTTTGCCTATCAGGCCCATCAAGTGGAGCGTGCCGTTGTTTCGCTTGACTCGCTCGCAGGCTTCGACGAAGGCAGGGTTGCTGAGGAAGCTGCCGTCCTGGATCGCCTGGTTGATGCGGACGAGGTCCTGCATGACCACGCGGCCAGCGCCGAGGTTCAGGTGCCCGACTTCGCTGTTTCCCATCTGGCCTTCGGGTAGCCCCACCGCCAGGCCGGATGCCTCGAGAAGTGTACGGGGGGCACGGGACCAAAGTCGGTCCCAGGTCGGGGTGTTGGCGAGTGCGATGGCATTGCCCTCGCGCTCCGGCCGGTAACCCCAGCCGTCGAGGACGATGAGCGCGACGGGTCGGCGGGGCGGCATTGGGGCAAATGTACCAGTGCCGATTTGCGAGACCAAGCCGGACGCGCCCGAAGAACCTATCCGGTGGCGCCGCACTCCTCGGGAAGCTGCGAGGCGGCTTCAGTGCCACCGAGCTTGGGTTAACCTGCCACCGAGCGTCGGCTTCCGTACCGACTGATCGTTCGATCAGTTTTGTGCGGTGTTTTGGAACATTCACGCGGAACCAAGCCAAACACATGGTGTATTGGCGCGGCGCTAACCAGTCGATCAGCATTGACTGGTTTCTGTGAGCGACGACACCGAGGGGTTGGTTTTTCGCGGCTAAATTGCTGGCGTCGTTGAAGTTCAGTGGGTTGCTAGGGAGGTATAATGGAGCGCCTAGAATCCGCGCCGTCCCACCGGGGCGGCCACGTTTCGTTTGCAGCGCCTAGATGCGCTGGCGGCGATATCAATGGCTGTCCAATTGTCGAGGTCGTTCGAGGGTTCTGGCCGGGTTCGGCTGAAGGTGTTACTTCAGTGGCCCTCTCCGCTGAGCAATTCGAAAAGCAGGGAGCCCTGGTTCGTCGTATGGGGGACGTATTTCTGGACCACGGGGATGGGGGACTTATGGACCACCTTATCCAGTACGGTCAGTGGGGGATAGCTGCTTGAAGCGCCCCAAACGCTTCAAGCCGGTGATCCGGCGCAATCCGCTGTTGAGGGCGGATGTCGCGACCACCATCGTCGCGTTGTGCGCGGCGGTGGGTGTCGTGCAGTTCTACCGACCGGATTCCGCGCTCGGGCGCACACCGTTCGCCCATTTGGCTGCAACGACATCGACCATCGGCACTCCCTCGAGCAATGCGTTTGGTCGCAGCGGGGAGGTCAAGCTGTTGTTCGCTCTGCCTGGTCAGCGGCTCGAGTTCCCGCTGGCGGTTGGGGGCGATCCCGGCGAGATGCGCTACGAGTGGACGTCGCTACGCGGCGTCGAAACCGGGTTTTCGGCGCAGCCCATGGAAGGTGCGGACATCTCCACGCCAGTGGTGCCGGGCTTCTACTTTCTCACGCTGGTCCGTGACGGCAATCGACAGATCATCCGTGAGCCCGCTGTCGCCATCATGCGGCCGTTCCAGGAAAAGCTGGGCGGCATGCTGAACGGGTATCGCATTGGTACCTATCTGGCTGAGAAGCTCAGGGGCAGCCGAGCTGACAAGGAGCGTCCGGACGGGTTCCTCGAGATCTATCAGCAGCACCTCGACCTCCCGATCAGCAAGCACCTCAAGTTGCGCGACTTCGTGACGCACGACGACCAGGCGGACGTCTGGCCGAAGTACGTGGCGCTCAATCCGCGACTGCTCGATAAGCTGGAGCTGGTGCTCGCGCAGCTCGAGAGTCAGTCCGAGACGCGAAGCGCGGGCGTGGCGCAGCTCGAGATCAGCGTGCACTCCGGTTTCCGCACACCGTCGCACAACACCCGTGTCCAATTGGCCGCGAGGGACAGTCGCCACCAGTACGGCGACGCGGCCGACGTCGTGGTTGATGCAAACGCCAATGGCAGGCTGGATCGCAACGACTGGCGCCTGGTCGCCGCGGCGGTGGAAGAAGTAGAGCGCACGCACCCCGACCTCGTCGGCGGGCTCGGCATCTACACGAGCCGGCGCTACTCGATGCCGTACGTGCACATCGACACGCGTGGTACGCGGTCCCGCTGGAGAGGCTGACCGGCGATCCCGGTCCGCCCTCCAGGGCCCTGAGCGTTTTCCGGCCGGCGCTTTGCGCCGTGTGTATCGTAGACGTGGGATGGAATCGCGGCAGACGCCGCGGCGAACACACCACCCGCGGCAAAGCCGCGGCCGGAACAGGGCCATGAACGAGCACCTGCGCGAACGCATCGTCCGCAAACTCGACGCGCTCACGGACGAGCGCGGCTACCAGATACTCGACTACGTCGAGTTCCTCGAATCGAAGTACGCCGAGCGCCAGAATCCGTCAGGAAACGCGTTCACGCGCTTCACGGAAGCGGTCGAGGACCGGATGCGGGCGGGCAAGGTCTCCGCGGCCGCGATCGCCGAAACCATGGGGCTGCTGAACCGCGCAGCCAACGTTCTCAATGGCGCTGTTGCGGCGGGGAAATCCGTCGCTTCCGACATCGTGACCGCTGCCCAGAGCATGACGCCTCGCCCTGGGGGACCCAGCGGTACGAGTGCTGCACCACCGACGACGTCGGCGTCGACTACAACGGGGCCGCAGACGCCACCACCCAAAGAGGCATCGAGTCCGGCGCACGACGTCGAGCATCCGGGCTCGGGCGAGGAGCGGTTGTAATGCCGGTGCTCAAGAGCGAAAGGGCGCGTGCACGCACAGAGGGCAATGGCGTACCGTCCGCGAACGGCTCGCCGCGCGCGGGAGCCAAGCGCACGGTGCTGGGCTACATCGCCGAGCTGCCGCGCTTCCTGAAACTGCTGTGGGGCTTGATGGTCGACGGCCGCGTCTCGGTCGTGGACAAGCTGCTGGTCGCGGGCGCCATCGCGTACATCGTGACGCCCATCGATCTCATTCCGGATTTCATCCCGTTCCTGGGTGAAGTGGACGACGTCTACCTGTTGGTGCTGGCGGTGCGCCGTCTGATGCAGAATGCCGGCAGGGCGGTGCTCATGTCGCACTGGACGGGAGATCCGGCTGATCTGCGCGACTTGAACCTGCGAAAAGCGCTGCTGGCGGCTGCGTTCTTTCTGCCGCGCAGGATCCGCAAGCGCCTGCATCTCCTGGGGCGCGGATGAGCAGCGAACTGCGTGCTCACTAGTTCCGTTCGGTGAAGCACGATACATTTCACCATGGCGACAGGAACTCGAACGACTTCACGGCCCGCGCACCAGGAACGATCTGGCGGCGGGCCTTTGCGCATTGAAGAGCCACGGAGCGACGCATCCCGGGTGCGCGACGACGTGGCTCTGACGTTTGATGACGTGCTGCTGGTGCCGCGGCACTCGGTCACGCATCCGAAAGACGTGGCCACGGGATCACGCTTCTCGCGCGGCATCACCCTCCAGGTCCCCTTCGCGTCCGCCGCAATGGATACGGTGACGGAATCGGAGATGGCCATCGCGATGGCGCGGGCCGGTGGGATTGGCGTTCTGCACAAGAACATGTCGATCGACCGGCAGGCCGCCGAGACCGATCGGGTGAAGCGCAGTGAAAGCGGAATGATCCTGCAGCCGTACAAGCTGCGGCCGGAGGATACGGTACGGGCCGCCACGTCGCTCATGGCGCGCTTCCGGATCTCCGGCGTCCCCATCGTGGACGACGAGGATCGCCTCGTCGGAATCATCACCAACCGCGACCTGCAGTTCGAGCGTGATCTCGACAGGCCGCTGCGAGACGCGATGACGAAGGACCGGCTGGTCACGGCCCCGGAAGGCACGACGCTGGACGAGGCTGAGCGGATTCTGGCGCAGAACCGGATCGAGAAGCTCCCGGTGGTCGATCGTGCAGGCAAGCTGCGCGGCCTGATCACGATCAAGGACATCCACAAGCGCCGGCAGTATCCCGACTCCAACAAGGACAAGCACGGCAGGTTACGCGTCGCGGCGGCGGTGGGCGCTGCGGGCGACTTCATGGCCCGCGCGCGCGCCCTGGTGGAGGCGGGCGTGGACGCGCTGGTGGTGGACACGGCGCATGGGCACAGCGAAGGCGCCTTGCGCGCCACTGCCCAGATGCGCGAAGCATTTCCCGACGTCCAGCTCGTGGCTGGCAACATCGCGACCAGGGATGGCGCGCGCGCGCTGATCGAGCGCGGTGTCGACGCCGTGAAGTGCGGCGTGGGTCCGGGGTCCATCTGCACGACGCGCGTCGTCACCGGCGTCGGCGTTCCCCAGCTGACTGCCGTCATCGACGCCGTTGCCGGCGCGGGCGACGTGCCGGTGATCGCCGACGGCGGCATCAAGTATTCGGGCGACATCGTCAAGGCGATCGCCGCTGGCGCGGCGTCCGTCATGATGGGATCCATGCTGGCGGGCACCGAAGAGAGCCCCGGCGAGGCGTTCCTGCTCGAGGGCCGGCGCTACAAGATGGTTCGCGGCATGGGTTCATTGAGCGCCATGCAGGACGGCAGCGCCGACCGTTACTTCCAGGAAGGCGAGCTGTCGCCGCGGAAGCTCGTGCCCGAGGGCATCGAAGGGCGCGTGCCTTACAAAGGGCCGGTGTCCGACGTGCTGTATCAGATGGTGGGCGGGCTTCGGAGCGGGATGGGATACGTCGGCTGCGGCACGATTGAAGAGCTGCGCACGAGGACCGAATTCGTGCGGATTACCACGGCCGGATTGCGCGAGTCGCACCCCCACGACGTGACGATCACTCGGGAAGCACCGAACTACAGCGGCTGAATCGAAAAAGCTTTCCTTGACAGCGCCGTGACGGGCGCCGAAGTTCCGCGCTGTATACAGTCCGGGCGGCTCACCTGCGCCGCCCCTTTTTACGTACGTACCCACCGGAGATCCGCATGGGACTGTGGACGACTAAGAGCATTACGATGCTGCAGGAGGAGGCGACCGCCGAGGGCGAGCACTCGCTCAAGCGTGCGCTGAGCGCCACCAACCTCATTCTGCTCGGCATCGGCGCGATCATCGGCGCGGGCATCTTCGTCCTGACCGGCAACGCGGCCGCGCAGTACGCGGGTCCCGCGGTGACGCTCTCGATGATTCTCGCTGGCGTCGCGTGCGCCTTCGCCGGCCTGTGCTACGCCGAGTTCGCCAGCATGATCCCGATCGCGGGATCAGCCTACACCTACGGCTACGCGACGCTGGGCGAGTTCTTCGCCTGGATCATTGGCTGGGACCTGATGCTCGAGTACCTGTTCGGCGCGGCGACCGTCAGCGTCGGCTGGGCGGGCAATTTCGTGAAGTTCATGGCCGAATTCGGCATCACGGTCCCCACGAAGTGGTCCGACGCGCCGTACGCCGTGGACGCGGCGAACAACTTCACGCGAACGGGGGCGATCTTCAACGTCCCCGCTTTCGTTTTGGCACTCATGCTCACCGTCATCCTGGTCATCGGCATCAAGGAATCGGCGCGCTTCAACAACTTCATCGTGTTCGTGAAGGTGGCGATCATCTTCCTGGTGATCGGCATCGGCTTCATCTACGTGAAGACCTCCAACTGGCACCCGTTCATCCCCGAGAACGCGGGCCGGTTCGGCGAATTCGGCTGGAGCGGCGTGTTGCGTGGCGCGGGAGTGATTTTCTTCGCTTACATAGGATTCGACGCCGTATCGACAGCCGCACAGGAGGCGAAGAATCCACAACGAGACATGCCCATAGGCATACTCGGTTCGCTCGCCATCTGCACCGTGCTCTACGTGCTCATGGCGCTGGTCATGACGGGCATGACGTCCTACCTCAAGCTCAACGATCCGGCGCCCGTCCTCGTGGCGATTCAGGCGGCTGGTCCTTCGCTGGCCTGGCTGCGCTACGCGGTGGAAGTCGGGTCCCTCGCCGGACTCGCGTCGGTGGTGCTGGTGATGCTCATGGGCCAGGCCCGCGTGTTCTTCTCGATGGCCAATGACGGCCTGCTCCCGAGCGCGTTTGGCAAGGTGCATCCGCGGTTTCGCACTCCCTACATCACGACCATTGTCACCGGTACCGCTGCCGCCATCGTCGCGGGCCTTTTCCCGATCGGACTGCTGGGTCAGCTGGTGAGCATCGGCACGCTGCTCGCGTTCGTCATCGTGTGCGCCGGCATCTGGATCCTTCGTCGCCGTTCGCCGGATCTGCCCCGCGCCTTCAAGACGCCGGCGGTGCCTCTCGTTCCAATCCTGGGCATCATTTCCTGCCTGGCGCTGATGGCCGGTCTGCCCCACGACACGTGGATTCGATTGATCGTGTGGCTGCTGATCGGCTTCGTCATCTACTTCACGTACGGTCGCAAGAATTCGAAGCTCAGCAATCCCCAGCCGGCTGCTGGAGCACGGCGTTAGCCAGACGTTATCTTGAGCACGGCGCCCCCAACCGGGGCGCCGTCTCTTTTTCTGGAGTGCTTTGCTAGTCCACGGCGACTACCTCAAGATCTCGGCGGAACGGCGCGCTGGTGTTCAGCGCGTTGCGCGCGAGCTGCAACCAAGTCGGCGGGTGGCTCTGTCCACGCACATCAACGCCGACGGCGACGGCTGCGGCAGTGAGGCGGCGCTGGCGCGCATGCTCGCGCAGCACGGCATGGCGGTGCACATCGTCAACCCGACGCCGTGGCCGGACCTCTTCGACTTTCTCCTCGCGGATGACGTCGAGGATCGCACGGCCGACGGGGCGGACGCGCTCAAGGACATCGATCTCCTGATCGTGCTGGACATCAGCGACGTGAAGCGACTGGGCGCGCTCGCGGAGACTGTCCGTTCGCTCAAGGTGCCGCGGGTGGTGATCGATCATCACATCGCGTCCGACGATCGGGCCGGCGACATCCTGCTCACGGACACGACCGCCTGCGCCACTGGCGAACTGGTCTACGATCTGGCGCAAGAGCTCGGTTTCGAGATCACGCCGCGCATCGCAAAATCTCTCTACAGCGCGATCCTCACGGACACCGGCGGTTTTCGATTCAGCAACACGACGCCCCGGTGTCACGCGATCGCGGCGGACCTGCTGAGCGTCGGTGTCGACCCCGAGGAGATGTATCAGCGCGTGTACGCCTCAGCGCCGGCGGGGCGAGTGCGACTGCTGGCGGATGTCCTGCAGACGCTGGGCGTGGACGAAGACAAAGGGCTCGCGTGGCTCTCGATGAGCGCTGGCGCGCTCGAGCAGCATCATGTTCGCCAGGAAGATCTGGACGGCATCGTGGAGCACGCGCGTTCCATCGCCGGGACGCGGATGGCCGTGTTCTTCCGCGATCTCGGCCACGGCAAGGTCAAGGTGTCGTTCCGCAGCACGGGGGGCGTGGACGTCAATGCCTTCGCGCGAAAATTCGGGGGCGGCGGCCACGCGCGAGCGTCGGGCGCGCTGATTCCCGGCGGGTTGGACGACGTGCGGCAGCGCGTGCTCGCCGCGGCGCGTGACGTCCTTTAGGTTGCGCGATATGACGGAGAAGGAGCGAGAGGGGGAAGGCGGCGGTGTCAGGCGCGATGCGCCCAGAGCACCATTGCCCGTGATGGAGAGCCGGCCTACCCCGAAGCCCGTTCCGGCGCAGCAGCCGGTGCACTTCCCGGGCCTGGGCAAGGTCATCGCGATCTCGAGCGGCAAGGGCGGAGTCGGAAAGTCCACCGTGGCTTCCAACGTGGCTGTTGCCCTGGCCATGTCGGGCGCGCGCGTTGGCCTGATGGACGCGGACGTCTACGGCCCGAACATCCCGCGCATGATGGGCGTGAACTCACCGCCCGCGGTGGTGGACGAGAAGATCGTTCCGCTGGAGGCGCACGGGGTGAAGATCATCAGCCTCGGGTTCCTGATCGAGCGCGATCAGCCCGCGATCTGGCGCGGGCCGATCGTCATGAAAATCGTGAACCAGTTCCTGCGCGACGTCGCCTGGGGACAGCTCGACTATTTCATCGTCGACATGCCACCGGGTACCGGCGACGCGCAATTGTCGCTCGTGCAAGCCACGCACGTCGCGGGAGCGATCATCGTGACGACGCCGCAGGAGGTGGCCGTAGGCGACGCCTTGCGCGGCGCGAAAATGTTCCAGCGCGTCAACGTGCCGGTCCTCGGCATCGTGGAGAACATGAGTTGGTTCGAATGTCCACATTGCGGCAAGCCCAGCTCGCTCTTCGGCACCGGCGGTGGCGAACGCCTGGCCACTGAGCTGGGACTGCCGCTGCTGGGACAGGTGCCGCTCTATCCTCGCGTGATGGAAGGGGCCGACAAAGGCCAGCCAATCGTCGTGTCGGACCCGCAATCATCCGCCGCCAAAGCGCTGATGTCGGTGGCGGACCGGATGAAGGCCGAGGCGATGTCGAGCGCAGGCGGGGAAGGGACGTGAGCACGGTTCGAGTGGACCCGAACGATGTAGCGCGGCCGCCCGAGTCCCGGACGGCCGCGCTGCCGTTGGAGCCACATGAAGGGCTGGCGCCGGTCGCGGTCCGTGAGAACCCGGCCGCGGCTGCGCGGCTCGTGGTGGATCCGCTGCCCCGCACCATCGCGCGGGTCGCATTTCCCGCAGCGGCGTCGACGCTGCTGATGACGATCTTCGCGAGCGTCGACGCGTTCTGGGTCGGCACCAAGATCGGTGCGACAGGCATCGCCGCCGTCTCGACGTCGATCTTCTGGGTCTGGCTCATCATCTCGGTGGCGGAGATGGTGAGCATCGGTCTCACGGCTGTCGCGTCGCGCCGCTACGGGGAAGGGAGAGGCGCCGATGCTGCGCGTGTCGCCGGGACTGCGCTCGTGTTCACACTCGTCGTGGGTGGCGTGGCCGCGGTCGTCGGGCATCTCATGCTGCCCTGGATGTTCGCGACCATGCACACGCCGGCCGACGTCACCGCGCTTGGTGTCCAGTATCTGGGCACCTATCTCCTGGGCACGCCACTTCTGTTCGGGTTCTTTGCCGTCGATGCGGCGTTCCGCGCGTCCGGCGATTCGCGAACGCCCTTCATCCTGCTCGCGATTTCCGTTGCGGCGACGCTGGTGCTTGATCCTGTACTGATCCTCGGACTCGGCCCGGCGCCGCGGTTGGGAATCGCGGGCGCCGCTATCGCCACGGTGACCACGCGCGCGGTCGCGTTCAGCCTGGGGCTGTTGCTCGCCATGCGGCGTCGCCTGCTGACGGTCACGACATTCGACTGGCGCGCGATTGGCGCGATCTGCCGAGTCGGGCTTCCGACCGCCGCGACAGGGGTCGTCTTCAGCCTGATCTACGTGCTCGTGACGCGCAGCACCACACGATTTGGAACGCCAGCGCTCGCGGCGCTCGGCATTGGCCATCGCGTCGAGAGCTGGCTCTTCATGGTCGGCGTCGGATTCGGCGCCGCGACCGCTGCCATCGTCGGTCAGAATCTGGGCGCAGGCCGAGTGGATCGAGCGGTGAAAGCAGGTTGGCTGGCGACCGCGTATTGCACCGGCCTCGGGGTGTGTTTCAGCATCATGCAGCTGTGGGTCCCGGAGCGGTTTGCGGCGATTTTCGCGACGGATCCGGCGGTCATCGCTGAAAGTGCCAACTACCTTCGCATCGCGTCGCTCTCTCAGCTCGCGGTGTGTGCGGAGGTCGTGCTTGAAAGCGCGCTCGGGGGTGCCGGCTACACCGTTGCTCCGATGCTGAGTTCCACCACGTTCACGGTCTTGCGCGTTCCGCTCGCCGCCTGGGCGGCTACGCGATGGGGCAGCACCGGGATCTGGTGGGTGATCTCACTGACGGCCACCGCGAGGGCGGTGGCAATGACGGCACTCTGGCGCGCCGGAGGCTGGCAGCGGCGAACCGTGTAGGCGCGCGGCTCCAGTGCCGCGCGCTCCTCAGCCCTTCGTGGTGACCACAGGGCGCCGTGCCGCCGCAACGCCCGTGACGGGCGTTGGCGTTTGCCACGAGAGATCATCCACCGGTCGCGCGGCCCGCCCGTGTTCGCCTTCGCGTCTGGTGCCTGCGCGCGTCAGGATCGTCGCGCCCAGGCCGAATGTCATCGCGACCCAGCTGCCCGCCAGGGCCACACCCCGGAGCACGGAACCAGCGATCGGATGCCAGATGAACGCCCCAGCAAGCAGCCAGAGGCCCACATAGACGACGAGGCCGAGGAAGAGCGACCGGAGGTGCACGGCACGCGAGTCGGCGGCACTCCCCAGGAAGGCCCTGCCCGTGAATCTCGCAACGGCAAGGAACCCGAGCATCAGAAGGCCGGCCAGCGCGATGACATACGCCACGACGGCAAACGGGATGAGCAGGATACCGATGAGCGAGATGACCAGACCGAGCACCATGAGCAGCAGCGCAGGGATGGCCGCCAGCTGAGCGAGGATGCCGATCCAGAACGATCGAGCGAACTGCTGCTGCAGGGCAGTCACGACGCCATTGAGATTCTGCTCGGCGAAGAGCAGGACACCGATGCCGATGATCCCGAGCACGGTGAACCAACCCAGCACCATCTTGAGGGCACCCCACGTCGAGACTGGCTCGGCGGTCGGAGCTCGGCCGGCCGCGCGTGCCAGAATGCCGCCCGTGATGCCGCGGATCGAGCGAACGTCGCCTTCGACGACACCCCCCGCCGTGCGTACGCGGCCGTCGATGGCGACGGCATTACCGCCGACGGAGCCGCCGGGATACAGGATCACGTCGCCGTGGACGGCGATGGCGTCGCCGGTCACGCGACCGCTGATTATGAGGTTGCCGCGTGCGACAGCCATGGTTCCCTGCCTGGTCGCACCGCTCGCGACTTCTTGTCGGCCAACCTTGAAGCTGTCAGCCACCGGGGCATGAACGCTCCCGAGGAGGCTGCGGATGAGCATGATCTCGGTGCGCAGCCGACCATCCATCACGGGGGCGGGACGGGGGGGGCGCGACGAGTCGGACGCTTGCTGTGCGGGCGCGCCCGCCGCGACAAGGGCCGCGGCCAGCGCTCCAAAGGTGAGCGCGCGCATGGTCAGCTCCGTGCGCGGCTCGAGGTCGCGATGAGTCTGAGGCCGAAGACCGTCGCGATGGATGCGACGACGAACCCGCCAGTGGCGAGCGCGATGCCCACCGGTCCCAGCTGCTGGACGGCGAGGATCACCTGGGGTCCGAAGAGCGAAACGACGGCATCTCCGGCCGCGTCGCTCACGGTGCTGGTCACCCTGTCGCCAACGAGTCCCGTGAAGGCAGACAGCAGGTCGCCGCGGGTAGCGATCCAGAGGGTCAGTCCCGTGATCAGCGAGCCCGCGACCGCCACGATGGTGGCAGCGAGCGCACGGGCCGCCGGCTGGGTGGGCATCCAACGTCTCACGGCGTCCCGCGCCGAGACGTGCCAGGGGACGAAGACCGGTACCTGACTCATGACCCGGTCAGCCAAGCCAACCCGCGGACTCAGCAGTGGGACCTCGCTCAGGGCGACCACGACAGCCCTGGCTTCCGCCAGCCGGGCCGTGCAGGCCTCACAGGCGCGTACGTGCTCGCGGAGCGGTTGAACGCCAAATCCGCTCTCTTCGTCGAGCAGCAGGTCGACTTCGTTCGGTAGTAGATGCCTGTGATGCACGATGCCTCCGGGGCTATCTACGGCCCGGGATTGGGGATGGTTTCAGGGCAAAAAGCTCGCAAATGACTCGACTTGCGCCGGGCCACGGGAACGTTGTGATCGGGCTCACGCGGGCTCACGCGGCTCACGCGGGCTCACGCAGGCTCCTCGGCGGGTGATTGGGGGCCTCCCAGCCCGCCGTCACGCACATGCTCCAGCAGCTTCCTGAGCTCGTGCCGGGCCCGATGGATGTAGGTCTTCACGGTGCCGAGAGGGAGATCGAGCGTCGCCGCGATCTCTTCGTAGGACTTGTCCTCGACATGCCGTAGCAGGATGCAGGCGCGGTATTCCGGCCGCAGCCGGGCGATTGCCCGCTCGATCTCGGATCCCAGCTCCCGGGCTTCCAGTTCCTGGAGCGGCGTCTCCGCCTGGGTCGCAAGCTCGAACGACGTCGCCTCGGTAAGCGCGGGCGAGGTGGCATGGGGCGACCCCTCCATGCTCACCGTGTCCAGTTGCCGGCGCCGGAGGTGATCGATGGCGACGTTGTTCGCGATCTTGAAGAGCCAGCTCGAGAACTTGAACTCCGAGCGGTACTTCTCGATGTGCGTGAGGACCTTCACGAAGGTGTCCTGCGTGAGGTCCTCGGCCAGCTCCCGGTCGCGTACCATCCGGTATACGAGCGAGAAGACGGGGCGCTCGTATCGCCGAATCAGCTCGCGATACGCCGGCTCGCGTCCGCGCTGCGCGAGCGCAACGACGTCGGCATCCGGCAGGTTCGCGAGATCGAGAACGGGAATCGGCGGCGTCATTCGCGCGGTTGAAGATGCTTGCCGCTGTCACGGCGCGCCACGAACTTGCAGCGATGATGGCGACAGAACAGCGGCAGGCAGAGGAACGTAGCGCCCGCGAGGCCGCGAGTGGCAGTGCGGAGAAGCGGTCCTACGTGCGGGCGATGTTCTCGGACATCGCGCCACGCTACGACTTGCTGAACCATGTGCTGTCGCTGAACATCGACCGCCGCTGGCGTCGCCGGGCCATCAGGGCCCTCCAGTGGGAGGCGGCGCCGTCGGGATTGTATCTCGATCTCTGCGCCGGCACGCTCGACGTCGCAGTCGAGCTTTCGCACCAGCCCGGATTCAACGGACGCGTGATCGGCGCCGACTTCGCTGAGCCGATGCTCCGCGCGGGCGTCGAAAAGGTGGATGGCCTGCCGGTTCACGCCGTGACTGCGGATGCGCTGACCCTGCCGATTGCGGATGCGACCTGCGCCGGCGCCATCGTGGCGTTCGGGGTTCGCAACCTGGCGGATCTGGACGCCGGTCTGCGCGAGGTGGCGCGGGTGCTCGCGCCCGGAGCTCGCTTCGTCATCCTGGAATTCACGACCCCGCGAATGCCGCTGGTGCGTTCAGCGTACCACCTCTACTTCCACCATGTGCTGCCGTGGCTGGGCGGAATCATCAGCGGCAATCGCGGCGCGTATCGATACCTGCCGCAATCCGTCGCGCACTTTCCCTCCGCGTCTCAGCTGGCCGAACGCATGCGAGGCGCCGGTCTGGACGACGTGCGCTGGCAGCTCTTGTCGCTGGGAATCGCGGCGATTCACGTGGGTCGCAAGTCGTAGCTCCGGATCCGGGAAGGAAGGAGCGTACGGGCAGCCCGGCCAACGGTCAGGTCTCGAGCAGCCCCAGCTCGGCGGTGGCCGCGGCGCCAAATGCGCGCTCGACGCGAAGGAGCTCGCGCCGAAGCACGCGGCGGGAGAGTGACGCGCGGATCGATCGCACATAAAGACCGAACGTCGATTCCGGGCCGTCCCAGGCTTCCAGTCCCGCGCGCCGTGCGCAACCGCGGAAGTATCGGTCCGTGAACAGCAGCATCAGGATCGCGGACGCTCGCGCAACGCTGAAACGCGGCAGGTGCATGGCGTCGACCACGCGTCGGTACGCAGGAACGCGGGCCACGGCCAGTCTCAGCAGGCGTTCGCGAACGACGCGACACCGTTCGGCGAGCTGCGGATCTCCGGGGTTTTCGCGGAGCAGGTCGTTTCGCAACAGCGGGTCGTACGCGATCCCGCGCCGGAGGTCTTTTTCGACGTCGCGCGTGATGTTCGCCAGCTGCACCATCTCGCCCACGCGCATGGCATCCTCGCGCTCCTCATGCGACAACTCCGGGGTCGACCCGTATTCCAATCGCACGAGCCGCGCGCCGAAGACCACGGGATTGCCCAACACGTGGCGACAGTACGCCAGCAGCTGACTCTCGTCCGCCAGGATGCCGCCCTGCCGCTCGAAGGTCGCCGAGGACCAGCGCATGCCGTCCGCCATGTCGCGAACGAGATCCCGAACCACCCGGCGGGCATCTGAATCGAACGAGAGAAAGACGCGATCGACGAGGTCCGCGCGCTGCACGAGCAGCAGGTGTGCGCGGTCGCGCTCGTCCATGGTGAACGATGCGGCGAGCGACGAGGCAATCGATGGCGCCGTTGGCAGCGTGCCGGACTGGCCCACGTCTTCGACACGCGCCGCGAACGCACGCAGCGACGCATCCCGCGCCGGCCCAGCCGGCAGGAGATCCTCGTACGTGTCGAGCATGCGACAGTACAGGTAGGCCACGGCCGCGGTGATCGCCGATCGTGCGGGAAGCAGCGCGATGCACGCCGAAAATGTGCGCGCGGCGTGCGGCAGGATGGCCCAGACGAATCGCTCCGGATCCTCGATGCGCGCCAGCGCGTGCAGGTCGGGACGCTCGCGGCTCGTGAAGAGATGCCGGAGAATGAGAAAGGGGCGGCGGAACCAGAAGGGCATGGAGGGTCTGAACAAAATACCTGGATGACCGTGTCCCACCATCACTTTCGTAATAGTTTCTGTCGGTGCCCATCGACACCCTAGCGGGATTCGTCGCTCAACTCGAGCGCGCCGGCGAGTTGGTGCGCGTCCGGCAACCCGTCTCCGTGAATCTCGAGCTCTCGGAAATCGCCGACCGCGTGATGAAAAGCGCGGGCGGAGGCAAGGCGCTGCTGTTCGAGAAGCCGGTGCTCATGAGCGGACGGCAATCCGAGTTTCCAGTCGGTATCAACCTCTTCGGGTCCATGCGGCGCATTGCCATGGCGCTCGGCGTCGACAACCTGGATGACATCGGTGGGCGTATCACCGAACTGCTGCAGATGAAGCCGCCGGAGGGGATCCTCGCGAAGCTGGCGCTTTTGCCGCGGCTGCTGGAGCTGGCCAAGTTTCCGCCGCGGAAGCAGGGTGGCTCGCCGCCATGCCACGACGTCGTCTGGCGAGGCGGCGATGTGGACCTCGATCGCTTGCCGCTCATGAAGTGCTGGCCCGAAGACGGCGGCGCCTACATCACCGTCCCGATGGTGATCACGCGCGATCCCAAGCGCGGCATTCGAAACGTCGGGATGTACCGGATCATGCAGACCGGGCGCGACACGCTGGCCATGCACTGGCAGCGTCACAAGGTGGGCGCCGCGCACTGGCGCGAGATGGCGGAAAGGGGCGAAACCATGCCCGTCTGCATTGCCATCGGTGCCGATCCGCCATCGATGTATTCCGCGTCCGCTCCGCTGCCGCCGACCGTCGACGAATTCCTGTTCGCCGGATTCCTGCGAAAGTCACCGGTCATGTTGACCAAGGCGCTGACCTGCGACCTCGAGGTTCCTGCCGAAGCCGACTTCGTACTCGAGGGATACATCGACCCGCGCGAAGCATTGGTGACCGAAGGGCCTTTCGGCGACCACACGGGCTTCTACTCGCTGAGCGATCTCTACCCGCAGGTCCACGTCACGGCGATCACGATGCGCCGCAATCCCATCTTCCCCGCGACGATCGTCGGCAGACCGCCCATGGAGGATTTCTACCTGGGGCACGCAACCGAGCGGATCTTTCTGCCGCTCCTCAAGCTCACGATTCCGGAGATCGTGGACTATCACATGCCGCCCGAAGGCATCTTTCACAACCTGGTCTTCGTGTCGATCAAGAAGGAGTACCCCGGCCAGGCGCAGAAGGTGATGAACGCGCTCTGGGGCCAGGGTCTCATGTCGCTGGCCAAGGTGATCGTCGTCGTGGACCACTGGGTGAACGTGCGGAACAAGGAAGAAGCGTGGTGGGCGGCACTCAACAACATCGATCCGGAGCGGGACGCGCGATTCACGACAGGGCCGATGGACGTGCTGGATCACTCCAGCAGGAGCTTTACCTTTGGCTCCAAGATGGGCCTGGACGGGACGCGAAAGCTGGCGGAAGAGGGATTCACGCGTGACTGGCCCAAGGTGATCGAGATGGACGCCGACACGAAGCGCAAGGTGGACGCTCTCTGGCCGACCCTGGGGTTGTCGTGAGCGCGCCGAGCATGCGGGAAGGCCAGACCTTGAGCGGAGCGTCCCGTCTCATCGCGTACGCCAATCTGGTCAAGCTGCCCCACACCGTCTTTGCGCTGCCGTTCGCGCTGGTGGGGGTTGTGCTCGCGTCGTATCGGCGTCCGCTGCGTCTGGCCGACGTAGGCTGGGTGGTGCTCGCGTTCACCGCGGCCCGGTTTGCCGCGATGGCGTTCAACCGCATCGTGGACCGCGACATCGACCGCCAGAATCCGAGGACGGCGATGCGCGAGCTGCCGAAGGGCGTACTGCGCGTTGGCGAGGCCTGGGGAAGTGTGCTGGTCGCGGCCGGCCTCTTCGTCTACTGCGCGTCGCGGCTCAACACGCTGTGTCTCGTGCTCTCACCGCTGGCTCTCGCGTGGATTCTGTTCTACAGCTACACGAAGCGGTTCACGCGCTGGTCGCACCTGGTGCTCGGCGTATCCCTGTCGATTGCGCCGGTTGGCGGCTACCTGGCGGTCGTCGGCGGCTGGAGTCGGCCGACGTGGATGCTGCTGGCGCTGGCCCTTGCGGTCGCGACGTGGGTGGCCGGATTCGACATCTTCTACGCGCTGCAGGACGTCGCGTTCGACCGTGAGCATCGACTGCAGTCCGTCCCGGCGGCGCTCGGCGAGACACAAGGCATCAGGGTCGCGCGCCTGCTTCACGTCGTCAGCGTCGCAGCGCTCGCGGTGGTCGGACTCGCTGTGGCCGCTGGCATCTGGTTCTGGGCGGGCGTCGGGATCGTGGCTGCGCTGCTGGTGTACGAGCATTCACTCGTCGGTCCGGGCGACCTGTCCCGGCTGGACGCCGCGTTCTTCACGATGAATGGCATGATCAGCATCACGTTCTTCTTCTTCGTGCTCATGGACCGGCTGGTGCGCGGCTCAGCGTTCGCACGACTGCCCCACTAGCGCATGGCGTACGAGCGCGAGCACACGGAGCGCGACCTTCCCATCGTCGTCGCGATCACCGGCGCGTCGGGCGCGCCGTACGCCGTCAGATTGCTCGAGCAGCTGCTGGCCGCCGATCGGAAGGTGTGGCTGATCGTGTCGTCTCACGGGTTGCGACTCCTGCGCACCGAGCTGGACCTCGATTCCGTGGACGCGCTGCGCCGCCACGTGGGCGCGGACGCATGGCGACGTCTCGTGACCGTGTTCGACGACGCCGATCGCGGAGCGGCGCCGGCGTCCGGGTCGGCGCGCAACGCCGGAATGGTGATTTGTCCGTGCTCGATGGGAACGCTTTCGGCGATCAGCGTCGGTGCGTCTCGCTCGCTGGTGGAGCGCGCCGCCGATGTCGCGCTCAAGGAGCGCCGGCGTCTGGTGCTGGTGCCGCGCGAAACGCCGCTCAGCGCCATACACCTGCAGAACATGTTGCGCCTGTCCCGTGCGGGCGCGGTCATTCTTCCCGCTGCTCCAGGCTTCTACAACCGCCCGCAAACCATTCAGGACCTGGTGGATTTCATCGTGGCTCGCGTGTTGGACCAGCTGGACGTGGAGCACGCGCTGGTCCGACGTTGGGGCTGATCGGACTGATCTCTGACACGCACGGGCTCGTGCGCCCGTCCGTCTTCGACGCGCTGGCGCGTGTCGACCTGATCCTCCACGCGGGCGATGTTGGGGACGGCGTCCTCGACGAGCTCAAGGTGATTGCGCCGGTTCGCGCGGTCTTCGGCAACACGGACCCCCTCGACGCTCCGGACCTTGCCGAGTCCATCGAACTGGACCACGAGGGCGTGCGCATCCATGTGAGCCACGGACACGAGCTGGGTTCGCCAACTCCCGACAAGCTTCTCGCCGCGTACGCGGCCGATGTCATCGTGTACGGTCACACGCACCGTCAGCTCGTCACGCGCGCCGACGGACGCTGGGTGGTGAATCCCGGTGCGGCTGGCCAGCGGCGGTTTCAGCTCGAGCCGAGCGTCGCGCGGATGCAGATTCGCCGAGGCGAGGTCCACATCGAAATCATCCCACTCGACGCACGTCCCAACGGCACTGCACGGCGCGGATGACGCGGTTTGGGCGGAAACTGCACGGATAGCACGATTGTGCAGGTGCCTTTGGGATGGAGTTTCGACGGGAAGTAAAGAAAAAGGGCTTATCGGTGCCGCTTCAGCCCAATCCGCACGATCCGCGCTGGCAGTGCTCTTGATCCGCGTGAATCAGACTTCCCGGAAGTGCGACATCGGGTACAAGAAATCCTCACCCGAATCGTCGAGAATGCGCACGAACGAGCCACGCCCCTCGATACCCAGACACTGATAGATCTTGCCGAGCGTCAGGTCGTGACAGCCGGAGGGTTCGTGGTCACCGGGAATGACGAGCCACGGCCGCACGCTTACGCACTTTACGAGCGTCACTGGTTGCCAGGAGCTGGTTGCCATGCAAGCCGGAGGTGCAACTGGCTTGCCAACGGACGCCACCACGCGTTTGGGCGGATAACGGCCAGGTGATCAACTGGCGCGCTCGACGCGGCGTGTGCGGTCGAGCTCGTGCGGGAATCGTGTGAACCAGCTCGACAAGAGCAGCAGCTCGTCGATCTCGTGCGACGGCACCTGCATGCCTTCGGTTGCGTCCCCGAAGATCGCGGCAAGCATCTGGTCCAGCGCGGATCGCTCGCCGGGCGTGGCCGGCGCGTCCACTTCTGCGCGCACACGCCCGCGTCGGATGACGTACAGCCGGTCCCTGCCGTCGTTACCGGGCACCGTGTACACGAACGAGAGGGACTCGACCGCGAACCGCAGCCGGCCGAACCGTTCGCGCAGCGCTTCGAGCCGGTGGAACTTGTCCCGATACGCCGCTGCTCGTTCGTACTCGAGGCGGTTGCTGCTCGCGCGCATCTCGGCGTGCAACGTCGCGAGCGGGCTGTCGTCATGTCCGTCCAGGAACGCGCGCGCCATTCCCACGCGGTCCATGTATTCGCGCGACGAGCACGCGGCGATGCAGGGTCCCAGGCACTTTTTCACTTCGTACCGCAGACATCCGGGCGTACGCGGCGGAACCGGGAACAGCTCCCGCTGGTCGGAGAACCTCATCTTGCGGTCGAGCGTACAATCGCGCATGCCCAGGACGTCGGACAGCTCGCGCAGCGATTCGTCGACTCCAACGGCGCCGAGGAACGGTCCGTAGTAGATCGCGTTGTCGTCATTTCCCGGACCCCGGACAACGGTGAGCCGCGGCGCGACACCGCCGGTGAGCTTGATGAAGCAGAGGTTCCGGCCGTCGCGTTTCATGGCGACGTTGAGGCGCGGTCGCCAGCGCTTGATCATTCGGAGCTCGCCCAGGAGCGCCGCGAATTCGCTGGGCACGTAGTCCCACTCGATATCGTGCGCTTCCCGCAGGATCCGAGCACCTTTGGCGTCGTCGTCCTCCCGGAAATAGCTCAGCAGTCGGGAGCGCAGCTGCTTGGACTTGCCGACGTACACCACCTCTCCGTCCGCCGCGATCATCCGATATACCGCCGGCCGGTTTTCCGCGCCCGCCTTCACCGACGCGAGCATCTCGCCGATGCGCGCGTCGGACGTGCGGGGCTTGAGCAGGTCTAGCTTTGACAGTGAACGCACAGAACGGTGCTCCGGCCGTCGATCGCGTGCGTTCCGACGAGCTTGTGGCCGCACCGCGGACATGGAAGACCTTCGCGGCCGTACACGGCCAATCGCGTGCCGAATCCACCGCGTTCGCCGGCGGAATCGCGATAGTCGCGAAAGCTCGTACCTCGTGCTCCGAGCGCGTCCTGCAGAACGGCGATGATGCTCGCGTGCAGCCGGTCGCTCTCGGCGCGGCTCAGCGAGCGGGCGTCGCGCGACGGATCGACCTGCGCGCGCCAGAGCGCCTCGTTGGCGTAGATGTTTCCGATGCCCACGACTGCCCGCTGGTCCATGATCCGTTTCTTGATGGCCTGGCGTGAGGCACGCAACAACGAAAAAAAATGATCAGGTGTGAAGGCCGGCTCCAGTGGCTCCACGCCAAGCGCGCCGACATATCGCTCGAACTGCCGAGGCGTCATCAGCGATACGGTTCCGAGACGCCGCACCTCGCGGTAGTGGAGCGTACGTCCGTCCGCGAGCCGCCAGCGAACGGTGGAGTAGCGCCGGTCCTCGTCGCTGAGCGAGCCGTCGTCCACCAGGAGCGCACCAGTAAA
Source organism: Gemmatimonadaceae bacterium (assembly GCA_035758925.1). Classification (GTDB taxonomy): domain Bacteria; phylum Gemmatimonadota; class Gemmatimonadetes; order Gemmatimonadales; family Gemmatimonadaceae; genus DASPMP01. Next base: position 69,849 of record DASTVV010000115.1, read on the forward strand.
CCGCAGCGAAACGACGAGGCGATCCTCGGTGGACAAGTCCAGAATCACGAGCTTGGCACGGCGCCAACAGCGCGTGATGGTGGCGCCAGTCGTGCGCCGCTTTAGCGCACGTGCGCCGACGACGCGCAGCACGTCCGCCTTGGAGACCTCGACGGCAGCGATCCGGCTGCCCGCGACCTTACGCTGCAGGTCGCGCGCAATGGTCTCGACTTCAGGTAACTCCGGCACGGCGCGCGGCCTCCCGCCAGCCGATGTCTGACCGGAACTGCTTGCCGTGGAAGCCAACCCGTGCCGCGGCGTCGCGGCTGCGCTCCTGCGCCGCCGCGAAGGTCGAGCCTATTCCAGTAACGCTGAGGACGCGGCCGCCGGCGGTGACCAGCCCGCCGGCAGCATCGCGAGCGGTTCCCGCGTGAAAGAAGAGGACATCGCCCGCCTCCGGCGGTAGTTCGATGACGTCCCCGGTGCGCGGCTTCTCCGGATATCCCTCGGCAGCCAATACCGTCGTGACCGCGGCGCCCGCCGTGGTGCATGTGGCTTCGGGCGGCAGTTTCTCTCCACGCGCCACGGCAGCCAACACCTCGGCAAACGGCACGTTCGTGCGAGCGACGGGCAGCACCGCTTGTGTCTCGGGATCTCCGAACCTGGCGTTGAACTCGACTACGCGCGGTCCGTCGTCCGTAAGCATCAAGCCGGCGTAGAGCAGGCCCGTGAACGGCCGACCGTGCGCCGCGAGCGCGGCGAGCGTGGGCTTGAAGATCCGATCCCGGACTTCGCGAGTGAGGTCGTCGGTCGCGAGCGACACCGGGGCATACGCCCCCATTCCGCCGGTGTTGGGCCCACGATCCCCGTCCAGGAGTCGCTTGTGGTCCTGCGCCGGGACCAACGTGAGAGCGTTTTCACCGTCGGTGATCGCGAAGACCGAGAGCTCCTCTCCCGTCATGAACTCCTCGACCAACACTTCCTGGCCCGCGACACCAAAGGCGTGGCCAACCATCATGTCGTGGACGGCCTGGTCTGCCTGCTCGATGGTCTCGCACACGATGACGCCTTTCCCCGCGGCGAGCCCCGATGCCTTGATGACGACGGGGAGCCCAAACTCGCGGGCGGCTCCCCGCGCGCGGCTCGGTTCGGTGCAGACGATGGCGCGGGCCGTGGGCACGCGCGCATTGCGCATCAGCGTCTTCGCGAACGACTTGGAGGTCTCAATTTCCGCGGCCGCTCGCGTCGGTCCGAAGATCGGCAGGCGGGCCTCGCGAAACCGGTCGACGATGCCGGCCGCGAGTGGCGCTTCAGGGCCCACGACCGTGAAGTCCACGCGCCGGTCGCGGGCGAGGCGCAGCAAGCCGTCCAGGTCAGTCGCGCCGAGGGGAACGCACTCGGCCAGTTCTGCGATTCCTGGATTCCCCGGGGCGGCGACGATGGAGACGTTGGGGTCGTCCTGCGCGAGGCGCCACGCCAACGCGTGTTCGCGGCCGCCGCCGCCCACGAGGAGAATCTTCACTGCGTTGGGCTGGACCCGCCGCTCGAACCGCCTTTGAAGGCCTCGGTGAACGCGTCGCGAGCACGCGCCATGACGTCACCCACGGCGTTGACTGCTTCGCGTGCGCGGTCGCCGTAATAGTTCCCGGCCTGCTTGAGGTCTTCCGTCAACGGCGGGGGCTCGTCGCCCCGTCGCTGGTATTCGCCACGCAGGATCTTGTCGTACTCTCCCGCCTCGATCCAGCGCTGCAACTCGCCAGCTCGGACCGTTGCGAACGGATGGGTGCGAAACACCGTGTTGATGAACTGCCAGACCTTGTCCCAGGGTCCAGCCATCGTCTCGTATTCCCGCGCCTGCGCCAGGAACGTGTCGAGATCGATCGGGTCGTCGAGAGCGGCGCCACCGGCGAGCTTGAGGTGCACACTCTGGGTCTTCTTCACGTTCTGTGTGCCCAATAGGGCCGCCCGATCAGCAGAAAACTCGGACTTGCGATACCACTCGAGCAGCGCGAGCTCAAAAGGGAGCAACGCGATGCCCGCGAGCAGCGGAATGTTCGCCAGGCCGAGCGACAGCAGGATGATCGCCAGTGTTGTGTACGTCGGGTGGCCGCTCATGATATGCCCGACTTCGTGGGCCAGCACGGCGCGTCGCTCGTCCTCGTCCAGGATCTCGAGCATTCCCGAGTTGAAGACCACGAACGGCCTCTGGAATCCCACCGCCATGGCGTTGGCAATCGGCGTCTGGGAGACGTAAAGGTCCCAGCGCTCGGGCGCGTCGAGCGTCTCCAGAACGTCGGTATAGAGCGCGTTGAGCTTGGGACGCTGCTGCGGGCCGACGCGGACGGCGTTGGCGAGAAAGAGCTGGCGGACGCCACGCTCGCCGAGGAACCCCATGACGCGGCGCAGCACCTCGTCGAATCCGGGCAGGGCGCGAAGGGCGTTGAGCGCCGCGCGGTCGGCTGGGTGCTCCCAGGAGCGCGACGAAATGGCGGTCAGTTTCACGGTGTCAGCCATGGCAGGTCACGGGATAAGGGAAACGGAAACGTCTCTAGCCCTACGGGTGCCGCGACGTCCCGGTGTCGCTACCGCATGGCCGCTGCCCGTTTGCCACTCTCCGTCTTGCGACCAGAAGCCGGAACGCCCTCGAGCGCCTGCTCGAGGTCGGCAAGCAGGTCGTCGCTCTCTTCCACGCCGCACGACAATCGCACCAGCCCATCCGTAATCCCCAATTTGACGCGTTCCTCTGCGGGCACCGACGCATGCGTCATCGTCGCGGGATGGCTGATGAGCGATTCGACGCCGCCCAGGGACTCCGCCAGCGAGAAGACCCGCACGCGCTTGAGGACGTGATTGGCGCGCTCCTTCGAGCCCAGCTCGAGGCTGATCATCCCGCCAAACCCCGACATCTGCCGTTTCGCCAGCTCGTGCTGGGGGTGGCTGGGCAGGCCCACGTACAGCACGGATTCGGCGCCCAGCTGCTCCACCAGCCAGCGCGCCACGGTCCGGCCATTGGCGTCGTGCTGGCGCATGCGAAGATGCAGTGTCTTGGTACCGCGCAGGGCAAGCCAGGAGTCGAAGGGGCCCGGGACGGCACCCGCGGCGTTCTGAATGAACTGCAGGCGGGCCGCGATGTCGTCGTCGTTGACGATGGCGATCCCGCCGATCATGTCGCTATGGCCGTTGAGGTACTTCGTCGTGGAATGGAAGACGATGTCCGCGCCGTGCTCGAAAGGCCGCTGGAAGACCGGTGACGCGAACGTGTTGTCCACGATGAGCAGCGCGCCGTTCTTGTGCGCAATGTCCGCAGCGGCACGCAGGTCGGTGACCCGCATCAGCGGATTCGAAGGCGTCTCGACGAGCACCGCCCGCGTCTTTCCGGTCACCGCGTCGGCGATGCGCTGCGAATCGCGGGTATCGACGAATGTGAACTCCAACCCGAAGTGGCGCAGGATCTTGTCGAACAGGCGGAAGGTGCCGCCGTAGACATTTTCGCCGCAGACGATGTGGTCGCCGGCCCGGAACTGCTTCATGAGGGAGTCCACGCAGCCCATACCGCTCGAGAACGCAAAGCCGTGCCGACCCTTCTCCAGCGCCGCCACGTTACGCTCGAGCGCTTCGCGCGTTGGATTCTTGCCGCGAGCGTACTCGTAGCCTTTGTTGCGGCCAAGCTCTTCCTGCACGTAAGTCGACGTCAGATAGACCGGCGTCATAATGGCGCCAGCCAACGGCTCCGGTCTTTGACCTGCGTGCACGGCCCGGGTGCCGAAGCCGGCGCTCAGGTCCTCATCAAAAACGCGCGTCATGCCGATACTCGTAGGAGGCGTGTTGGCCTCAAAGATAATCCCGGCCGCGGACCGCGGGGGTAGCGACATGGTGTGTCTCGCATGAGCGATAACGGCGCTTCGAAGCCGGCCGCCGGCGTCGACTGTCTCGTGGTCGACGACGAGCCGCGTCTGCGCCAGGTGCTCGTGCATCTCATGCGGAACGACGGCTTCACGTGTCACGAGGCGTCGAACGGCATCGAGGCCATCGAGGTGCTCCAGCGCTCGCCCATCGCACTCATCCTCAGCGATCTGCGGATGCCGCGCATGGACGGCATTGAGCTGCTCAAGCAGGTGCGGACGCGCTGGCCCGATACCGCGATGGTCCTCATCACGGCGGTGGCCGACGTCGAGGTCGGCGTGAGTTGTCTCGCGACGGGCGCGATGGACTACCTCACGAAGCCTTTTCATCTCGAGGAAGTGCGGGCGCGTGTGAGGCAGGCGCTGGAAAAGCGCCGCCTCGTGCTCGAGAACCGGGACTACCAGGAGCATCTCGAGCAGCGCGTGGCTGTGCAGGCACGCCGCCTGGAAGAGCTCTTTCTGGCAGGCATCCAGGCGCTGGCGGATTCGCTCGAGGTCAAGGATCCGTACACGCGCGGACATTCGGTGCGCGTGAGCCACTACTCGTCGGTGATCGCGAAGGCGATGAATCTCAAACCCGAGATGATCCAGCAGATCGTGCTCGGTGGACACGTGCACGACATCGGCAAGATCGGTGTGCGTGAAGAGGTCCTCCACAAACCGAGTTCGCTGACCGACGACGAGTATCGCCACATCATGACCCATCCCGTCGTCGGCTGGCGCATCCTGGCCCCGCTGCTTGGCGACGCCCCGATCGCGCTCAACGTCGTCCGATCCCACCACGAGCGCGTGGACGGCACCGGCGTCCCTGACGGCATGCGCGGCGACCAGATCCCCCTCGAAGCGCGGATTGCCGCCGTCGCCGACGCCTTTGACGCCATGACGAGCGGCCGTCCCTACAGGACGACGGAGAGGACCTTCGAGCAGGCCCTCAAGGAACTGGAAGTCAACGCCGATACACAGTTCGACCGGCGCGTCGTTCAGGCGACCCTGGCAGCCGCCCGCAGCGGCGACTTGCTGCTGATCCCGCGCAACGCCGAAACCCGTGTCACCGTGTCCCTCTGAGACGTGTAAATCGCAATCTGACAGGCGCTTGGTCCGCTTTCCGACAGGCTGTAGGTTACGGGTCTATTCGGAGGCTGGATGGCCCAAAACGGGTTGATGGTCAGTGTCTCGGGAATTCGTGGTCGTGTCGGGGAATCGCTCACTCCTGAAGTCGTCGCCGCCTACGCCGCGGCCTTCGGAGCCTGGGCCTTGCGGAAGGGCCAGCCTCAGCGCCCCATCGTCGTCGGACGGGACAGCCGCGTATCGGGTCCGATGTTTCATCGGGCGGCGATCGCCGCGCTCCAGTCCGTCGGTGCCAACGTCATCGACATCGGCCTCACGACGACTCCTACCTGTCAGCTTGCGGTAGAAACGCACCACGCGGCCGGCGGCATCATGCTCTCGGCCAGTCACAATCCCATCGAGTGGAATGCGCTCAAGCTCATCGGGCCGAGCGGGCTGTTTCTGGAGGCTCGCGAAGGCGCGGAGATGCGAGCGCTGCTCGAGAAGGGAATCCCTCGCGCCACGTGGGACCGGCTCGGATCGGTCGAGACGGACGGCGGTGCCGCGCAGCGCCATCTGGAGCGCGTGCTGGAGATCCCGTACGTGGACGTGGCCGCCATCCGGGCGCGGGGCTTTCATGTGGCGCTCGACTGCGTGCATGGGGCAGGCGCCGTGATCGTCCCCGCGCTGCTCGAGCGTTTGGGCTGCAAGGTCACCGCGATCCATACCGAAGCGGACGGGCGGTTTCCGCGGCCTCCAGAGCCCGTCGCCGAGAACCTTGGGGAGCTCGAACAGCTGGTACGCGACTCGCGAGCCGACATCGGCTTCGCGGTGGATCCGGACGTGGATCGGCTGGTCCTTGTTTCCGAGCAGGGCAAAACCATCGGCGAGGACTACACGCTGGCGCTGGCTGCCATGCTGGTGCTGCGCCATCGAACCGGACCGGCCGTGACCAACATGTCCACGAGTCTCGTGGTCCAGGAGGCGGTCACCAGGGGCGGATCCACGTTGACCCTGGCCCCGGTGGGCGAGGTGAACGTGGCGGTGCGCATGCGAGAGATGCACGCGGTGATCGGAGGAGAGGGGAATGGCGGCGTGATTCTTCCTGAGGTGCACCTGGGGCGCGATGCTCCGGTGGGCATAGCGCTGATTCTCCAGTTGCTCACCGAAGAGAAAAGACCGCTGTCCAGCCTGGTTTCTTCCCTGCCGCGGTACTCGATCGTCAAAGACAAGCTCGACCGTCCGAACGCGAGTCTGGACTCGGTGTACGCGGCGCTTCGGTCGGCGTTTGGTGACGCAAACGTGGATACGCAGGATGGGCTTCGTCTCGCCTGGAACGATCGGTGGCTCCATGTCCGTCCGTCAGGCACCGAACCCATCGTTCGGGTGATCGCGGAGGCGCCGACTTCGGACGAAGCGCGGAAGCTGGTTGGGCAGGCCAGAGTGCTGTTGGAACGTCTGGGGGCGCCCGCGGTCGCGGGTGTCTCACGGTAATCCCGGGGAACGACGACATGTGTGGAATCGTGGGCTACATCGGGCCGAAGACGGCCACTCCGATGCTCATCGAAGGACTCAAGCGCCTCGAGTATCGGGGTTATGACTCGGCCGGCGTCGCGACGCTGAACGGCAAGGGCCTCGAGACCCGCAAGGCTGCCGGCAAGATCGCCATGCTCGAGTCCGCGGTTCATGACTCGCCTATCTCGGGCACCGTCGGTATCGGCCACACGCGCTGGGCCACCCATGGCGCGCCGAACGAGTGCAACGCGCATCCGCACTACGATTGCTCGCACTCCATCGCCGTGGTGCACAACGGCATCATCGAGAACGCCACGCCCCTGCGCCACGAGCTCGAAACCCGGGGACACAAGTTCGTTTCCGAGACGGACACGGAAGTCCTGGCGCACCTCATCGAAGCCGCATCGGAAGACGGTGAGCCGCTGGAGGACGCCGTCATCGATGCCCTGCGCCTGGTGGAAGGCACATACGGCATCGCGGTGATCTCATCGCGTGATCCCGACAAGATCGTGTGCGCTCGCAAGGGCAGCCCGCTGCTGCTGGGGCTGGGCGAGGGCGAGTTCTACGTCGCCAGCGACGTGGCGGCCATCCTCGAGCACACGCGCCAGGTGGTGTACCTGGACGACGGCGAGATGGGCGTGCTCACGCGCAGCGGTTACGAGGTGCTCGACCTCAGCGCGCGGCGCGTCCGTAAAGGTGTCAGCCGGATCGACTGGGACCTGGACCAGATCGAGAAGGGCGGCTTCGACCACTTCATGATCAAGGAGATCTTCGAACAGCCGCAGACGATCCAGAATACGATGCGCGGCCGTCTCGTGGTCGACGAAGGCTTCTCCAAGCTCGGCGGGTTGAACCTCACGCGTGAAGAGCTGGTCAACATCGACCACATCATCATCACGGCGTGCGGCACCAGCTGGCATTCGGGCCTGATTGGCGAGATGATGATCGAGGAGCACGCCCGCATTCCAACCGAGACGGAGTACGCGTCCGAGTTCCGGTACCGTAATCCGATCGTCACGCCGCGCACGCTTTGCGTCGTCATCTCGCAATCGGGCGAAACGGCCGATACGCTGGCTGCGATGCGCGAGGCCAAGCGGCGTGGCGCCAAAACGCTCGGGCTGGTGAACGTCGTCGGCTCCACGATCGCGCGCGAAGACGACGGCGGCATCTATCTGCACGCCGGCCCCGAGATTGGCGTCGCCAGCACGAAGGCGTTCACGAGCCAGGTCATCGCGCTGGCGCTTCTCACGCTCAAGCTGGCGCGGTTACGGAGCATGTCCGTGGTCCGGGGCCGCGAGATCGCGCAGGCCATGCTGGAGTTGCCCGGTCAGATCCAGTCGATTCTCGACCGTGCGCACGAGATCGAAGCCATCGCCGACCGTTTCAGGGACGCCACCAATTTCCTGTACCTGGGCCGGGGCTACAATTTCCCGGTCGCCCTCGAAGGGGCACTCAAGCTCAAGGAAATCAGCTATATCCACGCGGAAGGCTACCCGGCCGCCGAGATGAAGCACGGACCGATCGCGCTGATCGACGAGAACATGCCAGTCGTGTTCATCGCGCCCCACGACTCCGTCTTCGACAAGGTGACCTCGAACGTGCAGGAGGTCAAAGCGCGCGGCGGTCAGGTCGTCGCGCTCACGAGCCGTGATGAACCCGCACTGGCGGGCAAGATCGATTTCGAGATCCGGATTCCCGAGACGATCGACATGCTGTATCCCATTCTCGCCGCGGTCCCGCTGCAGCTGCTCGCGTACTACATCGCCGCGAGACGCGGACTGGATGTCGATCAGCCGAGGAACCTGGCAAAGTCGGTGACGGTAGAGTGAGCGACCCGGCGGTTTCCCCGGGCTAGTTCCCACCCGGCTTCGTGCCGATACTGGGGAGAGGAGTCGCGATGCAGCCATCTCCCACAGCCACAGGTTTCTGGCGGCGCCTGATCGAGGCGGTTTCGCGCGATCGGACGGCGCGGTCCGAGCGCGAGTGGGAACAGCGATTCCGGTCGGTGGCGGACAACGTGCGCGAGGCGCTGCTGATCACCGACGCCACCGACGCCATCACGTTCGCGAACGCGCGCGTGCGCGACGTCTTCGGTTACGAGCCGCAGGACCTGATCGGCAAGAAGGCCACCGAGCTGCTGCTGCCTGAAGCGCTGGGACAGTTCCCGGATCGCATGCGCCGTCGCCTGACGGGGGAGTCCGAGACTTACGAGACGGTGCTCGTGCGCAAGGACGGCACCCGCATCTTCGCGGAAGTCTCCGCGACGCCGTATCGCGACGCTTCAGGGAAGGTCATCGGCTCCATTGGAGCCATCAGCGACGTCTCGAGCCGCAAGCGGCTGGAGGAGCGCCTGCACCAGGGCATGCGCATGGAGGCCGTGGGCCAGCTGGCCGGCGGCGTGGCACACGACTTCAATAACCTCCTCACGGTCATCAAGTGCCACACGGAGCTGCTGCTGGCCGACATGCCGGCCAATGATCCGGCGCGCGACAGCGTTGCGGAGATCGAGAAATCGGCCATGCGCGCCGCGACACTCACGCAGCAGCTGCTGGCGTTCGGCCGACGCCAGTTCATGCTGCCGCGGCGCCTGATGCTCAGCGACGTGGTCGCCGACTCCGCGCCGCGTCTGCGCACGTTGTTGCGCGAGAGCGTCAGGCTGGTGACGAAGCACGACGAATCCACGAGCGAAGTGTTCGCGGATCCGCTGCACCTGGAGCACGCGCTCGCGACCCTGGTGCGCAACGCCAACGACGCCATGCCGGACGGCGGTCGCATCACGATCGAGACGCGTTCGCTCGAGTTGTCCGACATGTCGATGTCGTCCGCCACGCACGAGCTGCCGGGCGGTCGGTACGCGCAGCTGCTGGTCTCGGATACCGGCATCGGAATGCCCCAGGAGGTGATGGCCCGCCTGTTCGAGCCCTTCGTGACCACGAAGCGCTCTGGAGAGGGAACGGGCCTGGGGCTGGCGAGCATGTACGGCATCGTGCGCCAGAGCGGCGGCTACGTCGACATCGAAAGCGCCCAGGGCAAGGGAACCACCGTGCGTATCTACCTTCCGGTATCCACGACCGCCGAGCATCCACGCTTTCCACGCGAATAGGTCCAGCCAGCCGGACATCAGCAACGGCGCATCCGAATTCCACGAATAACGCGGAATCCGCTCGTCGTGCATGCAGGGTTCATTCGCGCCTCGAGCACCCTCGAGATTCGGCTTGGTTCGGATGCATTCGATGAATTCGGATGAGTCGTTGCCGTTGACTTGACATGGAGTGGAGCACGCGGGATTAGCTTAGGGCCTTTCCAGCACGAGGAATGTCGGGTGCGGGTTCTGCTTCAGCGCGTGTCGAGGGCGGAGGTGCGTGTCGGCGATCGCGTCGCCGGCCGCATCGGTCATGGCTTGCTCGTCCTCGTCGGCTTTACGCACACGGACGGCGAGGAGCAGATCACCTGGATGACCGACAAGATCCTCGGGCTCAGGATCTTCAGCGACGCGGAACAGAAGATGAACCTCGGCATCGGTGACGTCGGCGGCGCGCTGCTCGTGGTGTCCCAGTTCACGCTGTACGGCAATGCGGAGAAGGGGCGGCGGCCCAGCTTCGTCGATGCGGCGCGTCCCGAACACGCTGTTCCGCTCTACGAACGGTTCGTCGCGCAGCTGCGCGAGCGGGGGGCCACGACGGAAACCGGCGAGTTCGGGGCGACGATGGCCGTCGAGCTCGTGAACGACGGGCCGGTCACCCTCTGGCTCGAGCGATGAGCGCGCCGCGCCCGCGCGTCGTCCTCGCGTCGCAGTCCCCACGGCGCCGCGAGCTTCTCACCCTGGTGGGCATCCCGCACGAAGTACGGCCGAGCGACATCGATGAGCGATATCTCCCCGGCGAAATGCCCCACGCGCACGCGGAGCGCCTGGCGCGTGAGAAGGCCGCGCGGGTCAGCGACCTCGAGGCGATCGTGATCGGCAGCGACACGATCGTCGTCGTGGACGACGACGTGCTCGGGAAGCCGCGTGACGAGGCGGACGCCGTTCGCATGCTGCGACGGCTGAGCGGGCGAGCCCATACCGTGATCACCGCGGTGGCGGTGGCATGGCGTGGGCGGGTGGAATCCGGCGTCGAAGAGGTGGCGGTCACCTTTCACCCGCTCAGCGAGGCCGCCATCGACGCCTACATCGCCACGCGAGAGCCAATGGACAAGGCGGGTGCGTACGGCATTCAGGGGTATGGTGCCACCATCGTGGCCCGGGTTGACGGCGATTACTTCGCCGTCATGGGCCTGCCGCTGCAGCTGCTCGTGCGCCTGCTGGAGCGCGTCGGAGTGCGTTACACCTTCGGCCCGCTCGAGCTGGCATAGCGCTCCCGCCAGCGCTCCACGCGATCCAGGACATCGCGCACCTGGATGCGCGGCATTCGCCCCGGACGAGTCTCCATGCTGATCGGGTAGTCCTCGTCGGGATCGCCGTACGCATCGACAATCAGGTCGTGGTACCGACGGTACGGGCCCGTGCGCTTCGGGTTCGTATACCCCATGAGGCTGATGACCGGTCGCTCGAGCGCGACGGACATGTGCAGCGGCCCGGTGTCGGGAGCGAGGACGAGCGCGCTCCCACCCAGAATCGCCGTCAGCTTGCGCAGTCCGCTCCCGAGGGCGGAACGTGGCTCGTGGCGAGCGTGCTCGCGGATCACGCGTTCGGCGTGCAGCTCGCGGTCGCTGCGGCCACCGACGATCACCGGCTCGAGGCCGAAATCGTGCCACAGCGCGTCCGAGACCTCCGCCCAGCGCTCCGGCAGCCAGTCCTTCTCCGGCTTGCTGGTCGCCACGACCATCGGGGCCGCCGGCCGCTCGAATGACGCGAAAAATTCCCGCTGCCATGATTTCTCTTCCGGCCACGGTCCGAGATGCCATTCCACAGGCTCAACCGGAATGCCCAGCACCTGAAGAAACTCGAAGTACTGATCCTGCACATGCTGGTTCGGGTGCGGCGGGATCTTGCGATTCGTGAACAGCCAGTTGAAGTCGCGCGCCCGAGTGCGATCGAAGCCCAGTTTCACCGGGGCTCGCACGAACGACGTGACGATTCCCGCCTTGAAGTACACCTGGAGGTTGATCGCCAGGTCGAATTCCTTGTCGGCCAGCGTCCGCCGGATATCGAGAAACGCGCGCATCCCGCGCGAGCGATCGAACAGGATGATCTCGTCCACGGCCGTGTGTCCCTGAACCAGCGTCGCTGGCCCGGGCTGCAGGATCCACGTGATCCGTGATGCGGGCCGATGGCGTTTGATGGCGTTGACCACCGGAAGCGTGTGCACGGCGTCGCCGGCGGCGCTCATCATCACGATCGCGATGCGGTCCAGTCGAGGTTCGAGCATCGGGCCGAAAACTAGACTGTGGCAACAGCGGTGACGACCGCGGGACCGCGACTATATTAGGCCGTCATGGCAGACACCCTCGGCGACCTGATCTCGCGCCTCGCGATGACGAACATCGAGCTGTGGCACGAAGAAGACAAAGCGCGCGTGCCGGACGACCACCAGGTCGCGGCCGCCAAGCGCAACGTCGACAAGCTCAATCAGGCGCGGAACGATCTCATCGAGCGCATCGACGAGGAATACCGCGAGATCGTGGCCGCCTTGCCGCGGCGCGCCGCGAAAACGGCCCGGAGGAAGGCAGGCAGGGCGGCCGGCCGCAAGCCTGTCCGGGGCGCCAAGCGTGGCTGAGACCATCGGATCGCTGGTCGACAAGATCACGATCATCGAGCTCAAGATCTATCACATGCGCGAGCAGGCGCAGCGCAATGACGTGGACGCGGACTTCCGCGCGCGCTGCGAGGCCCGTCTGGACGTGATGCGCGAACAGCGCGACGACCTGGCGACGGAGCTCACACGCCTCGCGCAGGACATCGCGGGCGGGCGTGTCGTGCCGAAGGTGTACCGCCAGTTCAAGATGTACAACGATCCGCAGTACCGGCGCGCGCAGAAGGGCTAGTCGCGCTCCGTGCTGCGCCGCCTGCAGTCGATCGAGTTCGCGGTTCGCTCGGCGTTCCAGATCGCGCTGGTCCGCGTGCTCGGCGGCCCGCGGCGCGTCGAGGTGCCCGACTGGCGCGCGCGTCCGTATCGAGTCCTCTTCATCCGCGACGACGGCATCGGCGACCTGATCGTCACGATGGAGGTCCTCCGCGCCATCACGGAATCGTCGCCGACCATCACGCTCGATCTTCTGTGCTCCCCGCAGAACGCCGCTTTTGCGCGCTCGCTGCCGTTCGTCAGCGACGTCGTGGTACACAAACGCAGCTCCCTGCTGAAGGGCATTCCGACGTTCCGCGAGCTTCGCCGGCGGAAATACGACGTCGTGATCGACGGTCGCGTGGCGATCGGCAACGTGAACACGCTCACGACGGCGCTCATGCTGAGCACCGGCGCCCGCTGGCGCATCGGCGTGTCGGGGCGGCGCAATGATCGGGTGTACAGTGTCCCCGTCGATCCGGGGACGCCGCCGCATTGGGTGGACTATCTGGCGGCACTGGCCGCACCGTTTGGTGTGGGCCCGAACGATCGAGATTGGCGCGCACGCCTGACCATCACGGAGGAGGCGCGCGATGGTGCCGAGCGCACATGGGAGGGCATCGGCTCCGGGCGGCCGCGCGTGCTGGTCAACATCTCCGTCGGCAATTCCGAGCGATTCTGGAATCACGAGCGCTATGCGCCCGTGTTGGCCCGCCTGCGCGGGCGCCTGCCCAACGCGACGATCCTCGTCGCGGCCATGCCGGCGGAGCAGGGAGTGGCGGAGCAGTTGGCTCGGCCTGTTGGCGGGGGCGCGATTCAGCTGTCACTCGATGCGGTGATGGCTTCCGTCGCGACAGCGGATCTCGTGATCACGCCGGACACCGCGATCACGCACATCGCGTCGGGCTTTCAGACGCCGACACTGGCGCTGATGCGCAAGGACACCGCGCCGTGGGCGCCGTATCGCTGTCCGGGCGCCGTGGTGTACGGCGACATCAAGCGGCGTCTCGAGCCCGGACTGCCGGAAGCACGCGTCGTGGCCGCGCTCGACACGCTCCTCGACGACCTTGTGCCGCGCCGCGGCTGGTAGTGCGCTCGCGGCGAAACTTCCGACTAGACCCGCTGCAACTCCACCAGCGCCACCGCCTCGGCGGCAGCAACCCACTCGGGCGCGGTCCGTTGTCCCGTCGACGACGGCGGCTCGTTGTAGCCGGCGTCAACAGCATCGGTGCTCGGGGTCTCGCGCCATCCGTCACGTGTCGCCCTGAAGACGCGGGGCGGGGCACTGTGCCACCCATCCACGGTCGTGACGCTGAGCAAGTCGTCCTGGTTCAGTACGCGGAACCACCCGCGATCCGACCGCGTTCCGAACGGCACCGACAGCAGCAGCGTACCGCCGGGAGCGGTGACACGATGCAGCTCCTTCATCGCGCGAATCGCTTCCGCATTCGGATTGACGTCTCGACCGCCCTGCGCGCCATATCCCTTGTTGTCGAGCCCGACGTGCTCGAGCGTGGACAGACACAACACGATCGAGAACCATTCGTCCCGATACGGCAGGCGTCTCAGGTCCGCAAACTCGTAGCGCACGTCGGTCGACACCTGCGCGCTGCCTTCGTACGCGAGCGTGACGATCGACAGTGGCGGAAACCCCCGCGCTCGCCAGCCGTCCAGCACGGGTTTGTGGTTGAGAACCGATCCCGCATCCAGCACCACCGTGCCGGGTCGGCGCAAACCGGACACGCGATCAAACGCCCAGGAATACTCGACGACGCGCTCGTCGAGCCCAGCGTCGTGCCAGCCGAACCGTCCGTCGTTCGCCTTCAGGCCTGCCTGGATGGCGCGCCACCGCGCGGGGTGATAGCCCCGTGTGTAGGGCTTTCGGCCACGGTTTTCCCATGACCTGGCCTTCGATTGCGCGATCGCTTCACGCAGCCGCAACATTGTATCTGGCAAGAGCGAGAGAAGAGAGAGACGCCGACGACGGCAGCAAGCTACTCCTCCACGCCGAACTTGGAACCGGTCATTGAGCTATGTGCGCCTGACTTTCCAGCTGCTGTCGTTGGCGATCCTCTTCGGCGTGACACTCGCTCTCTATCCCACGTGGCTCTATCTGCGCGACCGAGCGCGTCGCAAGCAGCAAAACCTGTTCTCCAAGTGGCCCATTCGCCGCGTTCGGGTTTCCGAGATCGACCCGGTATTCGCGCCCTGCAAGTTCGGGCCGTCGCTCGACACGGAGGTGCAGCTCATCGGCGGAATCGACCTGCTCCCGATCACGGGTGGAACGAGCGACCTCGAGGCCTGGATTCTCGCGGTGCTCAGCAAGCGGTCCCGCCTGATGTTCGAGTTCGGCACCGCGAGTGGGCGCACCGCCTATATGTGGGCGCGCAATTCGCCGCCCGACGCGCGAGTGGTGACACTGACGCTGGGTTCGGGTGACGTCGCAGCGTACCGCCGCGAAGCAGGCGATGCCGATCAGGATGTTCGGAACGCGCTCGACGAGTCACACTTCTCGTCCTACTACTACTCCGGCACGCCTGTCGAGTCCAAGATTCTCCAGCGATACGGCGACAGCAAGACGTTCGATGAGAGCCCGTGGGCGGGTGCGTGCGACCTGGTGTTCGTAGATGGTTCACACGCGCTGTCGTACGTGCTGAGCGATTCCCGCAAGGCGCTGATGCTGGTGCGGCCCGGCGGTCTGGTGCTGTGGCACGACTATCGTGGCCCGGCGCTCCCCGGCGTGTACGAGGCGCTCAATCAACTGGCGCGCGGGCTGCCTCTGATGCACATCGCCGGCACGTCGCTGGTCGCGTTTCGCCGGCCTGCGGCCACCGAAGAGTCGCGCGCGCGGCCGTTCCGCTCGGGCTGATCAGACCTTCGCGGTCGTGAACCCGGTGCCGGCTCGACTCGCGCTGCGAGCACCCGACTCGAGCTCCTGGATCTCCTGCTCGGAGACGTCTACGCCAAACCGGTCGCGCCACTTGCGCAGCGATCGCGTGAGGCGCGCGAGGTTCGCGTTCAAAAGCGATTCCGCCCGGCCGCCGAGCGTCACGCGGTCGACGTCGAGCACGTACGCAGTGTCTCTCGCTACCAGAATGTTCTTGGCGTTCAAGTCGTGGTGTCGTGCGCCAGCCAGCGAGAGCACGGCGACGAGTCGTGCGGCGGCGGACAGCGCGGCATTCCTCTCCCCGGGATTGCTTCGCTCGAGGGCGTGGGCCAGGTCGTGCGCCTCCGGCACTTCACGCGTGCACACGTCCGCGCGCTGGAACAATCCGCCGGGCGGATAGAGCGCGTAGGCCATCACGTCCGGCGTCGGGACGCCGCGCTTGGCGAGCTCGATCGAAATCTCCAGCTCGTACGGCGCCCGCGTGGGCGAGAGAAAGAGATCGCCGGTCAGGGAGCGAAACAGCCCCCCGTGGCGATTGTGCCGCACCACCACGCGCTCCTTGTTGCGAGGCGGAGGAAGCGGCACGGCGTAGGCCGGCTCTCGACCCTGGATCACCCGCGCCGCCGGATGGCGTGCAGCGTACTCGTGCAACGTGCAGCGCGTTCCATCAGCGCTGACCAGGGATCGCCTGATGCTCTGCGCGACGTCGGACCGAGTCACTGCTATCGCGTGCCCCAGCAGCAGCCGCTCGTATCCGGCGGGGACCATCAGATGATCACTTTGAAGACCTTCACCGGCTGAGTCTTGTTCTTGAGCTCCATGGGCGGCATTTCCTTGAGCTTCGGCTTCTTGGAAAGCGCCTTCTTCATCTCTTCGGAGATGAGGATCTCACCGGGACCAGCGGCCGAGCACAACCGGCTGGCCGTGTTCACCGTATCGCCAATGACGGTGAACTCCAGCCGCTTCTCCGAGCCAATGTTGCCGGCGAACGCCTCGCCCTGATTGATCCCAATGCCGATCTCGAGCGTCGGGCGGCCATCGCGCTTCCACTCGGCGTTCAGCTTGTCCAGCTCGTTCATCATGTCGATGGCCGCCGCCATTGCCTTGTCCGGGTCATCCGCCGTGGCGATCGGCGCGCCCCACTGCGCCATGACGGCGTCACCGATGAACTTGTCCAGCGTGCCGTCGTGACGGAACACGCAAGCCACCATCTCCGTGAAGTAGTCGGTGAGCAGGCTGGCCATGTCGTCCGGACGCATCGTCTCCGCCAGCGCGGTAAAGCCGCGGATGTCGGAGAAGAGCACGGCCACCGGCCGCTTCTCGCCGCCCAGCTTGGACGCCTCCTTGGTTGACGCGATACGCTGGGCAACCTGTGGCGCGAAGTACCGCTCGAAATTGCTGCGCACCACGGCCGCGCGCCGAAGACTTTCGGCCTGCTGGCTGTTGTCGATTGCGGCGGCGGCGATGCCGGCGAACGCCACCACGAACTGGAAGTCCTGGTCGTTGAACCGGTGCGATGCCGACACGTTGTCCACGTAGATCACTCCGACGACCTTCTCCTCCGAGCCGATGAGGGGAACGCAGATGGCGGAGCGAATCTGCTGCATCAGGATGGACTGGCCACCGAAGCGTTGATCCTCGCCGGCATTGTCGGACAGAATCGCCACCTTGTCCGTGACTGCCGCGCGTGCGATGGACTGTGGAACGGCGCGCTGCTGCTCGGCGCCGCGCTTGTCGCGCGCGATCTTCGTGACGAGCAAGCCGGAGTCGTCCATCAACTGGATGGCGACGCGATCCACCGTGAGGATGTCGTAGGCGTGCCCCACGATCATCTGAAGGATCGAGTCCGTGTCGACGGCCTTGCTCGTCGCGGCACCGAGCTGCTTGGACACTTCCAGCAGCTTGGTGAGCCGCTGTTGAATCAATCCTTCGGGCGTCGCAACGGCGTCGTGCTCGGCCGACTTGATGGCCGTGAACGGCGAGCCCGGCGTGTTCTTCATCGGCAGCTGCCGGACGATCGTCGCCCCAGAGGGCGCGTCCTTGCCGGCCTGCGCCGGCGCGACCTGCCCTGGCTGCAGCCTGAACGGGACCTTGCCGAACGTCACCGTGTCGCCGATGGCCAGCGTGCAGGTCTCGACCCGCGCGCCGTTCAGGAACGTGCCGTTGCTGGATTGCAGGTCGCGGACCTGAACTCCCTTGTCGTCGACCGTCAACTCGGCATGGCGCCGAGAGATCGTGGGATCGAAGACCGGGATGTCGCTCGTCGGCGCACGCCCGACGACCATGGGTGCCCCGGTCTTCAGGTCGTACGTCTGGAGGTTGTCCGCGCTGGTGAGCTTGAAGCGCATGGCTGGAACAAAATATGAAACCATGCGCGCCTTCTGCCTAGTCAGCGTTGCGTGATGCGCGCACGCGTCCAATGGCGGTAAGCAGCGCCCGGGCCTTGCTTTCCGTCTCCTCCCACTCCTTCGCGGGCACGGAATCGTGGACAATGCCCGCTCCCGCCTGTACGGACGCGATGCCGTTCGCCACCACGCAGGTGCGAATGGTGATCGCGAGATCCATGCGGCCCCCGCCGCGCGGCCCGGCCGCCGCGATATAGCCGACCGCACCGGCGTACGGGCCACGGCGCTCGGGTTCCAGCTCGTCGATGATTTCCATGGCGCGCACTTTCGGCGCGCCCGTCATCGTTCCGGCCGGAAAGGCGGCGCGCAGGGCGTCCATGGTCGACACCTCCGGGCGCAGCTCACCCTGGACTTCACTCACGAGATGCAGGACGTGCGAGTAGCGCTCGACGACCATCAGGTCCGTCACTCGCACGCTGCCGTAGGCAGCGACGCGGCCGACGTCGTTGCGACCCAGGTCGACGAGCATGAGATGCTCGGCGCGTTCCTTCTCGTCGTCGAGCAGCTCCTGCGCCAGTCGTGCGTCGACGTCCGGGGAACCATCCCGGCGCCGCGTTCCCGCAATCGGCCTGACGATGACACGACCGTCCTGAACGCGCACGAGCAGCTCCGGCGAGCTCCCCACCAGCTCCAGGCCCTCGAGGGCCAGGTGGAACATGTATGGTGAGGGATTGAGCGTCCGAAGCGCGCGATACAGGTCGGTGGTGTCGAAGTCGTGCGGTAGAGAGATCCGCCTGGCGAGCAGCACCTGAAACGCGTCGCCGGCCACGATGTAGTCCCGGATGCGCTGCACATCGCGCTCGAAATCCGCTCGCGCGTAGCTGGACGTGCCGACGGCCGGCGCCGCGCCCTCGCTGAGCGGCAGCTGCCCGAGCGGCGTAGGCCCGGTAAGCCGCCGCGCTGCGTCATCGAGATCGCGCTCGGCATCGTCGCGCAGCCGGCGGATGTCGGCGTCGCTCGCACCATCGGGGACCGCAACCGATGCCACGAGGATCGCGCGCGAACGCAGGTTGTCGATCACGACGAGCACACGAGTGAGCACGAAAAGCGCGTCAGGCAGTTCCTGCGTGTCGCGCGGCGGGTTTGGCAGCCGCTCGATGTACCGAACGACGTCGTAGCCGAAGAAGCCCACCGCACCGCCCCAGAACCCGCCGCACGCCCTGGTCAACGCCGGCTCCGCCGCCGCCGGGTGTCGCGCGAGCACCTGCTCGAGATCGCCCAGCGGGTCGGTCGGACGCCGCGTCGAGTGCCAGCCGCGTTCCGGCGACCACTCCTCCACGGAGCCGCCCTTGAGACGCCAGGCCGCGCGTGGTTCGGTGCCGAAATACGTGAAACGCGACCACGTCTCTCCGCCGGCCGGCGCTGACTCCAGCAGAAACGAGAACGGTCCGCGTCGGAGCTTCGCGAACGCTGCGACCGGTGTATCCAGATCGAACGGAATCTCCCGCCAGACGGGGATCAGCATTGATACTTTGCGTTCATGAGAAGTGGCGTGCTATTCCTGCTGTTCTGCGCGACGGCCGCGCGGATCGAAGCGCAGCAATGGAACGATCCGCGCGTCCTCGCGCTGGTGCGACAAGCTACCGACAGACGGGCCGAGCAGCTTGCCGACAGTGGCCTCGTGGACTACCAGGCCACGGCACACGGCTACGTGACGTTCCTGGCACAGCTCGGCGAAGGATTCCGCGAGCCTCCCCAGGTGGTCAAGGCCGACGAGCTTGCGCTGCAGGTGTACTGGCGCGCCCCGAACCTCAGCAAGCAGCGCATCGTTGGCCGCCGCGACACGACGCTGCTCCCGACGGACATCCAGTATCACCGGGATCACCTCGGCATCGTGCAGAACAATTTCCCGGCGATCATCCGGCTGGGCGAGGGCGACGAGGTGCGCGACGTGCCTCATCCGCTCTCGCCGCTGGGACTCCAGATCTATGACTTCGCGCTGAGCGACTCGCTTCGGATCGTGATCCCCGGACGCGAGATCGGTGTGTACGAGGTGAAGGTCCGACCGAAGGACGATCGACAGCCTCGCGTGATCGGGGCGCTGTATCTCGATCGGTCCAACGGCCAGGTCGTGCGCATGGCGCTCAGCTTTACGCGAGCCGCCTTCCTCGACAAGCAGCTCGAGGACGTGTTCATCGTGCTCGAGAACGGCCTGGTGGGCGCCACCTTCTGGCTGCCACGGCGCCAGGAGATCGAGATCCGGCGCACCGCGACATGGATGGACTATCCCGTGCGCGGCATCATTCGGGGTCGCTGGGAGATCGGCGAGTATCAGCTGAACACGGGAATCCCGCTCGCGCAGTTCGCCGGCGCCGAGATCGTGCAATCGCCGCCAAACGTGCTGAAGGCATACCGCTTTCCGGGGTCACGTATCCTGGACTCGCTTCCGCCCGACGTTCGGGCGCCCACAGCCGCCGAAATTCGTCGCGTGCAGGACGAAGCGCGCACGCTGGTCCGCGAGCAGGCACTGCGCCGGACGCGGGGTGCCACGATTGCGGGCCGGGGGCTGAGCGACTTCGCGCGGTTCAATCGCGTCGAGGGGGTGGCGCTCGGCGCTGGCCTCAAGGGACGCTTCGGTGGCGGCTTCGAAGCGACCGCCGAAGGGCGTTATGGGATCGCGAACGCCGACGCCAACGGACGCGTCGAGCTGCTTTGGAAGAACGCCCACGGCTCCTCGGCCAGCATCTACGCAGCGCGCGAATATCGCGACGTGGGCGACGTCGCCGAGCGGTCGCTGCTGGTCAACAGTCTGGCGGCGCAGGAATTCGCGAGTGACTACACGGACCTGTTTCAGACGGACGCGGCAGGCATCACGTTTGGCGTGACGGGCGGTGGGCTGACCTGGACGCTTGACCTGTCGCGCGAACGACAGGACCTGCTGACCACGCATGCGGTCCCGGCGTCCGGTCGCTTCGTGCCGCCGATACCGGCGGACAGTACCGACGTGTGGCGCGCGCAGCTGATTGCCGAGCAGCCGACGCGAACGCTGGGTGCCTTCGAGCTTGCGGGCCGTGGCGGAATCCGGGCGGTGTCTGTTCCGGCATTCGCGGGATTCTGCATTCCGACGGCAACCTGCGGCGCGACTCGCGTCGCGAGAGCGTTCGGCGACCTCCAGATCGAGCTGCCCATCAAGGACGTCCGACTCGTTTCGCGAACCATCGGATCGCTCGCGCACGGCACCGACAATCTGCCGGCGCAGGAACTGATCTACTTCGGTGGGCCCATCACGGCGCCCGGGTACGACTACCACTCGCTCGTGGGAGAGGCGGCCATCTCGCAGCGCCTCGAGGTGCAGTTTCCGGTTCCGTTCTTTCCCATTCCGCTCGGTCGTTTCGGCCGGTCCGCCGCGAGCGCCAAGCTGGCGCCGTTCGTGGTTGGAACCGGCCTGGATACGCCGGACGAGATCAGCGTGGGATCGCTCACCAATCCACTCGCCGTGGATCGTTTGTTCGGGCGCGAGAGTGGCTTCTATCCCAGCGCCGGTGTCGGTGTGCTGCTGTTCTTCGATCTCCTGCGCGTCGACGTCGCGCGCGGCCTGAACGACGGCCGCTGGAGCTTCTATCTCGACGTCAGCCGAACATTCTGGAAAATCCTGTAGTTCCTGGAACAGCAACTGCGCATCCGAATTCAACGAATTGATCCGAAGAAGGCCGAATCAATGCCCATCCAATTCAAAAGACAACAGCCGTAGGGCAAGCAGCTCAAACCCCTTCAGCCCATTCAGACCGTCCAACTGCCCTCACAGATGACACGGGCAAGACGGGATTACACGGCGAGGAGTTTTCTTTTGAAATTCAACCTTTGAGGGTTCCGTGTGCTCCGGTCTCATCCGGTGTGCTCCGTGAGGGCAGTGCGGCTGGTCTGAGCACTCTGCAGATGGTCTGAGCTCTCATCGCAGGACAGCGGCCACGGTGCGTCGTTGCAGTTGTCCGTGAATTGAAATGACGCCAGCGCGGCATCGCACTCGTGTGATGATTCGACCATGGTGGACTCTGCCTGGTCCAACGAGTCGTGGCTGCGGCCATTGCTCACTGGAGTGCTCGGCCAGGAGCCGGTGGCATCGGTAGCGGCGGACGGGCGTCCCCTGTGGGACGCGGTCGTGGCCTCGGGACTGGTGACGGACGAGCGGTTGTTGTCCATCGCATCAGAGCGGTTTGGTCTGCCTGTGGCCGACGTACGCGAAAGCACCGCTCACGCACGTGCACTGCTGCCGGAGCGTTGGGCTCGCAGGTATCGCGTGCTTCCGCTGCGCGCGGCCGAGGGCGCGCTGGAAGTCGCGACGGCGGACCCGCTGAATCTCGACTGCGAGCGAGCGATCGCCTTCGCTACTGGCCGTTCCGTGCGATTTGCGCTTGCCAGTCCGTCATCGATCGCCAGCGCCCTGGATGCCGCCTACCGCGACGAGCCGCCGCCAGCGCCCGCCATGGATGTCCAGCATCTTTCGGCCGACATCGACGGGGCGCCGCCGGCACCCGATGAAGCTGACACGGCGTCCACCGCGCGACTCGTGGACGATCTTCTCGCCGAAGGCATCGCCGGCCGCGCCAGTGACATCCATATCGAGCCCGAGGAGCGTGGCATCGTCGTGCGGCATCGCGTCGACGGCGTGCTGCGCCAGGTGCGAACGCTGCCTCGATCGGTGGCACCCTCGCTCGTATCGCGGCTCAAGATCCTCTGTGGGCTGGATATCGCCGACCGCCTGAGACCGCAGGACGGCCGTGCGAGAATCGCCGTGAACGGCGTCGCTGTCGACCTGCGCGTCTCGACGTTGCCTGCGTCGCACGGCGAAAAGGTCGCGGTCCGCGTCCTCGACACGAGATCCGCCGTGATCGCGCTGGACGGGATGGGTTTTCTCCCGGGCGAGCTCGAGCGCATCGAGCGTCTCCTCGAATCACGCGAAGGTCTCATCCTCGTCACGGGACCGACAGGCTCGGGCAAGACGACGACGCTCTACGCCGTGCTGCGCCGGATGCAGCAACGCGGCGTCAACATCGTAACGGTCGAGGATCCCATCGAATACCGCCTGCGCGGAATCGTGCAGGTGCAGGTGAACGATCGCGCGGGACTCACGTTCGCATCGGCGTTGCGCTCGATCATGCGGCAGGATCCCGACGTCCTGCTCATCGGTGAGATTCGCGACCGTGAAACCGCGGAGATCGCCATTCAGGCCTCGCTCACCGGGCATCTCGTTTTCTCGACGCTTCACACGAACGACGCGGCAACCGCCGTCACGCGTCTCGTGGACGTCGGGATCGCGCCGTACAAGATCGCGACCGCGGTGAAGGGCGTGCTGGCGCAGCGGCTGGTCCGGCGCCTCTGTGGCTGTGGAGCGACGACGGGTCGCGCTCGCGATCAGCGACACGTAGCCGAGCGTGCCACGCCGGCATGTAAGGACTGCGCCGGCGACGGCTATCGCGGACGCCTCGCCATCGTGGAGGTCCTGATTGTGACGCCGGATTTCGAGCGGTCCGTCGCTGCGGGCGAGAGCGCGGAACGACTTGGCGCGGTCGCGCGTGACGGTGGAATGCAGTCGCTCTGGGAATCCGGCTCGGCGCACGTGCGTCTGGGCCATACGTCCGAGGCAGAGTTGCTGCGCGTCACCGCACCACCCATGCGAGTGGACGTCCGGACCCCCACGACGTATCTACCTGCGGTCGCTTCCCACGCCGAGATGCCCGAGCACGACCAGATCGAAGTGAAGGTCGCCACCGTGGACGTCTACGTCATTCGTCCGTTGCGCGATGGTTGGCGTGTGCTCGTGCTCCAGCGCGGACCGGACACGCGTTGTCCCGGCTCCTGGGAAACCGTCCACGGACGCATCGAGAGTGCTGAACGACCCGAACAGGCCGCCGTTCGGGAAGTGATGGAGGAGTCCGGCCTGCGCGTATCGCGCCTGTACAACGTCACGGTGCAGCCGTTCTACATACCCAGGCTAGGCATCGTGACCGCCGCGGTGGTCTTCGCGGCATTTGTCGATGAGCCTGCGGATGTCCAACTGGGAAACGAGCACGTGGCCTTCGAATGGCTGCCGCCGGAATCGGCGGAAGCCAGGTTCGTGTGGCCGCGATCCCGCTCCATCTTCCGCGACATCGTCGCCCTCCTCGGCACCGGCGACGCCGGCACCGTGGAGGACGTGCTCCGCGTCCTATGACGCGCCGCGCTCGCGGGCTGTTCGCGCCACGCTCGGCTGGTGCTCCGGCGGCGCGTTCGGTTTGACCTTCACGCTTTTCGCTGGAATCCCGACGTAGACGTGATAGGGCCGCACGTCCTTGGTGGCCATGGCCATCGCGCCAACCATGGAGTTTTCGCCGACGTGAACGCCTGCCAGCACGGTCGCGTGATACGTGATGCGAACACCGTCGCCGATCACCGTGGTGGCGTTCGTGACGTCGCGTTGCTCGACGATATCGTGCGTGTGGCTGTAGACGTTGGCGTAGTCCGAGATGGACACTTTGTTGCCCAGCACGATGCCGCCCCGGTCATCCAGCAGCACGTGGCGATGCACGACGACATCATCGCCAACCTCCATGTTATAGCCGAACGAAAACTCGGTGTTCTGGAAGCATTTGAAGTTCTGGCCACAGCGCTTGAAGATGTACGGCGCCAGAATCCGCCTGAGCAGCACACCGAGCCAGACATTCTGTCCGCCGACGATGGTGCGGTCGAACGAATACCATAGCCACAGCAGCGGCTTCACCTTCTGGAAGCGGGCGTCATCGCAGTCGGCGTAGTATTCCGGCTCGAGCGTGATGTTGCGTGGGTCGCAGGCGGACAGCGCGAGCCGCGTCGCGAACGGCAGCCCTTCATCTTCCACCGCCGTCTCCCAGTTGCCCGAGTAGTGTGGGAAGCTCAGCTCGCAGAGCGCCCGGCGGCACAGCACCCGATGATCGGTACTTTCGTCGCGCAGCGCGCTCGAGATCTGCTCGAGCCAGTCGCGCGCGATGCCGCTGACCTCAGGTTCAGGAATCTTGCGAAGCGGGAGATAGGCCATGAGACGGTCTGTTTTGGCGTTGGTCCTGCCGAAACAGAAGTGATCGAATGAAAACCGTCAACGCCCGCCTTCTGAGCCGCCGTCGCCGCCGCCAACCAACGCCACGATGGCCTCCGCCAGCTCGTCCCTGCCTTCACCACTCACGGCGCTGAAGGGAATGACCTGGTCGATTTCCACGCCTGCCTGTCGAGCAAGCTCCTCCACGCGCCCGGCGCGCTCGGCTTTCGAAAGCTTGTCGATCTTCGTGGCGACGATGATCGTGGGCGTGCCGACGTCCGCCAGAAACTCCAGCATCTGCAGGTCGTCGTCGCTGGGGACGCGGCGCGCGTCCAGCAGCTGGACCACGCCCTTGAGCGCGGGGCTGCGCCGCAGATACCCCTCGATGAGCGGCCGCCACTCGGCCTTGCGCTCCTTCGAGATCCGCGCGTATCCGTATCCCGGAAGATCCGCCAGCACGAACTGCTCGTTGACCGCGAAGAAATTGATCTCGCGGGTGCGCCCCGGCGTGTTCGACACGCGCGCGAATTTCTTGCGCCGCACCAGTCGGTTGATGAGCGACGACTTGCCGACGTTCGAGCGTCCCGCGAACGCCACCTCGGGCAGCCTGGCGTCTGGACGCCATCCGCCCGCGCTCGCCATGCCGCCCAGAAACTCGAGCGAACGAACGACGAGCGGATCCCTGGCGGCTTCGGCCACGGGCTGGTTGCCGCGCTACTGCGCCAGCGCCGCGGCTGTCGGAGCGTCGCCGGCGTACGACTGCGCCGTACGGCCGCCAGCAAGCACGATGGCCAACACTTCGTCCATCGTCCGCACCGGATGGAACGTGAGCCCGTCGCGCACTTCCTGCGGTACCTCCGGCAAGTCACGCGCGTTCTGCCAGGGGATCACCACGTGCCGCACGCCGACGCGGAGCGCGGCCACCGCCTTCTCTTTGAGGCCGCCGATGGGCAGGACGCGTCCACGCAACGTGATCTCGCCGGTCATGGCCACTTCGCCCCGGAGCGGCACTCCGGTGAGCGCGCTGACGATCGCCGCGGCGATCGCGATGCCCGCAGACGGGCCGTCCTTGGGCGTCGCGCCAGTCGGGATGTGCACGTGCAGATCCCGGGTGCGGTGGAAGTCGCGCTCCAGATGCAGCGCTTCCGCCCTGGCGCGGGCATAGCTGAGCGCCGCCGACGCGGACTCCTTCATCACGTCGCCGAGCGTGCCCGTGAGCTGCAGACGCCCACGTCCGGGCACCGTGCTCACTTCGATTTCGAGCACTTCGCCGCCAGCGCTCGTGTACGCGAGGCCATTGGCGACCCCCACGCGATCGTCCAGAATCAGGTCTGACGGGTCGAACGGAGCCGTCCCGAGCAGGTCCTTGAGATCGTTCGACCGCACGGCGTCCGCGGACGAGCTGGTGTTCCCTCGCTCCACCGTGCGGCGCGCCAGCTTGCGAGCCACCCGCGCAATACGCCGCTCCAGGTCACGCACACCGGCCTCACGCGTATAGCCGTGGATGATCGCGGGGAGGACGTCCGCGTCCCACGTGATGTTTTCGGGAGGGATGCCGTGCGCCCGGAGCTGACGCGGGATGAGGAACTGCCGTGCGATGGCAACCTTCTCCTGGTCGAGATAGCCCGACAGCCGAATGATCTCGAGTCGGTCGCGCAGCGGCTCGGGGATCATCGGCAGATAGTTCGCGGTCGTCACGAACAGCACCTGCGAGAGGTCGTAGTCCACCTCGAGGTAGTGGTCGTTGAACGCCTTGTGCTGTTCCGGATCCAGCACCTCGAGCAATGCGCTGGCCGGATCGCCACGCTGGTCATGTCCCAGTTTGTCGATCTCGTCCAGGAGCATGACGGGATTCACGACCTCGGCCCGTCGCATCGCCTGAATGACCCGTCCTGGCATGGAGCCGATGTACGTGCGACGATGCCCACGAATCTCGGCTTCGTCGCGCACGCCGCCCAGCGACATGCGGACGAACTTCCGTCCCAGGGCGCGCGCGATCGACCGACCCAGCGAAGTCTTGCCCACGCCGGGTGGGCCGACGAGGCACAGGATCGGCCCATCGAGCTTGCCCGCCAGCGCCAGTGCGCCGATGTAGTCCAGGAGGCGATCCTTCACCTCCTCCAGGCCATAGTGATCTTCGTCGAGCACTCGCCGCGCGTGGCCGACGTCCAGTACGTCATCGGTGCGTTCGCTCCACGGCAGTGCCAGGATCCAGTCCACGAAATTGCGGGACACCGTGTGCTCGGGGTGGAGCGGGGAAGTCTTCTTGAGCTTCCGGATCTCGCGCAGCACGCGAGTCTTCACCTGCTCCGGCAGTCCCTTGCTCTCCACCTGCGCCTCGATCTCCGCGAAGTCGTCGTCCTCCTGGCCCAGCTCGCGGTGA
The DNA here is from genome assembly GCA_035758925.1 of Gemmatimonadaceae bacterium. Lineage (GTDB taxonomy): Bacteria > Gemmatimonadota > Gemmatimonadetes > Gemmatimonadales > Gemmatimonadaceae > DASPMP01. Next base: position 96,957 of record DASTVV010000115.1, read on the forward strand.
ATCGCCTTGAGTTGCTCCTGCAGGTAGAACTCACGCTGGTTCTGGAACAGCGAGCCGCGAACGTCATCGTCGATCTTCCGCTCCAGGCGCAGCAGCTCGTTCTCCCCCGAAATCACCTCGCCGAGGAGACGGAGCAGCGCGTCGAGGGGCTCGGCCTCCAGAAGCTTCTGGCGTGTGTCATGGCGAACGGCCAGGTGTGCGGCGACGCCATACGCCTGGCGATCGATGCCGTCCGCGCCCTGGATCATCGCGATGACTTCCGCCGGTATGCGTCGCTGCAGGCCGACGTATTCCTCGAACGCCGCGAGCACACTGCGCGTCAGCGCCTGGATCTCGGGCGACTCACCGTGCGGTGGCACCGTCGACTTCAGGGGCGCGGTAACGGCACTAAGGTGCGTGCTCTGCGCGGAATAGCGCGTGACTCGCGCCCGATGCAACCCTTCGAGGAGCACTCGGGTCGAGCCGGTTCCGCCGCCCAGCGGCGTCAGCTGATTGATGCGGGCGACGACGCCGACGCGATACAAATGGCCGGCCGCGGGTTCCTGGACCTCGTTGTCACGCTGCGAGACGAGCAACAGCCTCCCGTCGCCTTTTGCAGCGGCCGCGACGGCCGCGAGCGATGCCGCGCGTCCCACGACGAGCGGCATGACGACGTGCGGGAAGAAAACGACGTCGCGTAACGGAAGAACCGGGAGGCGCTCCGTCTCGCCCCCCGGTTCCGTGCCTCTATTAGCCATGTGCGGCGCTCAGCGTAGGTCTATGCTTCCTTCTTCTTGCGCTGGGGCGAGATCTCGAGCAGCGGCGGCGTGCCGCTGTTCAGCACCGACGCTTCGGTCACCTTGACCTCGACGACGTCATCACGAGTCGGAAGATCAAACATCACATCAGTCAATATCTCCTCGACGATCGCCCGTAACCCACGGGCACCCGTGCCCCGCTTGAGCGCCTTTTGTGCGACGGCGCGTAGCGCTGCTTCATCAAACGTGAGCTGCACTTCCTCGAGCTCGAACAGCTTCCGGTACTGCTTCGTCAGCGCGTTCTTTGGTTCCTTGAGAATGCGCACCAGCGAGCTCTCGTCCAGCGCCTCGAGCGCCACGACGACCGGAAGGCGTCCCACCAGTTCCGGAATCAGGCCGTACCGGAGCAGATCGTCCGGCTCGACCTCGGCGAAGGGGTTCTTCTTGCGCTCGCCGGTCTTGTCCGTGCTGAGATCGCCGAACCCGATCTGCCGCCGGCCCGTGCGGGACTCGATGATCTTCTCCAGCCCATCGAACGCGCCGCCGCAGATGAACAGGATGTCCTTCGTGTTGATCTGGATGTATTCCTGCTGCGGGTGTTTGCGGCCACCCTGTGGCGGCACCGAGGCCACCGTGCCTTCCAGAATCTTGAGGAGCGCCTGTTGTACGCCTTCGCCCGAGACGTCGCGCGTGATGCTCGGGTTCTCGGACTTGCGCGCGATCTTGTCGATCTCGTCGATATAGACGATGCCACGTTCGCACTCGGCGACGTTGAAATCGCCTGCCTGGAGCAGCCGCACCAGGATGTTCTCGACGTCCTCACCGACGTAGCCCGCTTCGGTGAGGGTCGTCGCGTCCGCGATGGTGAAGGGGACGTCGAGGATCCGCGCCAGCGTCTGCGCCAACAGCGTCTTGCCGACGCCGGTTGGCCCGATGAGCATGATGTTGGACTTGTCGAGCTCGACGTCGTCCTGAACGGACGCCGAGTTGATGCGCTTGTAGTGATTGTAGACCGCGACGGAGAGCGCCTTCTTGGCCTTCTCCTGCCCGATGACGTACTGGTCCAACACCTCCTTTATTTCTGGCGGTGTTGGTACCTGCGTTATCGCCTCGGCGACCTCGCGTTCCTCGTCTTCTGCAAGGATCTCGTTGCAGAGCGCGATGCATTCGTTGCAGATGTAGACGGATGGGCCCGAAATGAACTTCCGGACCGAATCCTTCGACTTTCCGCAGAACGAGCAGCGCAGGTGCTTATCGTGGGACATGGCAGGGGGTTACAGATGGCACCGCCGGAGCGGCGTGTGCCCGGTGACAGGCGGGCTGCCCACGCGCCGCGAAAGGCTCGTAGGGAATAAAGAGCCAGTTGCGCGGTCGGTCAAGCAACAAAATCCGACGGATGACGACCGAGCCTCGTGAAGGTTTTCACGAAGCAAACTGATGTGGCAACTCAATTTGCGACCCCTTGAACCGCCACAGGGAAGGGGTTGCCGCAACCGGCCTCGGTACGACCACACCCCCATACCCCACACCTCGTTCAAGGCTCCTAACGATTCTCCTGCTGAGCCTTGATCACCTGTTCGCTGACGATCTCGTTCTGGCTGCTGATCACCGTATCGATAATACCGTAATCCTTGGCCTCGTCCGCGGACATGAAGCGGTCGCGGTCGGTATCCTTCTCGATCCGGTCGATCGGCTGTCCCGTGTGACGCGCCATGAGCTCGTTGAGCTTGGAACGCAGATAGAGAATTTCGCGCGCCTGGATCTCGATCTCGGACGCGCTGCCCCCTCCGCCACTTTGGGACGGCTGGTGGATCATGATCCGCGAGTGTGGCAGCGCGAACCGCTTGCCCTTCCGGCCCGCGGAGAGGAGGAAGGCGCCCATGCTGGCAGCCAGCCCCATGCAGATCGTGTTCACCGGCGACTTGAGGTACTGCATGGTGTCGTAGATCGCGAGCCCCGCCGATACGGATCCGCCCGGTGAGTTGATGTACAGATAGATGTCGCGCTCGGGATTGTCCGCCGTCAGGAACAGCAGCTGCGCGATGATGATGTTGGCGACGTCATCATTGACCGGCGTGCCCAGGAAAATGATGCGGTCCATGAGCAAGCGGGAAAAAATGTCGTAGCTGCGCTCGCCGCGGCTCGACCGCTCGATGACATATGGAGGATAGATCGTTGCCATGTGAAAGCAGTGTTTGCGTCAATTATTCAACAGTGTTCCGATCGAGCAGCCACTTGAAGACCTTCTCTTCAGTGATGGCGCGCTCGATTTCCTGCAGCCGGCCGGCCTTCTGGAGTGAGGCGTACACCTGACCGGGTTCCGCGTTGCGCCGCTTGGCCACGTCGGCGACGCGTTCGTCGACATCCGCTTCCGATGCCTTCAGGTTCTCCTTTTCCGCGATCGTTTCGATGATCAGATCCCTGCGCACCTGCCGTTCGGCCACGGGCCGGAACTCGCTGGTGAAGCGTTCCCGCTCCTCTTCAGGGATCTGATAGGCCTTCATGTAGCCGTCCACGAGCTGGCTCACCCAGCTGGGCGGCACGTCGAACGCGTTGGCCTGCACGATCTGGTCGATGAGTTGCTGGCGGACGCCCGCATCCGCCTCGCGCTCGGCGTGTGACTCGAGATCGCTGCGAACCGCCTTGGTCAGTGCATCGAGCGATTCGAAATCGCCCACTTCCCGCGAAAAGGCGTCGTCGAGCTCGGGAAGCGCCTTGCGCTTCACATCCTGGAGCGTGACCCGGACGCGCTTGCTCTTGCCACGTTGGGCCTCGTCAGGAAAGTCTTCGGGCCAGCGGACGTTCTCTTCGACGGTCTCACCGGGCGCGAGCCGCATGACCAGCTCCTCGATACCCGGAATCGCCTGTCCGCCGCCGATCACGATGCGGTAGTCGCGGCCTTCGGGCAGCTCGCCGCTTTCGTCCGCGGTCGCGAGCAACACGGTCACCATATCCCCCGGCGCCGGCTTCTCGGTGACCGGTGCCCAGTTCGCGCGCTGATCGCGCAGCTGGTCCAGCTGCTCGCGCACGTTGACGTCGGTCACGGTGGTGGCGCCGCGGGTGACGCGGAAGCCCTGTGTGCGTCCCAGGCTGATCTCAGGCCGGACTTCGACGTGCAACTCGAATACCAACGGCTTGCCCTCGTCGAACCGGACATCGTGCAGGTGCGGCGTCGCCGCCACCTTGAGATGCTCGCGACTGATGACCTCCTGATACGCCTCCTGCAGCAACGTCTCGAGCGTCTGCTGCCGGATGGCGTCCTTGAAGCGCTTGCGGACGAGCGCGGTCGGCGCCTTGCCCGGCCGAAAGCCCGGCAGCCTGGCGCTGGACGCGTAACGGCGCGTCGTCTTTTCTTCGGCCTCCTCGACGGCCTTGACCGGAATCGACACTTCCAGCAGCCGTTCGACGCCTTCGCTCTTCTTGGTCTTGATTTCGATATCCATCGTGGCTGAAAGCTAACGGGCCGTCCAAGCGGGCGAAGGGCGCCTGACTGGCACCATCACGGCGAAACGTCCAAGTTCAAGTGCGTCGGCGACGAGGCTCGACTGCACGATTGCTTCCCCACTGGAGCCTCCGCCATGAAGCGCGCATTCGCCGCTGCATTGGTTTGTCTGCTGGCCGCGTGTCGCGACAGCCTCGCCCCAACAAGTCCCACGCTTGTCGCCGCGAGCGGACGACCCGCGTTGGTGGTCACACCGGCCGGCGTCTCCTATACCGCCATCGATCTCGGCACGCTTGGCGGGCCTGTGGCCCAGCTAATCGCCATCAACGCCGCGGGCCAAATCGCTGGCACAGCGCAGTTCGATGGACTGCACGCCCGCGCGGCCTTCGTTGACGGCGGTGTCCTACACGATCTCGGTACTCTGGGCGGTACCATATCCCAGGCGACTGCTCTGAACACATCCGGGATCGTGACTGGTTGGTCGCGCATGGCCGACGGGACGCACCATGGCTTTGTCTGGAACGGCGGTGCGATGATCGATCTTGGTACGCTTGACGGGGACGTAGAGTCGTTTGGGCAGGCGATCAATGACAACGGTGTCGTCGTCGGGTCCAGTTATACGACAGGGTTTGCCCATGGCACACCGTTCAGCTGGAAGGACGGCGTCATGACTCCAATGGGGACACTCGGCGGGTCCGACTCGTGGCCGTGGGCCGTGAACGACAACGGCGTCGCGGCGGGTTTCTCCTATAACGTCAGCGAGGAGCAGCGGCCGGTCATCTGGCAGAATGGCGTGCCGACCGATCTTGGCACGTTTGGCGGAGAGTTCTCGGAAGCGTTGGATATCAACGACGCCGGCCAGGTGATCGGCTTCAGCTTCACACCCAACTTCGAAGCGCACGGCTTCATTTGGGAGAACGGCACGCTGACCGACCTGGGTTCCCTCGGTGGCTACGGAGTAATCCCAACCGAGATCAACGAGCACGGCGACGTCGTCGGCTCCTCATTACTGGCGAACGGCAGCGCGCTGCACGGATTCTTCTGGCATGAGGGTGTAATGCAGGACATCGGAACGCTGCCTGGCTTCCAGAACAGCGTCGCCTATGGCATCAATGACAACGGCCAGGTCGTCGGATACGCGTTCAACAACGACGTTGGGCCGGTGCGCGCGTTTCTCTGGGAGAATGGCGTCATGACGGACCTTGGAACGCTCGTCAATGGGAATTCAGCGTCTGTCGACGGCCCGAAGTCGATCAACAACCGTGGACAAATCATCGGATCTGGCAGCACCGGCGTGCCCGGCGAGGTCCACCCAATCCTGTGGCAGCCGTCGGACCCGGTTATCAACGTGACCATCGACATCAGGCCTGGCACGGCTCCGAACGAGATCTCGCTCAGCAGCAACGGTGTGATTCCAGTCGCGATTCTCAGCACTGCCGGCTTCGACGCCACGACCGTGGATGTCGCTACAGTGCGCTTTGGCCCGGGCGGCGCAGTCGAGTCGCATGGCTTTGGCCACATGCTGGACGTGAACGGCGACGGCATTACTGACCTGATGCTGCATTTCCGGACGCAGGACAGCGGCCTCGCCTGCGGTGCGACGAGTGCCGGCATAGCCGGACGGACCTCGAGTGGTCGGCAGATTCAGGGATCCGACGGAATCGTCACCACGAGTTGCCAGTAGCTCGTCAACAGATCGGCGAACGCGACGTCACGGCGCGGTTGGGCAAGCCGGCGCTTCGCGCTCGGCGCGATCGAGCGCCGCGCGCACGACTTCCATTTGCGCCTGTCTCGCGCGAACGATGACCATGCGGCTGTCAGGTGGGAACACAAGCGTGTTCGCCGGTTGCAGGAGCGGACGTATCAGGTCGGCGGCTTGTGCCGATGACAGGCAACGAAGCGTGAAAGTCTGCTCGACCGTACCCGCGACTGACGCCACATTCGGCACTACGCGCATGCTCACGAATACCCCTGCGAGCAACGCTATCAGCGCGACGCTGGTGGCCCACAGTCCCAGGCGACGACGAGGCCGGGCTTCGACACGAGCCACCGGTTGCGATTCAGCGCCTTGCACTTCCGCCAGCGCAGCCTCGAAGGCCGCGGCGGAAATGCCCGCTTCCGCGGCCGCTGCTCGAAGCTCCGATACCGTGGCGCCGGTTGCGCGGGCAGCGTCCAACTCGCTGGCGCGGGCGAGCACTCGCGTCGTCACTGCCTCCGACAACACTTCGCCGTCATGCCTGGGCCGAGAACGCTCATTCATGGGATCCTCCCGCAACAGCAGTGCATTAAGCATTGGGCCCCGAACTCGAAAAACCAAGCCCGTGCTAGCTTGCAGCCGATAGACTCTGCGCCACCACCCGTTTCGGAGGGACGATGATAACACTACGCGGTCTCATTGCGGTCGTCGCGGTACCATTCACGCTGTCAATCGGAGCCGCGAGCGCTGAAGCGCAGCGCTTCGGCGGTCAACTCAGCTGGGGCAGTGATAGTGACGTGGGCGTTGGCGGCCGTGCAGAGTTCAACATGTCGAACGTGCTGTCCACCAAGGAACCGTTTTCGCGCGCCTTCATCATCGCTCAGTTCGACTATTACTTCATCGATTGTCCCAGTGGCGCTGATTGTTCGTACTGGGAGCTCAACCCCACGCTGGCGATTCCGATCAGGGCAACGTCGCTGAGGCCGTATGTGGGCGCCGGCCTGAACATCGCGCACGCAAGCGTCGATATCCCCACTCTTGGCGGCGGCTCCGATACGGACACAGGGATCAACCTGCTCGCTGGGCTGAAGTTCAACGTCGGTACGGCGGACGCGTTCAGCGAAGCCCGGATTTCGCTGGGCGGGGGAGAGCAGTTTGCGCTTTCGTTCGGGTTCCTGTTCGGCGGCAAGAGTCCGTAGCGGGTCGACGGCTGCGCCTCGCCAGGCTGGGAAGGCTCAACTCCAGTTCTCATCGACGGGAGACTGGCTGATTCCTGGGGCCCGTCTCAATGCCAAGGCGAATGCGCAGCGTCGAGAATCGATCGCGTCGCGCCGATCCATTCAGGGCGGGGAACGCGAACCTCTCGCTGGAGTGCATGATGCCCGCGCGCACCATGCCCAGGTGGAATTCCACCCCTGTCTCGAGAGCCAGGCTGGTCGCGCTCGGCGCGACCGGCCTGCCCGCGTTGTCCACGTAGCCGGAGAAGCTTCCCCAGGGAAGCAGCGAGAGAGCCGTCACGGAGGTGATCGCACCCTCGCGCAAAGCGAAGCGAGAGAGGGCCGTGATGTTCACGAATTGCCACCGATGGAGCACGAGGTCCGTGCTCTCGCCGCGCAGCGTATAGCCGCTCCGCAGTCCCAGCCACCGCGCGGTCCAGTAGGTGAGCTGTCCCGTGACTTCGGTGACCTTGAGGTCCCCGTCTGAGGACTCGCTACCAGCCAGAGTGCCGACTCGGAAATCACCGCTGGCGAGCCATCTGGCGCTGGGCGCGAGCGACATGGTACCGCCAGCGAGCAGCCCGGCCCGCCTTTCACTGATCCGACGCGTGAGCCGCGCGGAGTGCGTGGTGTGCGACGCGTTCGCCGTCACCGTGATGAGTCTCCCCGCCAGTCGGCGCGCCACGCGCAGGTCCGCCGCGGCGGCGGCGCTGTCCCGGGCCGCCCGCAACATCTGTTGCTGTTGCTGCGGCATGGATGCGACTTCACTCGACTTTGGTGGGACGCCCGGCGCTTCTGCTCGATTTGTGTCACGGGCAGGCGCCGTAACGGTGTCGGCACGAACAGCCGCGGCATTGGCGGGGAGCACGGCCACGCGTGGCGTGTCGGCAGCCGCGGCGACATGCGCAGCGACGCTGTCCTCCACGCGCGCGCGTGCGCGAACGGTGTCCCCTGTCGGCAGCTGTGGTGGTGCGTCGGTTCCGCTGATCATCCCGACCTTTGCTGGACCCTGACCGACCTCGACGCGAACACTGTCCGATACGCCGCGGCTGGTGCACTGGATGTACGTGATCCCGGTCCCGCGACTGAGGACCTGTCCGTTCGGCAAGAGCGAGGCGACCTGGTTGTTCCTGCTGCGACACGGGCCCGCCATGCGCGTCAAGTCGGCCAGAGCCGCGCCAGTTGCGTCCAGCAGCTGGATGCGCAGCAGTAGTCGATGGCCGTCCTCCTCGAATCGCAAAGGCGACGGACTGAAGTCGATCGTGTTGCCCGACACCCTCACTTTCACCAGGATGATCGCCGATGCGGAATCCTGTCCCACGACGGCCCAGAGACGCGTGTAACCAACTGCGCGCGCCTGCACGACGCCGCGAGATGAGACCGTTGCGATTGCGGGGTCGTCGACGCGCCAGAGGATGATGGCGTTGGGCACGGGCCTGAGCGTAGCATCGAGCACACCGGCGTTGGCGGCGACAGTCTCGCCGATGGAGCCGAGCCGATACCCGAACCGGTCGATGATCACGCGGTGGCCCTCCTGCGCGATGCCGCGGGACGCGAGCGCAACGAGCGCGACCAGTGCAACGTGACGTCGTCTCATGCGGTCGCCGGCTTATGGCAATACGGTGAAGGCGCTTTGTTGCGTTTGGGATCCACCCGGCGGAGTGTTCCTCACCGTTACGCTTCGCGGACCAACCGCGGCTGGCTTGCCGATCGAGATGCTGACGCTCGCCTTGGTCGGGCTCGTGACACTTACGCTGTTGACGTCGATTTTGTCCCCGAAGCTGAACGTCGTGACGCCCGAGTAGAAGTTGCTGCCAGTGATTGTCACCGTGAGCTTTGCTTTCACCCTTCCGCTCGCGGGCGACAGCAGCGATATGCTCGGTGCGGCCGGTGCGGCGACAGTGAATCCGTTCGTCAGCGTGGCGGCGCCGCCAGCTGTGGCCCCGTTGGTCACGATCACATCGCGGAATCCGGTGGTCGCACCTGCTGCGACGGTGAGCGTTGCGGTGAGCGTCGTCGAGTTGACGACTGCAAGCCTGCTCACCGTGACGGTGGCGCCGAAAGCGACGGTGGTGCCCGCAACAAAGTTCGAGCCGGTGACGGTGACCGCCACGTTCGTCTGACCCTGGACGGCACTGGTGGGTGAGACCGAGACGATCGTGGGAGGCGGGTCGGTAACGGTGAAGGCCTTCGTGGCGCTGGTGCCACCACCGGGTGCCGCGTTCGCGACCGAGAAGGCACGCGCGCCGCTCGCGGCGGACCCACCGATGGAGATGTTCGCGGTGATCTCCGTGGAACTGTTCACCGTCATGGTGTTCACCGTGATCCCGGCGCCGACGTTGACCCTGCTCACGCCAGCGATGAAGCCGGTGCCGGTAAAGACGACGTCGAGCGTCTGAAGTCGATTCGCAAACGCCGGCGCAATCCCCGTCAGCGTCGGAAGAGGATTTGACGGAGGTGACGCGATCACCGAGACGGACGCACTGTGTGCGGTGTCGGGCCCCACGGTTGCGACGACCAGCGTTGCGACCAGCGTCGCGCTGCCGTCGCCCACGACCTCGACCGAGTCGCTCTCGCTACCGAAGATCTTGAGTACGCTCGAGTCCCGTGGCTGAGCGAGCGAGAGGACGTAGCGCGCGCGCGTCTGTGTGATGCCGCTCAGCGAAACCCGGAACGCCGGCGACAGCTTCTGACCAACGGTGACCCGAATGGCTCCGCCGATTGCCTCAGGCGGACCGGCGTACGCAATCGAGACGGCCCCCTTGAGACCGGCTGGCGCAGTAAGGTCAGAGCACGTCGTTGCCGCGACTGCGAATACCGCGAAACCGGCGATGTAGCTGAGGGAGGCAGTGCGCCCGCGCACCGATCATCACCATCCTTGATCTCGCAGGCGCGCACGACGCAGGAATAATACCGACGCGTGCTGGAGAGAAACCGTCTGTGTCTCGAGTATCGGAGTCCCGCTGGCCAATGGCGCTTGCGGTAATCACGGCGATTGCCATGCAGTTCTCGCTTCCCAATCGTCACGTCTTGTCCCCGACGTTTCTCTTTCCCGCCGTGGAGTCGCTGCTTCTCGTCGCCCTGCTCAGCGGCCGTGGCACCTCCCGCATTGACCGGTGGTCCGTCGCGAGGCGCAGGGTCATCCTCGGCTTGGTGATCCTGATGTCGGCCGACAATCTGCTCGCCGTCGTCGAGTTGGTGCGGGACATCCTCAACGGCTCGAAGGGCGACAACGGGACTGTACTCCTCGCCACCGGAGCCGCGGTCTGGTTCACGAATGTCATCGCCTTCAGTTTGTGGTTCTGGATGCTCGATCGCGGCGGGCCGACGGCTCGGGCGTCGGGACATGCATCGCCGCCGTCGTTCGTGTTCGCCACGATGCAGAGCGGCAGACTCGCGCCAGCCGACTGGGAACCCCAGTACCTCGACTACCTGTACCTCGCGTTCACCAACGCTACCGCGTTCAGTCCTACCGACACCATGCCCCTGACGCGCTGGGCGAAGACACTCATGCTCGCGCAGTCCGCGATCTCGCTGGTGGTCGCGCTGATGATCATCGCCAGGGCCGTGAGCATTCTGAAATGATGCTGCTGCTCGACACGATCAGGGCGAGTGGTCGTTCTTCCTGATCCGCCGCCAGGTGGCCAGCAGGGTCTGGTCTCCCTTCAAATCCCGCCGCATCAATACATCGAGCCCCAGCACGAGACGCTTGCCTTCTGTTAGCTCCAGCTGCACTACACCATTCGCTTCGAGCTGACGCCGCAGCAGCGCGTTCCTTTCCGGCGCGATTCGCTCGACGTCCGCGATCGCGGCGCGGTACGCGCTCACGAATCCGCTTCGATTCCCCGCGAGACGAACCAGCGCGTGTGCGTGCGACCCGCCTAGTCAATTGCACCGCGGGCGCTGTGACGATCGCGAGGTCTCCTTGGCTGCCATTTACTGCCTTTGTGGCCGCGTGCGAGCGTCCGGTAAGCCGTCTCGGTGACATTTCAAGCGACGCGACAGCCGCTGACGATGCGTGCGTGCCGCCGGTCGGTCGATCAACCGGCGAATTGCCGGCGCCAAACCGGCCCTGTGCCGAGTTTCCCATGGCAACGTGCTGTCCAGCCAGGAACCGTCTCGCGCGCCTTCATCATCGCTCAGTTCGACTACTACTTCATCGACTGTCCCAGTGGCGCTGATTGCTCATACTGGGAGCCCAACCCCACGCTCGCGATTCCGATCGGGACGAAGTCGCTAACGGCGCGCTCCCACGCTGAGGCTGACAATTGCCCCTTAGGCTCACAGCCCATGCGCGGCAGCCGACCTATCATGCACCGCTCGCGGGTCGTGAGACGTCCTGAACAGGGGGAGAACCATGGCGACGGAAGCACAGAACACGCGGCCACTCAGTGAGAGGCTGGCGGATCTCTCGCGGCGGGCGAAGGCCGCGGAAGATGCCTTCGATGCGGCGCGCACAGAAACTCAGCAGAAGCTGGACGAGCGCATCGATCAGGCGCGCACGTCGGTGGAGCAGCTGAAGCAGAGGATCCAACAAGACGCATCCTCCGCAAGCGCGGAGGCGAAAGCGCAATGGCAGGAGCTGCAGGG
>DASTVV010000178.1:0-7056 GCA_035758925.1 Gemmatimonadaceae bacterium
GAGACTCGCGGTTTCCAGATCCGCCCGCGCTGCCGCGACGCGCAACGGCGAGCGTCGTGGAATCGATCCGGAATCGAGCAGCGCCACGGGAGAAGGCGGTAAGGCGATCGAGTCACCCAGCTCGATCACGATGTGATCGGCGTCGAGCCCCATGACTACCTGAAGATCCAGCACCGTGGACAGATAGGTCAGTGAATCCGACGCAACGATGTTCGCGGCTTCCGCGGCGATGACGGTCGCGAGCTCCACGTCGAGATCGCTGGCACGGCCCGCGGTTCGGCGCGCGATGACACTGAGGCGCAGACTGTCCACTTCCTCTGCATTGAGCCGTCCGATGCGCGCCCGCTCACGCGCGGCAATGGCGCGCGTGTACGTGGTGTCGGCGTCGAGCTCTGTTTCCGCCCGCTCCAGCGCGAATCGGAGCTGCGCAGCTGCGCGGGCCGACTGTGCCGACGCGATGCGGGCGCGCCAGAGTGACGGCCAGGTGAGTGCGAGCTCGAGAGTGAACCAGTAATTCGGAACAGCCTTGGTGTAGACCGCCAGCAGTTCGGGATTCTGCCAGGAGCGCGCGGTTACCACGCGAGCATTCGCGGCCGCAGTGTCTGCCTTCGCGATACCGAGCCGCGCTCCACGCGTGATGGCCGACTCGATCGCGGCATCCCGGCTGATTGGCGTCTGCGCTGCCGATGGAACAAGTGCGCCGCACACGAGCAGCCACACCGCCAACGCTTTCATGCCGCAAGCTACATCGTTGGGGTGCGCTGCTCGGTGTGCGCGTGTGCACCGAAGTACGGACGCGCCGAGTGCGAGTTGTAGCGACGCGCTACGGCTTCTTCTGCGCTTCCTTCCTGGCTTCGGCCTTTTCCTGCGCCGGCGTCTCGTGCGTCTGGGAGACGATGCTACCGTCGATCGCGCTGACGAGGATCTCCTCGACGCCCGTCTTGTGCGGCTCGCGGATGTCGAAGCTGTAGACGACTGTGCCCTTCTCGCGCTCCAGCTCCGAGCTCTTCACCCTGCTGCCTTTCGCCACGTGACCCATCGCAATGGCGCGCGCGGAGTCCTTCGAGATCTTGGCGAACGACTTCAGGTTCTCCTTCTTCGGTGCCTGGTTTGTCCGCACCTTCGCTGCGACCGGCTTCGCCGGGGCAGTGGCCGGGCCCTGCGCCATCGCGGCCGGGGCGGCGCCGACGACGGTAGCCAGCGCCAAAACGATTGCGACCTTCATGGTGTTGTACCTCCCTTCGAGATCAGCGCCGCGACACTAGCGCGCGGCGTCTGTCCTGCGAAGCGTAGTGCGACGGCCTTACGGCACCTTTAGTGACGGCAGGATTACAGAGCGGGCAAGGGACTCGGGGCTCTTGTGCCCGGTTCGCCGAGCGCCAACTCGAGAACCCGGACCGTCGAGATCATGTCCGTCGTGCGGTAGGCCGAGATGTGGTCCACGGTGACCGGTTCGGTGACGCGAATCGCGAGCAGCTCCCGAGCGACGTCGGGCGTCAGCTCGCGAAAGAAGCTCAGCGTGACGTGCGGCGTGAACGTGAAGCGGGGCTGCTCGTACCGCAGCCCGCTCTTCTTGATGCGCTCGTGCAGCGCGCGAATGGGGCCGTTGGGATCGAGCGGCAGCACGACGACATTCGTCTGCATGAACCGGATGGGACGTGCGAACGGCAGCGTCATCGGTTCGGTGGCGCGGGCAACCGGCTCGAGCGCGCGGCGCAACTCATCGACGCTCGTGCTGGCCGGAATCGGCCCGATGCCGGAAGACCCCGTGAGGGTCACGTGGGGCGGAACGCTGTTCGCGAGCTTGGGGTCGAAGCGTCGCTGGATATCGAGGATCTGCTCACGCAGCGGCCCGCGAACTTCAGAGAGGATGACGATGCCCGGTTTCACCGGGCAGAAGGAGGAACCGCGCGGACGAAAAACGCAAGCCGCCTACCACGGCGGACCGAGCTCGGGAACCACCCTGAAACGAGCCACGATGTCACCTGCGGGCGTCCGCACGACGACAGGGCCGAGGAGGAAGCGATCGAAAGCATTGTTGGGATGCTTGTGGTGCCAGTGAACCACCTTGAGTCCCGAGAACGTCCCGATCGCGGCGCCGGTGATGACGTCGCTGGCCCAGTGCTTGTTGTCGAACATGCGCGACCACGCGACCGTCGCGGCGCCGCCGTACATGAGCGGGCCGATGATCCACACGCTCTTCGGCTGCCACAACTTGATCTCCGACGTTACCGCGGAGGCGGCCGCAAACGCGGCGATCGAATGACCACTGGGGAAGGATTGAAACTGCCCCCCGTCGCGAAACCCACGAAAGAGCTGGTAGTTGCTCGGGTCGTCGATATTCACGAACGGACGCTGGCGGCCGAAGGTGCCCTTGAGCAACCACCCGATTTGCGACCCGATGAACAGCGCCTCGGTGCCGTGGAGCCCAAGGTCGGCAATGCGACGATGCTTCGTGACCCGCCCGTACGTGTACAGCGAAGCGCCAATGATGAAGGCGCCGGGATCCGCGACGTTCTCCACGAAATGCGCCACTCGCCGCATGTTGCGGTTTTCCTGGATGTGCGGATTCTGGAGACGCTCCGCGAAACTCTTGTCGAGCGGCTCGGCCGCCACGGTCGCGACCCCGAAGGCGCCGATGATCGCCCAGTCGCGCAACAGCCAGAACGGCGCGGTCACGAGTGTGACCGTGTCCTTCTGGGCGAAGAGCGGTTGGCTGCAGGCCGCGACGAGAAACAGTATCGCGCCCGCGAGACGCGAGCTTCTGTCGATCATGAGCTCCCTGAAGATTCTGACTCTGCGACTCGCAGCGGATGTGCCGGATCGCGGAGGTGCCGCGTGGTTGCCCCGCCGTGTCGGCTGGCGAAGGGCGCTCGGCTGTAGAAATGCGGCATGACGACGACTAATGGAAAATGGGCAAGATTTTCAAGCTGACCGACAATGCGCTGTTTTCGTTGCGTACGACGACCGCGCCAAGCAGAAAGCGATCGAAGGCGTTGTTGGGGTGCGCGTGGTGCCAGTGCACCACCTTGAGCCCGGCGAAGGTTCCTATCGCGGCGCCCGTGATCACGTCGCTCGCCCAATGCCGGTTGTCGAACATCCGCGACCAGCCAACCGCCGCGGCTCCGCCGTACATGATCGGCCCAATGAACCAGACGCTGTTGGGAAACCAGAGCTTGGTCTCGGACGTCACCGCGGCCGCCGCAGCGAACGCGGCGATCGAGTGTCCACTGGGAAACGACTGAAACTTCGACCCCTCGCGGAAGCCCCGAAACAGCTGGTAGTCGGTCGGGTTCTCGATGTTCACGAACGGGCGGGCGCGACCAAAAATGCCCTTGAGCAGCCAGCCGGTCTGCGAACCGATGAACAGCGCCTCGGTGCCGTGGAGACCCAGGTCGGCGATGCGGCGGTGCTTGCTGATACGGCCATACGCGTAGAGGCTCGTTCCTATGATGAAGGAGCCCGGGTCGGCGACGTTTTCGACGAAGTGAGCCACACGCCGCATCTTGCGGTTCTCCTGCACGCGCGGATTCTGCAGCCGCTCCGCAAGCTGCATGTCGAGCGGCCGGGCTCCGACCGTCGCGACCGCGAATCCGCCGAGAATGAAGGTGTCGCGCCAGGTCCAGAACGGCCGCGTTACCCGCGTCAGCGTGTCTCTCTGCGCGAAAAGCGCCTGACCGGATGCAGTGACGACCAGAAACGCCGCGCCAAAGAGGCGTCCGCGGTATCGGACCATGAGTTTCCGTTGTTCGTAATGGGGCGGTCCTGGTGCACCCAACGTGCCGAGCGCGTGGGTTACCAGTGCCCGATGCGGCTGCGAATCGCCACTTCGCGGGAATCGTCGAGGTCGCTGAGGAACCGGGCTTCGGCCTCCCGCCCGATATCCGGGTCCTCCACCAGCGCATCCAGCTCGTAGTTGAGCGCGACGCCAAGGACGTTGAAGTCGGTCGAGCCCACGCGCACCCAGCGGCCGTCCACGACGCTGGTCTTGGCGTGCATCATCTCGCCTTTCCATTCCCATACGCGCACGCCGTTGGTGAGCAGGCGCCGGTAATAGCGTCGCGTGAGCATCGTTACCCAGGGATGGTCGTTGCGGCTGGGGACGAGGACGCGGACGTCCACCCCGTCGCGCGCCGCACCCGTGAGCGCCTCGACCTCCGACCAGGACGGCGTGAAATAGGCGCTCGCGATCCAGATCGAACGCTCGGCGGCGATGGCCTGCATCTGCAGCGCGCGCGCGACGCGAAGGCGCAGCGGCTCGCCCTCGATGATGCCAACCAGCGCGGGCGCGTGTGTCGCCGGATCCAGATGCGCGCCGGTGGGTCGCTTCTTCAGGAAACGGTGCGAGCCGCGACGCTCCTTGCCGACTACGCGGCGCCACATGTTCTCGAACGCCTGGAGCATGTCACCAGCGGCCGGCCCCTCGATGCGAACCGCCGTATCCCTCCACCGCGCACTGCGCTTCTTCGCGACGCCAGCGAGCCATTCGCGGCCGATGCCGACACCGCCGGTCACGCCGATGGTTTCGTCCACGACCAGCAACTTGCGATGGTCGCGCGGCACAATCCCCAGCCAATTGCGGAATCCCGGTGGATTGAAGATGCGCACGTCCACGCCGTGCTTGCGCATGTTGTTCAGGAACCGGCGCGGCGTGCCACGCGTCCCGACCCAGTCCATGAGGACGCGAACCTTGACGCCCCGGCCCGCGGCGCCGACGAGCGCATCCGAGAACCGCACGCCGACTTCGTCCGAGCGAAAGATGTAACTCTCCATCGCGACCGAATGCCGGGCCGCATGGATCATCTCGAGCATCTCGTCGAATGTCTCGGGGCCGTCGTGCAGCAGCCGGACACGATTGCCGCTGGAGACGTCCGCGGCCGCGATGCGCCACAGGCCCCGCGCGAACGCCGGTCCGCGCGCCGCGCGAAAGCTTACCGCTTGAGGCTTGGGATGGGCGCTCACGATCCGGGGCTGTACACGTCCTGTGCCGTTTCAAATGTAGCTCGGCCGCTTTGCGTGAGCGGCCAGCCGTGGTCAGTTTTGTCCCATGCTCGCCATTGACCTGAAGGGAAAGCGCGCGCTCGTCGCCGGCGTGGCTGACGATGCGGGATTCGGCTTTGCGATCGCCAAGGCGCTGGTGGAGGCCGGCGCCACCGTCTGCGCCGGCACCTGGCCGCCGGCGCTCAACATCTTTCAGAACCTGCTGGAGCGCGGGAAGATCGACGAATCTCGCAAGCTGTCGAACGGACAGCTGATGCAGTTCGAGAAGATCTATCCGCTGGACGCCGCGTTCGATACGCTCGAGGAGATGCCCGAGGAGCTGCGCGCCAACAAGCGCTACAAGGACGTGGGTGACCCGTCCGTCAGCGGCGTGGTGCAGCGCATGAAACAGGACTTCGGCGAGCAGCCGCTCGACATTCTGGTGCACTCGCTGGCGAACGGCCCCGAGGTGAAGAAGCCGTTGATCGAAACCAGCCGGCGCGGCTACCTCGAGGCGGTCAGCGTGAGTGCCTATTCGCTGGTGTCCCTCATCGCACACTTCGGCCCGCTCATGCGCCCCGGCGGCTCGGTCGTTTCGCTGACGTACATGGCCAGTGAGCGCGTCATCCCTGGCTACGGCGGCGGCATGTCCTCGGCCAAGGCGGCGCTCGAGAGCGATACGCGGACGCTTGCGTTCGAGGCCGGCCGCAAGTTCGGCGTGCGGATCAATACGATCAGCGCCGGCCCTCTCGCCTCACGCGCGGCCAGTGCGATCGGCATCATCGAGCGGATGATCGAGTACGTGTCGCAGAGCGCGCCGCTCACGGATCACCTGACTGCCGCGGAGGTCGGAACCGCGGCCGCGTTTCTTTGCTCATCGCTCGCGAGCGGTATCACGGGCAGCACGGTGTACGTCGACAAAGGGTACCATGCGATGGGCATGGGGTCAGTTCCGGTGAGTTCCTAGCTGACAGCTCACAGCTGACGGCTTACAGCACACAGCTATATCGGGAGAAAGCCTGTCGCGATATAGCTATGAGCTGACCGCTATGAGCTGTGAGCTGTAGGCTCGAAAAAGCGGCGGTGAGGCGCGTCACAGGCCCCGAGTTGCGAGAACATTTTCCCTGCCGGCGGCGTAGTGTTCACCATGCCGACCGGCGCCGAGGAACGGCTCGAACAGCTGAAGCGCGAAGTCGGGCGCGAGCTGCGCAAAGCGGCCAAGGCCGTCGGCGCACCGCTTCCGCCCCGACGCAAGCTGCGCGCGCGCGACGTCGCGAAGTCAGTACTCATCACGCTCGCGCGCCTCACGGTCATTGTCGCGCTGCCGTTCCTGGTCTACGTGCGCACATCGGTGTTCGTCTACTCGCACGGCGCCGCGGCGTGGATCGCGATTACCGGCGCAATGCTGGTTACGATGGCGCTGGTGGCACTCTATGGGTACTGGCTGTCGCGCCGCATGAAGGGCCGCGCCCGCGCGCGTACCATCGTGCAGTGGGTCGGCGTGCCGATCGTCGCCGCGTGGTGCCTGTCGGCATTGTTCACGCTTGCGCGTGTCAACGCGAAGTCGGACGAGGTGCACAGCTACTACCTCTCGGTGCATCCGATCCTGCGCGTCGCGTTGTCCACCGTCATCCTGCTCGATGCCGATCTGGTCGTGACGGACATGGCCCGCACGCCACAGGACTATGTCCGTATGGGATTGCCGATCAACGACAGGACGAAGCACTACCAGCAGCGGGATGGCTGGGTGCACGCGATCGATCTCCGGACCATCGGCCACAGCGAGATCGCGAATCGGCTGGTGCAGTTCTACTTCTGGAGCATGGGGTTCAGCACACTTCGGCACGTCGGGACAGCGGACCATCTGCACGTCCAGCTTCGGGGCCGATAGCGGAGACTCTCGCGCCAGGTCTGCCGAGAGTTGGTGTCTCTCGCCCCGGGGGCCTCTTCGTCTCCTTTCAAGGCCCAGCGCGCGGATCGCGACCATCGATGACTCCGCGAATCCCTAACTAATCGGTTTCCTGAAGGTGACCACGATCGGCGTCAGCTTCGCCCGCACCAGGACGGCGTTCATCG
>DASTVV010000193.1:0-57174 GCA_035758925.1 Gemmatimonadaceae bacterium
CGCGGGCCCCAGCGCAACGTCTGCAGGACGATGAAGTCCAGCGTTCCTTGCAGCAGCTCGATCCGCGACAACGGCCGTTCCTTCGGGCTCATGCTCGTTCCTCTGGCTGGGTGTAGGGTCTCTACATCCTAGGGTATAGGATGTCTACACCCGTGGCCGAATGTCAAGGCTGCCGCGCCGAATGACTGCTCTAGTGAGCGCCTGGCGCGCTAACGGCAACAACAGTCGAACGCGGAGGACGCGGAGGCACGCGGAGGACAACACCTGACTGCTGTGTCTTGGCGATCGAGTCCCTCTCGCCGAGGCGAAATAGACAGGAGCCTCTCTCCGCGTCCTCCGCGTTCAGTGCTTTGTTCTTACGACCTTGAGGCCGACGACGGATCAACTGCTCGCGGCTGCGTCAGCCCATCGGATTCAGCGCCTGGCTCGCGGCCCCCACTATCCCCTCCCAGCCGTCGAACGCCGAGCCGAGGATGGCGACGTCCTTGAGCGCGGTCGGCGCATAGGCGTGGTAGCTCGCGCGCGCGAACCCAAGCAACAGGTCGCCAGCCACGCCGACGCCGCCACCCACGACGATCCGGTCCGGCAGGAACTGTGACACCAGGGATGCGAGGCCCACGCCCAGCCACATCCCCGCTTCCGCGAGCGCCGTGCGACTGCGCTGTTCGCCAACTCCAGCAGCACGAAGGATCTCGGCGACACTCATTCCGCCCGTGCGCTCGGAGAGCGCCGCAGCGCACACCATGGCTTCGAGACAGCCCGTAGCGCCGCAGGTGCACTTGCGGCCCTCGACGGACACGATCACATGGCCCAGGTCTCCCGCGCACTCGCCGGTGTAGCGCAGCAGCGCACCGTCCAGGATCACGCCGCCGCCGACGCCCGTGCCGATCGTGAGCGCGAGCAGCCGCCTGGATCCGCGCCCCGCGCCGAAGCGATACTCGGCGACGGTGGCGGCGTTCGAGTCCACTTCGAGCACACAGTCCAGTCCCAGCGCGCGCTCCAGCTCGCGACGCAGCTCGTAATCGCACAGCGTGGGCAGGTTCGCGTTGCCGAACATCCGCGTGTGTTCGGGATTCAGAAACCCCGCAACCGAGACGCCAACGCTGACTGGAAGAGTGCCTGCAACACGCATGTCGTCCAGCATCGGACGCAGCGCCGTGGCGATGGCGGCAACGAGGGTATCGCCATCGGGCAGCGTCGCAATCGACGTGTGCGTGACGATGCTGCCGTCCTCGCGGACGACGCCGATCTTGGTGCGCGTGCCACCGATGTCTATCGCACCGGCGAGTCGCATGTGGTCGCGTCCCTACGCGCGCTGAGGCAGCGCGGCCGGTTGGAACGCAGAATCTCGCAGCAGTTCAGGCCTCTTCCAGAGATCGATTGGCTTCGAGATGCCAGTGGGTCGGAACGGCAGCGAGATCTTCTGCCCGAGTCCGGCGGAGGCATACGCGGCGTATAGCACTTCCATCACGACGCGGCCCGTTTCGCCGTCGGAGATCGGCTGTTCCCTGCCGCGGACACAACGCGCGAAGTGCCGCATTTCCTGCGGGAAACCGTAGTTCCAGTGCTCCTCGAACACCGGATACGTCCAGCCCTTGGTGCTGGACGCCTTCTCCACTGCGTAGCCGAAGCCCACTTCGCTGTAGGTCGGCAGCGCGTTGCCCATGAGCATGTCCGCGTACGTCTGACCCTTGTCACCAAATACTTCGATGGAATCATCCATGCCGCCGGGCCGGGTCCAGCTGCTCTCCACCATGCCTACGGCGCCGCCGTCGAACTCGATGATCGTGATGGCTTCGTCGTCGCCGCGCGTGCGCGCGCGGTGCACCTGCGTGGACATCTGCGAGTAGACGCTCTTCACCTTCTTCTTTCCCAGGAACCACCAGCAGAATGCGATGCCGTGGCAGCCGAGGTCCATGACGGCGCCGCCTCCGGATTGATCGACGTCCCAGAACCAGTCGGAATGCGGGCCGTTGTGCTTCTCGCCCTGCTTCACGAGGTGGACGCGGCCGAACGCGCCTTCGTCGGCCATCTGCTTCGCCTTGACGTACTTCGGTGCGAAGAACAGCTCCTCGGCGTACAGCAGGAGCACGCCGGCTCGGTTGCACGCGTCGATCATCGCGTCGGCTTCCTCGAGCGTCATGCACAGCGGCTTTTCGCAGACGACGTGTTTGCCCGCCTTGGCGGCGTCGATCGTGATTTGCGCATGGAGCTTGTTGGGCGCGGAGATCGAGATCATCTCCACCTCGCGGTCCTGAAGCAGCTCACGGTAGTCGGAGTAGAAGCCGGGAATGCCGTGCCGTGCCGCAAATGCCTGCGCGTTGCCCGGCGTGGGCGAAGCGACCGCGACGACTTCCGCTTCGTCGGGCATCATCCGCACGGAGTGCGCGATACAGTCTGCCTGAAAGCGCGAGCCGACGATTCCGATCTTTACTCTCGACACGAGTCCGCTCGGTGATGGGGTATCCAGATCATACCGAACGAACGCGCGCCGAGTAACTGCGTCGGGTGCAGTTCACTCCCGAGCCGGGCTCCGCCGCCGCGAGCGATGGCCCTTGGTCCCATCGGCGTTCGCTACCAGCCACGAAAACGTTCTCAGTCAACCGTGCGGCACCAAACGCGCAAGGCGCGACGACATCGTATCCGCCGGCGACCGATCAGTCCCGGCGCAACACAAAAAGGTCAGCGGGGGCCATGGAGTGGAGCGTCGTGCAGTCCTGGTCAGCATCGTCGTGTGCCTGAGCGCCGGACGTCTCTCGGCAGTCCAGGCGCGAGACACCGCTCGTGTCGTCACGGGCGACAGCAGCCGTCTCGCGCGCGACACGCTGAAGGCGGCACAGGACTCACTCCCCAGTGACCTCAGCGACATCACGCCGGGGAAGGGCGTGAGCGTAGCGCGCACGGATATCGGTACGCTGAGCATCAGCGGCTATGGGCTGGCCCGCTATCTCAACCAGCTGCCGGCGTCGCAGACCTACGTCGACCATCTCGGCCGCCTCCACGAAGTCGATCCGCGTCAGGACATCCAGTGGCACCGCGTGATGGTGCACTTCATGGGCTGGATGTACATGCCCAAGCTGCGGTACGTGATGACGGTGTGGACCGTCAACTCGACGGAGCAGATCAGGATCGTCGGCAGCCTGACGTACGCGTTCAGCAATGCGTTCAACCTCAGCGCCGGTATCAACGGGATCCCCGGGACGCGATCGCTGAACGGCTCGCATCCGTTCTGGCTGGCCAACGATCGCTTCATGGCCGACGAGTACTTCCGGCCGGGCTTCACCAGCGGTGCATGGATCACGGGTACGTTGGCGCGCGGGCGGTTCAACTACGCTGCGATGCTGGGAAACAACATCAGCCAGCTCGGCGTGGCGGCGAATGAGCTGACGCGCAACCTCGCATTCGGTACCAGCGTGTGGTGGCAGCCAACCACGGGTGAGTTCGGACCGCGTGGCGGCTGGGGCGACTACGAGTGGCATCGGAAGGTGGCGGTGCGCGTCGGTACGTCGTACACGCGCAGCCGGGAGGATCGCGCCAGTCAGCTGTCGCAGCCGGGGCCCGACAACACACAGATCAGAATCTCAGACGGCCTCCTGCTGTTTCAGCAGGACGCGCTGGCCATCGGCTCGATCGTTCGTCAGGCCAACTACTACATGTCTGCCGCCGATCTTGGCCTCAAGTACCGCGGGATGTTCTTCCAGTTCGAGCTCTACAATCGGTGGCTCAACTCGTTCGAGGTAGTCGGGAATGACGTTCCGCTCACCTCGATGTACGACCATGGATACTACGCGGCCGGGTCGTTCTACCCGATCAAGCAAAAGCTCGAGCTCTACGGCGGCACTTCCCAGATCTTCGGTGAGTTCAACCCGTCGTGGGAAGCCGTGTTCGGCATCAACTGGTTCCCCGCGGACACGCGGTACTTCCGGCTGAACACCAACATCATCCGGGTTCACCGGTCGCCCGTCGGAAGCGTGTTCGGTTTCTACCTCGCGGGACTCCACGGCTGGAGCCTGTCCATCTCTCCCAGCCTGTTCTTCTGACATGCGCGCGCTCATCTCACGGCTCGCCGCGCTTGTCGCGCTCGTGGCACCAATACAGAGCGTGACGGCGCAGGACTCGAGGCCTGACGCGGCGACCTACGAGTTCAACGACTCGCACTTCCATCTCACGAACTACATCCAGCGCGGCACCGACCTGCGCGCTTTCCTCGGCATGATGGGCGCGCGCGTCGGACACGTGGCCCTGTTCGGCATCCCACTGCAGCAGCAATGGTCTCAGCGCATCGATGGTGACAACGGCCCCACGTACTACCTCAACACCGACGCGCCGCTGTACTACTACAGCTTCGTCGACGCCGCCATCGCGCTGGCGTACAAGCAGCTCACGCCGGCCGAGCAGGCGCGATTCGACCCGATGATCACCGGGTTCAATCCCACCGACATGTACGCGACGGACCACATCCGCCGCGTGCTGCGGGCATTCCCCGGCGTCTTCACCGGTATCGGCGAGTTCACCATTCACAAGGAATTCGTGTCCGCGAAAGTGGCGGGTGGTGTAGCGAGCCTGCTCGATCCCGCCCTCGACAGCATCATGGCGTTCGCTGCCGAAACCGGACTGCTCGTGATCATCCATAACGACGTGGACGTTCCGTTCGCCAAGCCGGGATCGACGCCCGCGTATCTCGACCAGATGAAGGCGATGCTCAAGCGGCATCCAGCAACCACGATCATCTGGGCCCACACGGGCATGGGGCGCGTGGTGCGGCCCATGACCAATCACGCCGCGATTCTCGAGGGGCTGCTGAAGGACCCGGCGCTCAAGCACCTCAACTTCGACATCTCGTGGGATGAGGTGGCGAAGTACATCGTGGCCAGCGACACGTCGATGACGGTCGCCGCGGCGCTCATCAATGCGTATCCGGACCGCTTTCTCTTCGGCACGGACGTCGTCGCGCCTGAAGATTCCAAGCAGTACTTCCGGATCTACGACCTGTATCGGCCGTTCCTCGATCGGCTGACTCCAACCGCTCGTGCCCAGCTGCTGCGCGGCAATTACGAGCGGCTCTTTGCCGCGTCGCGCAAGCGCGTGCGCGCCTGGGAGGCGGCGCACGCCAGGTGAGAACCAACCCAAATAGGACATGGTCTTTGTGTCGAAACAGTCATCACGAATGCTCGCCGCCGCCGTTCTGGCGCTCGGCATCGGCGCCGAACACGTTGCGGCCCAGGACGGAAGGGCCAAACGCCCGGAGAAGAAAGACGGTGATACCTCGACCGTGATCGAGGTCTACGGCTTCGCGCAGGGTGACTTCATCTTCGACTTCCGGTCGAACAATCCGGATTGGTTCGATGTCAACCGGCCGACCAAGATCCCGGCGTTCGTCGACGAGTTCGGCGGCAACGGGCGGACGTGGTTCAGCATCCGGCAGTCGCGCTTCGGCACGAAGGCGACGATTCCCACGTCGACCAAGCCGATCTACATCACGTGGGAGTGGGACCTGTTCGGCGTCGGCATCGACGCCGGGCAAACCACAATTCGTCCGCGGCTGATGTACGGTCAGTGGGGTCCGTGGGGCGCCGGGCAGTTGTGGAGTCCCTTCATGGACAACGACGTCTTCCCGAACATCCTCGACTACTGGGGCCCCAACGGGATGATGTTCTTCCGCAACGTCCAGGTGTTCTGGCAACCGATCAAGCGCGACGACGGCACACGTGCCACAATCGCGCTCGAGCGGCCCGGCGCCAGCGGCGACGCCGGCCGTGTAGCGGATCGCGTCGAGCTCCAGAATATCATTGCGCGATTCCCGCTGCCCGATGTCTCGGCCGAGTATCGCCGGGGATTCAAGTGGGGATATCTCGAGCTCGCGGGGATCTACCGCTACATCTCCTGGAATGACGTCCTGCTCGATCCGTTCGACCTCGGCGGCCACGACCACGGCTGGGGCGTTTCGCTCAGCTCCAACGTCAAACCAGGCAGGAACGACGTCATCCGCTTTCAGGTCGTCTACGGCGAAGGCGTGGAGAACTACTTCAACGACGCGCCCGTCGATATCGGCGTCAAGCTCAACCCCGGCAATCTCATCACGCCCGTCGTGGGCGAGGCGCTTGGCGATTTCGGTGGTGTGCTGTACCTCGATCACAACTGGTCCAAGACGCTCTCGAGCGCCATCGGCTATTCGCGCGTCGAAATCGACAACAGCAACCTCCAGCTACCCACCGCGTTCAAGGCGGGCAATTACGCGAGCACCAACCTGCTCTGGGCGCCAGTACCAGCCATCCTCATCGGCGGCGAGTTCCAATGGGGTTGGCGCCAGAATTTTCAGGACGATTTCGTCGCCAACGACTATCGCGTGCAGTTCGCCATGAAATACAACTTTTCCCAGAAGTTCGGAGGTAAGAAGCAATGAGGTCAGCAGCAGAACGTTCCCGCGCGGTACTGCGCCAGTGCGCGGTCATCAGTCTTGCGGCCATTCTCGCGGCGCTTCCGGCACTCCCGGCGCAAACGCCAGCCGAGTACCAGCAGGCCGTCAACACCGCGTACGAGAAATACAAGAACCTTCAGGAAGGCAAGAACGCCGACTACATCCCGGCGCTGGCGAAAGTGGACTCGAAGCTCTTCGGCGTCGCGCTCGTCACGCCGGACGGCAAGGTGTACACGGCCGGCAACGTCGGTTCCGAAGTATCGATTCAGTCGGTGTCCAAAGTGTTCACGATGGCGCGCGTATTCCAGGAGCGCAGCGAGAAGGCGGTCGAAGACAACATCGGCGTGGACGCCACGGGCCAGCCATTCAATTCCATCGTGGCTATCGAGCAATACAAGGGCGCGGAGCAGAATCCACTGGTGAATCCGGGCGCCATCACGACGACGAGCATGATCGCCGGCGGCACCGCGGACTCGGTCTGGAGCACGATCATCAATACACTGAACGCGTTCGCCGGCCGGTCGCTGCAGGTCAACCAGGAGGTGTACAAGTCCGAGTCCGAGACCAACCAGCGCAACCAGGCCATCGCGATGCTGATGTACGCGTACGGTCACATCAAGGACAAGCCGCTCCAGGCCACGGACCTCTATACTCGGCAATGCTCGGTGAACGTGAACGCGCGTGATCTGGCGGTCATGGCTGCGACGCTGGCGAACGGAGGAAAGAACCCCGTCACCAAGCGGCAAGTGCTCCGCGAGGACCTCGTGCCAGGCGTGCTCGCCGTCATGGCGACCGCGGGCCTGTACGATGATTCCGGCAAGTGGCTGTTCGCCACGGGCCTGCCGGCCAAGAGCGGTGTTGGCGGCGGCCTGATCGCCGTCTCGCCCGGCAAGTTCGGGATCGCAGTCGTGTCGCCGCCGCTCGACTCGGCGGGTAACAGCGTTCGCGGACAGAAGGCCATTACTGATATCTCGAATGCGCTCGGCGGGAACCCGTATTCCGCGCAGCCATACACGGTGACGGCGAGAAAGCCCTGATGGCCGTAGCAAGCATAACGGCTTCACCGCGGAGAGCGCAGAGGATCGCGAAGGCGCGCAGAGGAACCGCGACAAGCAAACAACAAGAGAACCACAGAGAACATGGAGTGCACGGAGAAACACCACAGAGCTGCATTGCCTCAGTGACCTCTGCGTTCTCTGTGGTTCATTTTCGGTTGTCCTGGAATAGTCTTCTTGGTTCCTCTGCGTGCCTCTGCGCCCTCTGCGGTGACGATGGCCGTTGGTTGCCCTGTCGAGAACTTCCCTCGCGCCACGGTCGCCGATTCACTGCACGCCGGATACACTTCGCGAATGCTCTCGCGAATCACGTTACTCACTCTCGTCATCGTGTCGTGCGCCGCGGCCGCCGATGCCGCCGCCGCGCAGGCGCCGGTGCCGCAGAGCCAGGCCGGGCATTACGTCGGCCGCAGCGGACAGACACGCGTGCGCCCGTCGCGTGTCGAGGAGGAGCCCGAGATCGACGGGCGGCTGACTGAATCCGACTGGAACACGGCCGCGCTGCTCACGGGGTTCTCGCAGTACGCGCCAGTGGATCGCCTGCCGGCGGACGATTCCACCGAAGTGCGCGTGATGTACTCCGAGACAGCGATCTACTTCGGGATTCGCGCGTTCGAGGCGCACGGTCCGGTCATCGCGACGCTGGCCGACCGCGACCGCATCGAGAGCAATGACTACGTCCGCCTCTTTCTCGACACCTTCAACGACCGGCGTCGCGCGTTCCTCTTTGCGGTGAACCCGCTTGGCGTCCAGAGCGACGGCACATGGGCCGAGAGCGGCACGGGCGCGGGCGTCGCCGACCTGAACCCCGACTTCGTCTTCGAGTCGCGCGGCCGCCTCATCGAGGGCGGCTACGAGATCGAGATCCGCGTTCCTTATAGGAGTCTCCGGTTTCAGCAGGCTGCCGAGCAGCGTTGGACGTTCAACGTGCTGCGTTTCGTTCAGCATTCCGGCAGCTCGCAAAGTTGGACCGCGGCAGAGAACAGCCAGCCGTCGTTCCTCGCACAAAGCGGCAGCCTCGAAGGCCTGACCGACCTGCGGGCAGGCCTGGTGTTGGACGTCACACCCGTCGTGACCGCGCAGACCGTCGGCGCGCCGCGCTCCAGCACGGACCCGCGCTGGCAGTATCGCACGGGCGACCCGGAGTACGGCGGCAATGTCCGTTGGGGCATCACGCCCAACGTCAACATGAGCGGCACAGTGAACCCGGACTTCTCGCAGGTGGAGGCGGACGTCGGCCAGGTGATCTACGATCCGCGCGCCGCCATCGCCTTCCCGGAAAAGCGCCCGTTCTTTCTGGACGGTAGCGAGAACTTCGAGGTGCCCAACACGCTGATCTACACCCGCAGCATCGTGGCGCCCGTGGCAGCGGCGAAGATCTCCGGCAAGGTCAGCGGCGCCACCGTCGGCATCCTGTCGGCGCTGGATGATCCCACGACGTCGCTGTCGACGACCGACAAGCCGATGTTCAACATCCTCCGTATGCGTCGCGATCTCGGCTCGCAGTCGACCGCGGGCATCGTCGTCACGGATCGTCGCGAGCCATTGACCGGCAACACGGTGTTCGGTGGCGACGCCAGGCTTCTCGCGGGGCGATACGTGTTCGCCGGCCAGCTGGCGTCGAGCATTACCACGGCCGACGGCATCCCGTCGCGCTCCGGACTGCTTTTCGACGCGGCGCTGATCCGCACCGGCCGAGCGCGAGGCTTCAGCCTCTCGGCGGAAGGGGTGGGTCCCGAGTTCGAGGCGGCGAGTGGCTTCGTGTCCCGAGCGGGCATCGCCCATGCCAACTTCACGCCGCGTTGGTCCTTCTTCCCCCAGGGCCGGCGCATCGAGGCGGTGAGCTTCGCCGCGATTCTGGACGGCACGTGGGACTGGGACCGCTTCATGGCGCGCACGGAGCCGAACGATATCAAGGCACAAACCAACACCAGCATCAACTGGCGCGGCGGCTGGCGTACTCGCGTCTTCACATTCGTGGAATCGTTCAAGTATCCAGACTGGCTGTATGCCGACTACTACGTCGAGCGGCACGACAACAGTGGCGCCGTCACGGATACCATTCCTTATGTGGGCACCGACCGGTTGCCCAATTACGGGACGGACGTGGAGCTCGCGACGCCGCAGTTCCAGCACTTCGCCGCGAGCGCCAATGTGACGGCCGGTCACGACGAGAACTTCGACGAGTGGTCGTCCGCGTGGATCCTGTTCACTGCGTTCAACCTCGATTGGCGGCCCACCGATCGAGTGCGTGTCAACACGCGCTGGGTGCAGCAGCGCTATCACCGCACCTCCAACGGCTCGCTGGTGCGGATGCGGATCATCCCGCGCGTGAAGCTCGAGTATCAGGTAGCGCGGCCGCTGTACGTCCGCTTCGTGGCGCAGTACGACGCCGTCAAAGTCGATTCCCTGCGGGACGACACGCGCACCAATCAGCCGATCCTGATCCGTCAGGACGACGGGACGTTCGTTCGCGCGCTGGCGCAGGAGCGTGGCACGCTGCGCGGTGATGTCCTGCTGTCGTATCAGCCGAATCCCGGGACGGTGTTCTTCATGGGGTACGGTTCTACCACGGCAGCGACGCGGTTCGAGCCGCGGCAGTTGCAGCGGGCGACGGACGGGTTCTTTGTCAAAGCGAGCTATCTGATTCGCTCGTGAGGTCTGACAGCAAGGCGGAATGGGAATGGGAATGGGAAATGGGAATGGGCGCGCGACAGGTCATTCGAGGCCCATTCCCATTTCCCATTCCCGTTCTTATCGCTGCTCCATCCAGACGTCCTCGAGCACCGTCAGGCTCCTGGAGTACTCGCGACCGTTCACCGTCAGCGTGACGACATAAGCCCCCGGAGCTGCGGGGCGCGAAACACGTTGGCCGCCGCCCTGCTGCTGTCCCGGCGTTGGCGTTTCCTCGCCGCCGCCACCGCCTCCACCACCTCCGCAGGGATTCCCGCCGCCACCACCACCGCCACCGAAGCCGCCCTCACCCGGGCGCGCCGGACGACGGTCGCTGCACAGGTTCCAGCGAACCTGATTCAAGCCCGCGAACCTGCTGCCCGTGATCGTGCGGAACACTTCGCTGCTCCCAACAGCACGCACGGTGATCGTGACGTCGCCAGTGGGCGGGGTCTTGAGGTAATACGCGATGGACGTCCCCGCTGGCGCGCCGTCGCCCTCGAAGTTGTGGTCGCCGGTGATCGACCGGCGCATGCGCACGTCTGGCTTCCAGGCGACCGCGTTCCTTGGCTCGAAGAACACCACATCCTGCGCCTGCGCGCCCGCGTTCAACTGCTGCAGCGGTGTCACGTCGTCCATGATCCAGACGCTGCGGCCGTGCGTCGACAGGACGAGATCGTTGTCGCGCGGGTGGACGAGGATGTCGTCGATGCGCACGACCGGCAGGTTCGTCATGAACGGCTTCCAGCTCTTGCCTTCGTCGAGCGACACGAACAAGCCGAACTCCGTGCCGACATAGAGCAGGTTGCGGTTCCGTGGGTCCTGCTTGATCACGTTGACGTTGCCGGTTGCCGGCAGGTTGGCGACGAGCGATGTCCACGTCGCACCGTAGTCACGCGTCACGAACAGGTAGGGCTTGAGGTCGTCGCTGCGGTGACCATCCAGTGAGACGAACGCCGTGCCAGCCTCGAAGTGCGACGCTTCCACGCGCGACACGTAGTACTCCTTCGGGCCGCCGGGCAGGGTCTTGCTCACCTCGGTGAACGTCGCGCCACCGTCGCGGCTCACCTGGATGTTGCCGTCGTCCGTGCCCACCCAGATCACGCCAGGCTGCACCGATGACTCGGCGATCGTCACGATCGTGCCGTACGCCGTGGTGCCGTCGTTCTTGGAGAGGATGCACGCGCCGGCGCGCTGACGGCCGCAGTTCGGCAGCGAGCCCTTGAGGCCCATGATCTCCCGTGTGTCGCGATTCACCTGCTTCGTGAGATCCGCGCTCATCGTCCACGTGGTGCCGCGATCGCGCGACTTGAAGAAGCGGTTGCCGCCCGTGTAGACAGTATGCGCGTCATGCGGCGAGAGAATGATCGGCGTGTTCCAGTTGAACCGGAATCGGACGCTCGTATCGGGCGCTGGAACGATGTTCGTCGGCAGTTGCGGACCGCCGCCGCCGCCCGCGCCGCCCGCGCCGCCTCCACCGCCACCGCCGCCTCCACCACCGCCGCCTCCACCACCGCCACCACCAATGGCGGTGCCGCGCGGACGAATGTTCGTCGATGTGGCTTCGCGCAGGTCGACGCGGTTCATGTTGCCACCCTGCGACTCGCTATACAGGACCATGTAGTCGGTTGGGTCGATCTGGCTGTAAAAGCCATCGCCGCCGCCCACACGGAACCAGTCCGTCGCCAGGATCGGCCCGCCGCGCACGGAACTCGGCCCGCACCAGCTGCCGTTGTCCTGTAATCCGGTGCAGACGTTGTACGGCCGGCGCATGTCCACCGACGCCTGATACGGTTGTCCGACGGCCCACGTGCGCAGCGAGTGCCAGGTGTCTCCGGCGTCCCACGACACGTCGATGGAGCCGTCGTTTCCGTACATCACATGGTTGCTGTTGTTCGGATCGATCCAGATGGCGTGATGGTCGACGTGTCCCATGCCCTCGAGCGTCTTGAACGTCTTGCCGCCATCCGTGGACTTGTACGCCTGAACGCCGCCCGTGTAGATGGTGTTCTCGTTACCGGGATCGACGCGGATCTGGCTGAAGTACATCGGCCGCGCATTCTGGTTGCTGACGAACTGCCAGGTGTTGCCGCCGTCCGCCGAGCGCCAGATGCCCGTGACGTTCTGATCGGGCGGCAGGTTTTGGCCACCACCGAAACCGCCGCCGCCACCCCCACCGCCACCCCCACCGCCACCCCCACCGCCCCCACCCTGACCCTGCTGCGCGGCGACCACGACCGGCTCCTTGTCCGGCGCGACTTCGATCTGCGCGAAGATCACGTCGGGGTTCGACCGGGAGATCGAGAGCGCGATGCGACCCATCGTTCCAGATGGGAGTCCATTGCCGGAGAGACGCGTCCAGCGCTTGCCGCCGTCGGTGCTTTTCCAGATCCCTGCGCCAGGTGCGCCAGCGGCGAAGCCCCACGACGTGCGGCGCCGTGCATACGTCGCGGCGAAGAGCACGTCGGCGTTCGTCGGGTGAATGACGAGATCCGTCGCCCCCGTATTGGCGTCCACGTTGAGCGTCTTGCTCCAGGAGCGTCCGCCGTCGGTGCTCATGAACACGCCGCGCTCGGGATTGGGTCCGAAGAGACGTCCGATCGCGGCGACCCAGACGACGTCCGGGTTGGTCGGATGCACGAGCACGCGCGCGATGCTTTGCGTCTCTCGCAGGCCGATCTGCGTGAACGTCTTTCCCGCGTCGGTGGACTTGTACACCCCGTCGCCGAAGGACGAGGTCTGGCGATTGTTCGCCTCGCCGGTGCCGACGTAGATCACGTCGGGATTCGAGGGTGCGATGGCGATGTCGCCGACAGAGTGCGTGCTGTACGTGTCGAAGATCGGCGTGAACGACGTGCCGTTGTTCACGGTCTTCCAGATGCCGCCCGTCGCGAACCCGATGTAGAACGTGGATGGATTCTTTTCAACGACGGCGATGTCGTCGACACGTCCGCCCTGGCCGGCCGGGCCGATCGATCGCCATCGGAAGCCACGGAGCAGCGGGTCGGTGGCTGCGTTGATCGTTGCGGTGTCGCGCCGCTGCGGGGCGTCGCCCTGGGCCAGAAGCGCGGCCGGCAGAGCGAGAAAGACGAGTGCGTGAATGCGCGGAGACATATCGCGTCCCTGGTGTTGATCGGACCGCGAATATGTTCATTGGCGGCTGGGCAAGCCAGACAATACGCGCTCGCGCCGCGAAACGCTGCGACCGGAACACACGGATGCGACAACAGCTTATCACAGAGCACACAGGCGCACCCTCGGTGGCGCTAGTCGCTTCGCAGGGCAAGGAGCGGATACTTCAGAACCTTGGTTAACGGGTTCCCCCGACGGGGCGCCGTGCTCCTGACGCGCTCCCAGGTGCAGTTGCTCTATCGGTGTGTTCCCGTCCAGTCCCGTGTGATCCGTGATAAGCGGTTGTTGTATTCGTGTGCTCCGTCGAGTCCCGTCTCGTCCGTGATAAGCAGTATTCGCGACAACGAATCTCGAACTACGGAACTGGCCCGCAGACCGCCTTGCCCGGACACTTGGCGTTGATCGTCTCGAGCCCCAGCCGCTTGAGCTCCGCGTTGAATGCCACGAGGTCCGTATCCAGCACTTTCTGAAGCCTCGTGGTCTGGACGCCCAGTTGTCGCGTGTACTCGGTGAACAGGACGGGCGCGTTGGCGATCGGGCGGCCGTCGCCGGTATTCACGACGCGCAGCAGGTTCGCCAGTCGGTTGTTGATCTTGATGGGGAAGTTGAGCGGGTCCTGGCCGCTGCGATTTTTCACCTGGTAAATGTCGTCCTCGACGTCGTTGAGGTTCGTCGTAAGCTTCTCTCCCGCCTGCTTGAGGATCGCGTCGCTGTTCTTTTTCATTCGGTCCTCAGCCTCGCGCTTGATCCCGCGTGACTGGATCACGGCGTTGTTGGCCTCGCTCACCTTGTCGCGGATGCGAATCGCGAGGGAGAACTGGGCACGCAGGTCCGCGTCGGTGACGTCCGTGAAGAGTGGGTTGCGACGCACGAGGACGGACTTCGTCTGCTCGCGCCCATCGACGCTGAGACGCACCGTATAGCGCCCGGGCGGCGCCGCGGGCCCTGCGGTCGTCGCGCCCCAGAGGACCATGCCGGGGAACGTCGTGGCGCTGGCGTACCTCAGGTCCCACACCAGTCGGTTCACGCCCGCGGTAAGAGACGTGAACGGGCCCGCGCCACCTCCAAACCCGCCGCCTCCACCACCCCCACCACCTCCGCCACCTCCACCGCCCGCACGGCGAGTCGAGTCGCGGCGCGTCGTATCAGGCACGAAGGAGCGCACCACTCTGCCGGCGCTATCGAGGACGTCGATCGTCACGCGCTGCGCTGGGCGCTTCAGCTTGTACATCAGCGCGACACCGGGCGTGCTTCGAATTCCGGCGGGCGGCGAGAAGAGCACCACATCAGCCGACGCCACCTCGGCGCTGTACTGCCGAAGCGGCGCGATGTTGTCCAGCACATAGAACCCGCGGCCGTGGGTCGCGATCACGAGGTCGTTGGCCTCGACCGCGATGTCCGAGACGGGGACGTCGGGAAGGTTGAGCGAGAGCGATTCCCAGTTGGCGCCGTCGTCGTACGAGATGTAAACGCCGTGCTGCGTTCCCGCGTACAGCAGACCGCGCCGCGTCCGGTCCTCGCGCACCGCATGCACCCAGTCGTCCGACCGGATGCCGTTCACGATCCGCGTCCACGTCTTGCCGAAGTCGCGCGTGCGGAAGATGTACGGCGCTTTGTCGTCGAGCAGCGGACGCCGCACGGACACGTAGGCCGTGCCGACGTCGAAGGCGGATGCGTCGATCTGGCTCACGCGCCCAAAGCTCGGCATTTCCTTCGGCGTCACGTTCGTCCAGGTCTTGCCGCCATCGCGCGTCACGTGCACGAGACCATCGTCCGAGCCGGTCCAGATCACGTTGATGTCGCGCTTGGACGGACCGATGGAAAAGATCACCGCGTAGACCTCGGGACCGTTCATGTCGCCCGTGATGGGTCCACCCGAGTGGCCCATTGTGGACGAGTCGTGGCGCGTGAGGTCGCCCGAGATCGCCGTCCAGCTCTGGCCGCCGTTCGTTGTCTTCCAGAGGCGCTGCGAGCCGGTGTAGAGAACGTTCGGGTCCACCGGCGAGAAGATGATTGGATACGTCCACTGCCAGCGCTCCGGAATCTCCAGCGCGGGCTCGCCCGAGTAGTGCCACGGATACGGGTTCACTTCCTTGCGATAACCCGTGCGGCGATTGAAGCGATCCATGAAACCGCCGTTGTTCGTGCCGGAGTAGAACACGTCCGGGTCCTTGGGATCGGGCGCGATGTAACCGGGCTCGCCGCCACCGGCCTGGTAGGACACGGCCATTCCACCGCGCGTGGGCTCGGGAACGGCTCGGGTCGCTGACCGCTGGCCGGCGCCCTGATCGTCATCCTCGCCGCGCTGCACCACGCCGAAGAACGCCGCCGCGTTCCAGTTGCCGGGTGTGCAGAGCGTCGAGTTGTCCTGCTGCGCGCCGCAGACGTGGTAGGGGACATGCCTGGTCGTGGCGACATGGTACCACTGCTCGGTGGGGAAGTCCTGCGCCGTCCACGACTGGCCCGTGTTGGTCGATACGGCGCCACCGCCGTCGTTGCCGTCCATGATGTGGGCGGTGTTGTCCGGATCGATCCAGAGGTCGTGATGGTCGCCGTGCGTGCCGCCGAGCGTCGTGGTGGTCTTGCCACCGTCGGTGGAGCGGAAGAGCGACGTGTTCTGCATGTAGACGACGTCCGCGTCCTTCGGGTCAGCGTAGACGTGCGTGTAGTAGAAGGCGCGCTGCCTGATCGCCCGGTTCTGGTTCACGACGGTCCATGTAGCGCCGGCGTCATCGGAACGGAACAGGCCGCCGTTCTCGTTCTCGACCAGTGCGTAGACGCGATTCGGGTTCGCGTCGCTGACGGCGACACCGATGCGTCCGATGACTCCGGACGGCAGTCCCGTCGCCCGGGTGATCTCGGTCCAGGTCTCGCCACCGTCGGTGGATTTGAACAGTCCCGAGCCAGGGCCGCCGCTGGACATCGTGTATTCCTTGCGGAAGGCCTCCCACAACGCCGCGTACATCACGTTCGGCGTCGCGCGGCTGAAGGCGATGTCGATGGCCGCGGTCTTGTCGTCCCGGAAAAGCACTTTCTTCCAGGTCTTGCCGCCATCCGTGGACTTGTAGACACCGCGGTCCGCGTTGGGCACCGAGTGCTTTCCGAAGGCGGCGACGAAGATGATGTCCGGGTTCGTCGGATGAATCCGGATCTTGGCGATGTTCTCGGACGAGGCGAAGCCGATGTTCGTCCAGGTCTTGCCGGCATCGGTGGACTTATAGACGCCGTCGCCGGCCATGATGTTGCCCCGGATGCAGGTCTCGCCCATCCCGATGAACACGATGTCGGGGTTGCTTTCGCTCACCGCCACGGCGCCGACGGACGCGCTCCGGATCTGGCCGTCCGTGACCGGCCCCCAGGTCTCACCGCCATCCATCGTCTTCCACAGGCCGCCGCCGGTGGCTCCGAAGTAGGCCTCCTGCGGCCGACCGCGAACACCGCTCACGGCGATTGAGCGTCCGCCGCGGTCAGGGCCGATCGATCGCCACTTGTAGGACTTGAGGATGGTGGAATCGATCGGGGTGAATCGCGTGCTCCCCGCGTGCGCCTCGGCGGAACGACGCGCCGAGAACACCACGAGAGCGAAAACGGACGCGACGGTAACGATCAGCGCGCCAAGGGGGGGGCGGGGGGCGCGACGAAAACCGACAGACATGCGAGCTCCGGGCAGTTGAGGGTGGCGTCCCAGTATGCTGGTAGTACGCAACGCCAGCTTCAAGTGCTTAGGGTGCCGCGATGTCGGCCGAAATCGGAAGGGCGGCCTCGCGCCGACGCCTCACGGTGGACAGTGCGTTAGCCGGTCAGCGGTCTAGTGCAGGCGTGAACTGCCACGCGGTGACTCTACGGCTGACCGACTAACTCACTGTGAGTCGTTCAACCGGCGGCTGCGGCCTCACTGAGGGCGTGATTCCGGTCGCGGCCATACGGATCGCCCAGGATGGACTCGGTGTGCATCGCGCAGACCCACTGTCCGTTGCGGCGAACCCATGTCGAGGCATCCGCGGCTTCCAGCGTCAACGGCTTGCCTTCCACCGTAAGCTGTTCTTTCACCTTGTAGGCGATGACGGCGACGTCGTCGCTCGGCGAGAGCACGTTCACGTCGCTGAAGTCGAACTCGTGCAGCGTCCAGGCGCCCGAGTCCATCATGCCCGCCAACGCGTTGCGGTCCAACGTGGCCACGCCCTGCGCGCCAGCAACGACGCACTGCTCGTCCGTCAGCCTCGCAGCAGTCGATTTGTCCCGCACCAGCATTGCGCGCCAGTACTCTCTCTCCAGCTCGACGATCTCCTGCTCGATTCCCGTGGTGGCCATATGCCCTCCTGGTGAGGCCACGCCACCGCCGCACAACGCGTGCCCATTCCCTCGGCGGCCATGCTTTGATCTCCGGGTCATGCCTCGTCCGCGTAGGTCCGGCTTGGTCCGCCCAAAGTGGAACGCGTCAACCTTTCGACAGAGAAGGCGGATCCGGCGACTACGGCGTTGCCCGCTGGGTAGCTGCGTCGAGCTGCTCGATCGTCGCGTTCGAGGGCTCCCGCTGCTGTTTGAGGCGGGCAGCGACGATCTCGGCGTTGCGCAGCACTCGCAGCACATTGCCGCCGGCCAGCTTCTGCAGTTCTGCCTGCGTCCAGCCGCGGCGCGCCAGCTCCGCAAAGAGGGAGGGGAACTTCGAGACGTCCTCGAGCCCAACGACGGTCTCCGAGATGCCATCGAAGTCGCTGCCGATGCCGACATGGTCGACGCCGGCAACTTTGCGCACGTGGTCGATCACGTTGGCGACGTCGGCGATCGTGGCCTTTGGACGAGGATGCGCCGCGCGCCAGGCATCGAGCTCGGAGCGGGCAGCGGCGGTGTCCCCCGGATGATCGCGCCGGGCGGCGGTCGCGTGCGCCTGTAGGGAGTCGTCATCCATTCGCACCGCTTCGGCGACAAAGGCCGTCACGAACGGCACCA
Source organism: Gemmatimonadaceae bacterium (assembly GCA_035758925.1). Taxonomy (GTDB): domain Bacteria; phylum Gemmatimonadota; class Gemmatimonadetes; order Gemmatimonadales; family Gemmatimonadaceae; genus DASPMP01. Next base: position 18,229 of record DASTVV010000193.1, read on the forward strand.
TCACGACTCCGCCATTCTTCGGAACGCGCGCCAGAATCGAATCCGGCACGTTGCGTGGATGGTTCACGAGCTGGCGTGACCCGGAGTGCGAGAAGATCACCGGCGCCACCGTGACATCCAGCGCGTCGCTCATCGTTCCCGGCGACACGTGCGAGAGGTCCACCAGCATGCCGAGCCGGTTCATCTCTCGCACCACCTCACGCCCGAACGGCGTCAGGCCGCCGTGCTTCGCGCTATCGAGCGCCGCGTCGGCCCAGTCGAGCGTCACGTTGTGCGTCAACGTCATGTACCGCGCACCCATGTCGTAATACGCGCGCAGCAGATTGAGCGAATTCTCGATCGCATGTCCGCCTTCGAGACCGAGGAGCGATCCGATCCGTCCAGCCGCGATCGCTTCCCTTACGGAACTGGTGGTCGGCGTCCACTGCAGCTGCGGGTACCTGGCGATCACGCGACGCGCGATGTCGATCTGCTCGAGCTGTACACGCGCGTAACCGGGCGTCGATGCTACCGCGCCCTTCGACTTGTACGCCGCGTCGGTGGGCTCGCCCGGGATGTAGATGGACCAGAACTGCGCCCCGACCCGCCCCTGCTTGAGCCGTGCGAGGTCGGTGTGGCCTGGCGTGGGTTTGCGCAGGTCGTACGCGTCCACGTCCATCGGGTGCACGGTGTCCTCGCGAATGCGCCAGGGCAGATCGTTATGGCCGTCGACGATGGGTTGCGCCTGGAGCGCGGCGAGCGCGCGCGCCGTGAAGCGTGCGTCGTTGCCGGTTTGCGCTGAAACGAGCGCACAGGGAGTGAGCGCGAGCGAGACGCTCAGCAATGCAGTGGCGATTCTCATCTGGGAATAGGGAGGAAATCCAGCGCGGACGAGTGCCGCGCGACACGGTAGCCTGCCCGACGTCAGACGGGGGACCCGGAGCGGTGTGCCCGCACCGAGCCGGCGACGTTGTCCAGGGTGAACGTATTGAGGCTCACGACCTTCGCCGCGGAGCGGAACTCGGGCGGTACGACGTTGCGTGCCTCGTCCTTGGAGCCGACGTCGATGATCAGCCACGCCTTGTGCTCGCCGTCCTTGCAGCCCCAGTCGGCATGCGTGAGGAAATGCGAGCCTGTGCGCAGGAAGACCTCGACGGCTCGGGTGCACGCGACGGCGTCGCTCGCGTGCGGGACCTCGATCAGAAACCTTGGCATTGATGCCCTCCGAATGAGCAACGTAGGGCCAGAGCAGGAACGGCGTAAGACACGGCTCCAACCATTCCGCCCCCTTGACTATCTAAGGGAATGTGGCCAGTGTGTGGAGCGGTTCCCTAGATAGTCTAATGATCTGGCTCGGCGTGAAGTCAACGCTCAATCCGCTCTCCACACCCGCTCCTGATGAAGACCGAACTCCTTCACGGCACCCTCGACGTCCTGGTCCTGAAAACGCTTTCCTGGGGACGAATGCACGGGTATGGCATCGGTCGCTGGATCGAGCAGCAGGGCGGGGATGCCCTATCTATAGAAGAGGGGTCGCTCTATCCCGCCCTCTACCGGCTCGAACGCAAGGGCCTCATCGACTCCGAATGGGGCCTGTCCGAGAAGAACCGTCGCGCCAAGTACTACCGGCTCACGCCTGCCGGGCGCCAGGCACTTCGGGCCAACCTGTCCGTCTGGAGCAACTTTGCAGAGGCGGTGGGCCGGGTGCTCTCATCCACTGAGGCGCCCGCGCGTGCGTAGCGGGGAACACCGCGATGCCTGACGCCCCGCGCTGGAGACGTTACCTGCGATTCTGGCGGCCGAACGTCAACGCGGACGTCGACGACGAGCTGGAGTTTCATCTCGCCGAGCGTGTGGACGAGCTCGTTGGGCTCGGCATGGACGAGGTCGCGGCGCGCGCGTACGCGCTGCGCCGATTCGGCGACCTCCGGCGGGTGCGCGACACCTGCCGGGATCTCGCGCATCACCAGGAGGCTGACATGCGCCGCTCCGAGACACTTGACATCCTGCGTCGCGACATCGTGTACGCAACACGGATGCTTCGTTCCAACGCAGCGTTCACCGCCGCGGTCGTGTTGACGCTGGCGCTCGGTATCGGGGCGACGACCGCGCTGTTCAGCGTGGTCAACTCCGTCCTGCTGCGGCCCCTGCCGTTTGCGGACAGTGATCGTATCGCCGTGTTGTTCGAGACGTTCAACGGTGGCCGCGGCCGCGTCTCCGTCGGCCACTTCTACGACTGGACCGAGCAGTCCACCGTATTCAGTGCAACCTCGGCGTGGCAGTCACGTACGTATACGCTCACTGATGGCGAGCCCACGCGGTTGTTCGGCGCTCGCGTCACACCGTCCTTCTTTACCGTCGTGCGAATCGCGCCAGAGCTTGGGCGCTACTTCCTGCCCACGGAGACGGAAGCGTCGCGCGTGGTGGTGCTGAGCCACGGATTCTGGCTGACGCGCTACGACGGCGATCCCAACATCATCGGTCGGGACATCACGCTCGGCGGCGAACGACACACGGTCGTTGGTGTAGCGCCGGCCGCCTTCAACCTCACCCCGACCGAAGAACGGCTATGGACGCCGCTCTCGTTCACGCCGGAGCAGCGCAACAACTACGGCGCGCACTCCACGTTCGTGCTCGGAAAGCTGAAGCCGGAGGCAACGCTGGCGGACGCGCAACGCGAGCTGGAGCGCGTCACGGAGGATATCCGCCGCCGCCACCCGGACAACATGAAGCAGCGTGGCGTCGAAGTGCGCGCGTGGTCGGACACGCTCGTGGAGAGCTACCAGACGCAGCTCTGGGTCCTGCTGGGCGCCGTGACGTTCGTGCTGCTCATCGCGTGCGGCAACGTGGCCAGCCTGCTGCTGGCGCGCGCCACGTCTCGTCGCAAGGAGATTGCGATTCGCGGCGCTCTTGGCGGTGCACGGACACGTCTGGTGCGCCAGCTGCTGACCGAAAGCCTGCTGTTGGCGTCTCTCGGTGGAGTTGCAGGTCTGGTCGTTGCCGCATTCGGCGTTCGCTTTCTGGTCGGCGCCGGTCCCACGTACGTGCCGCGCCTCGCCGAGGCGTCGTTGAGTCTCGACGTGCTGGGCTTCGCCGTGGTGGCGACGGTCGCGAGCGGTCTGCTGTTCGGGTTGGCGCCGGCGCTGCGTGCCACGCGCGTCGACCTCCAGACCGAGCTGCGCGAGGGCGGGCGCGGATCGCGTGCCATCGTGCGCGATCGCACGCGCGCGGCGCTGATCGTCACCGAGATCGCGGGAGCGCTGGTGCTGCTCGTCAGCGCCGGACTGTTTCTGCGCAGCATTGATCGGTTGCAGCGGGTGCCGCTGGGTTTCGACCCGAATGGCGTGACAATGGTTCGCGTCGCGCTTCCCCAGGATCGTTACAGTGACTCGACGGCTCCACAACGGGCCTTCACAGCCATGGTCGAGCGGATTCGGTCGATTCCTGGCGTCGAGATGGCGGCGGCGGGGACGCGTGTGCCGATGTGGGGTGGCAGCATCGACGTCGGCGTCACGGTGGACGGCGTGAAGCAGAACGCCGATCGCGTGAACGTCGGCCACGTTCGCATGGTGAGCGCCGGCTACCTCGAAACGTTGCGCATGCCGATCAAGCGCGGCCGGTCGCTGCGTGAAGCGGATCTCGCTGGTGGCGCGCCGTGGGTCGTCGTGGTGAACGAGACGTTCGCGCGCAACGTCTTCGGTGACGCGGACCCGCTGGGCATGCGTATCTCCGGGTGGGCCAGCGAGGAGAACCGGCAGTGGCGCGAGATCGTTGGCGTCGTCGCCGACGCACACGCGTTCGGTCAGGCGGAAGACATCCCGCCCGAGATCTACATGCCATACACGCAGGCGCCGGACGGAGCATGGGCCGCGTTCGGCCGCAGCGCCGCAATCATCGCGCGCGCGCCGGCCGGTACGGCCATCGCTCCGGCGATGCGCCGGGCGATTCAGGGCGTGGATCCGCTCGTTCCGCTCTACGATGCGCAGACCATGGACGAGGTTCTGGCGCAGGCAATGCGCATGCGGCGGTTCAACACGACACTGCTCTCGCTGCTGGGACTCACCGGCCTGGTCCTCTCGGCGATCGGCATCTACGGCGTCATCGCGTTCTTCGTGAGCCAGCGGACGCACGAGATCGGCGTACGCGTCGCGCTGGGCGCGAGCACGCGCAGCGTCGTGCGCATGGTAGTGGGCCAGGCACTGGTGCTCGCGACACTGGGGGTGTTGCTCGGTGGCGCCCTCGCGCTTGGAACCACGCGCGTCCTCAGCTCCATGCTCTTCGAGGTTGGCGCGCGAGACCCGGTGGCCTTTGTCGCCGCCGCGTTCACGCTGCTCCTCGTGGCATTGGGCGCGGCGTGGATGCCGGCCCGGAAAGCCGCGCGCGTGGATCCGATGAAGGCGCTGGCCGGCTAGGCCTGGAACGACTTCCGAATCCGAGCGATCTGGTTCAGGTGCAGGATGTCATGGCCGGCGTACAGCTTGACGAGGTGCGCGACACTTTCCTCGCCGCGCTCCGAGTGGATACCCACGCGCTGGAGGTCGGCCGGCGACGCGCGCTTCACGAGCCGCAGGTTCGATTTGCGCAGCGTGGTGAAGTCGGCGAGTGAGTCCTTCGGATTGGCGTCGTCGTAACCGAGCCGGTTCGCCCAGGCATCCTGATCGTAGCCCGTGATCGTCGGCCGGTCGTGCGCGAGAATCAGTCGCAGGCGCCACGCCCAGACCACCTCGGAGTCCGCGAGGTGCCGCAGCACGTGCTTGATGGACCACTTCGCCGGCGCTTCGCGCCTGGCCAGCTGCCGTGGCGACACACCGCGCATGGCGCGATTCAGCGCGGCGGGCGTGCGCGAGAGCACGTCGAACGGTTTCTGGTCGCCGAGGAGGCCCAGGACAGCGGCCGTGTACGAACTGGCATCTTCCCGCGAGCTCGAAGCGGGGTTGGTAAAAACCGACATCGCAGACCTCGAGGTTGAAGGACCACCGAGCTGAATTCTAAGCGCTATGTTGTGCTTTGCCGGTCTCACCACAGCGAGGCTCTCATGCGAGTCGTCCTTCGCAATCTCGTTCCTCTGCTCGTCGCTCTGCCGCTCGGTGCGCAGTCCGTCGCCAGGTCCGATGTCACGCTGCCTCGCGCAATCTCGGCGATACGCGAAGCCGATCTGAAGCGCGACTTGTTCCTGCTCGCGGGCGACTCGATGCGCGGCCGTGAAGCGGGCGAGGTGGACGAGATGCGCGCGTCCATGTGGGTCGCGGAGACGATGCGACGGATCGGCGTTCGGCCGTTCGGCGAGGACTCGAGCTGGTTCCAGTGGTGGAAGATGCGCCGTACACGCATCGCGACGGCCCAGAGCGGCGTGCGCATCGGGTCTCATGCCCTGGCGCTCTGGAAGGACATCGTGCCGACCAACAACGTCGCGCTGGACTCCGTCGCTGCGGCGGTGCTGGTCGGCGACGGCAGCGATACGACGATCGACGTGCGCGGCAAGGTGGCCATCGCCAACCTCGCGGCCCCCTCGCCAGCGTCGATTCGCACGACGACGAACACGTACCAGTACAACTACACGCGCGCAGCGTTGGCCGCGCAGGGCGGCCGTCTGGTTCGCCGCGGCGCTGTCGCCGTGATCATGATGGCTGACTCGATCGCCGAAACGGCGATGGGCGCGATCGCCGAAGTGCAGGCACGCGGAACGTACGACGTCGTGGGAGGGGTGGCGAGGTTTACACGCAATCCGGTGGTGGCAGCCGGCGCGGCAGGTCCGCAAGTGCGACCGGCACCCGTGTTCCTCGCTCGCCGGTCGAGCACGGCCGACGTCGCCGCCGGGCAGCCCATCGAGATCCGCGTTCGGACCGAGACATTCGAGACGCCGTCCGTCAACGTCATCGGCATCGTCCGTGGCACGGATCCGACGCTGCGCAACGAGTACGTGCTGTTCAGCTCTCACCAGGATCACGATGGCGAGCGTTACGAGGTCGCGGGCGACAGGATCTGGAACGGCGCGGACGACAACGGCTCCACGAGCGTCGCGCTCCTCGCGATCGCACGCGCGTGGGTGAAGCAACCGGGCAAGCGCTCGGCGCTCTTCGTGTTCCACGGCGCGGAGGAGCGCGGCTTGCTCGGGTCCCGCTATCACGTGGCGCATCCAGTCGTGCCACTCGAGAAGATCGCAGCGGTGCTGAACGGCGACATGATCGGACGCAACCATCCTGATACGGCCGCCCTGCTCGGCTCTCAGCCTCCGCATCGCAATTCGCTCGAGCTGGTGAGCATCGCCCTGTCGGCCAATCGCGCCACCAGCAAGTTCGTGGTGGACTCCACCTGGGATCGACCGAGCCACGCGGAGGGGTGGTACTTTCGCAGTGATCACGTGCCGTACGCCGAGCGCAACGTACCGGCGCTGTTCTTCACGACACTGCTTCATTCGGATTACCACACGCCAAGGGACGAGCCGAACCGGATCGACTACGCCAAGCTCGCGCGCGTGACCAGATGGATGTACGTGACTGGCTGGATCGTCGCGAACGCGCCGAAGCCTCCGGCGCTCGATTCCGGCTTCGTGCTGCGGTGAATGCGAGCTCGAGCGGGGCGTGGTGATCGGGAGCACAAGCTCCTGCACTGCAACGTCTTGTGACAGATGGCGGCACTGACGGCCTCTGCGCGAGCGGCACTTTTTTCGCAGTAGTCGTGTAGCTCAAGAACCCTGATCGATCGCGGCAGCGCCGCGACACCGAACAAGGAGATTGATGCGATCACGACGCTCCCCCACTCGCGCCGCGATCGTCGCGACACTGCTTGCGAGCAGTGGCGTCGGCGCGCAGCAGCAGGGCGAGATTTCGATTTCCGGTGGAACGGCCACGGACCAGCGTGGCGTGCGCTCCAGCGCGGTGACCCTGGCGCCGAGCGTGCTCCTGGCTCCAAGCGCGCGTGTGGCGCTGTCGCTTGGTGCAAGCGCCACACGGTTCCAGAGCGGCGGCCAATCGATAGGCGGTGCGGGAGTCCTGTCCGCACGCCATCCGCTCGCGCCCCGCATCAGCATGTCTTTCGACGTCAGCGGAGCGGCATCGCGTTTCAGCGGAGTGGGCACGGCGGCGACCTTCGCCTCTGGCGACGCCATGCCGTCGCTGGAGCTGGACCTGCGGGCCTTGCGGCTGTTCGCGGGCGGGAGATTCGCGACGGGCCACGCGTCGAGCAGTATCGCGACGAACCCGCTGCCACTGTTCGGTGGTGGTGGGCGGGCCGAAAGCCACACGACGACGGGCGCGGGGCCAACGTTCGGAGCAGCCTTCACGGCGCTGGCGTCTTCCGGCGTGGCACTTCGGACGAGCGCGCGTGCAGACATGCTGCGCGTCGCCGGCGTGACCATCACGGATCAGTCACTGGCCGCGAGCGTCTCATCCGGCGTCGTCGCGCTGGCTGGTAGCGTGGGTCGCCGATCGGCGAGCGACGAACACGCGAGTTTTGGCAACGCGTCCGTCGCTCTTGCCATCAACCCCGCCGTCTGGCTTCAGGCAGCCGCCGGCCGTTACGCGAGCAATCGGCTGACCGGCACGCCCGGCGGCGACTACGTGGACCTCGGCCTGGCGATACGCTTTGGCGGCGCGCGTCCCGCGCTACCTGCATCGCCACGAGTGGACGGCGCGCCAAAGTTGGCCCGCGGCTTCACGCGTCTCGCAATCGAGGCGTCGGATGCTCAGCGGGTGGACGTCGCCGGCGATTTCAATGAATGGACGCCACTGCCCGCGCGACGCGCGGGACGTGGTGTCTGGTATGTGGATCTGCGCATTCCAGCGGGGCAGTATCGCTACGCGTTCCGCGTGAACGCGAAGGAATGGCGTGTTCCACGCGGAGCCACCGCCGTCGCAGATGGATTCGGTGGCAAGTCAGCCTGGCTCACAGTCGCCGAGACCGGGCAGCAGTAGTTGTTCACACCCCAAGGAGGATTCGATGATCAGAACCACCATCTCACTCATCGCTCTCGTTCCCGCCGTCGTGGCGGCGCAGGCTGTCGGCGCATCCAGCCAGACGAAAACGAAGACCGAAGCTCAGGGCGGCAACGTCGCGCTGACAACGACGGTGGATGCCGAGGTCGCGGCGGCGCGCACGCGAGGACTGCCGGAAGGTCCGATCGCCAAGCGAGTGGCGGAAGGTCGCGCGAAGGGGGCCACTGAGACGCAGCTCGCGACCGCGGCGCACCAGGTTCGTCTCAATCTCGAGGGCGCGGCGGAGACGATGGAGAAGGCGGGACGCACGCCGTCCGGCGACGAGATCGAGCGGGGCGCGTCTGCGCTGGAGCGCGGCTATTCGCGGGCAGATCTGGAGGCCGTGATCAAGACGGTTCCGGCCGATCGTTCGCTCGTGGTCGCCTTCGACGTGCTCGCCCGATTGCAGGACCGCGGCGTTGGAACTACGCAGGCGCTGGCGCAGGTGCAGTCCAAGCTCGAGGGCAAGGCGGACGACGCCGCGCTCGAGGCACTGGTCGCAGGGAGCGCAAATGCGGCCGTGAATGCTGTCCCAGCGGCGGCGGTCGACGGCAAGGCCACGGTGGGAGCGGCGGCTGGTGCTGCCGGAGCGGCCGCTGGCGCGGCTGCCGGAGTGACCACCAAGGTCATCAAGAAACCGTAAGGCAACCGGGTCGCTCACCACGGAAACAAGACACGGACTGATACTGATGCTGCGTTGTGTTGGTGCTTTGGCGAAGCTTCTCCAAACAACCAATCAACGCAGTATCAGTGTCAGTCCGTGCACTCAATACGACTTGGTCCAGATCACGATGACGGCGCAGGCGTCGTCGACGAATTCCGCCGGAATCCGCGAGACGCCGGTGTAAACCTCGAGCAGCTGGATGGTGGACACTGGAATCGACCCGATCAGCTGCCGTACGCCGTCGTTGTCCGTGAGCGACGCGCGGCGGCCGTCGATGAATACCTGAATTCGCGCAGCCGGCAGCGGTTGACCTGGACTCGGCAGGCCGCCCTGACAGCGCGAGAAGGTCACGCCCCGGTCGTTGATCTGTACGGTCGGGACGCGTGAGAGAATGGACTCGAGATCCTGCGGGTTGGTCGCCTCGATCTCCTCGCGCGTGACGTAGAAGCCACGACCGGCTGCCGCGCGCTTGTAGGCGGCGGCATAGCGTCCGGGCACCGACACCATGCGACCGGCAACTTTGACCGTGGGCAGCGTCTGCGCCGATGTCGTGTCGACCCTTCGTGTGGTGTCTCCTGCCGGAGTCTGAGCCGAGGCGATGCTTGCTCCGGCGAGCATGAGGGCCAGACACGCCGTGAGAATCGCCTTCAACTGCTTGCGAGCGCCGACGGCGGACAATGCATCGGCTGCATCGGACAGCCGGTACTTTCGGGCCGCAAGCTTGTTCCACGGTGTCGTGCTCCCAAAACGTCCGGCGATCTGCACGGCGCGATGAAAATGCTCGTACTTCGATCCCCAGCAGCCGCGCAGTTCGACATGCTTGCGGTTGATCTGCCAGTGCGGATGGATCTCGACAGGCCCGTTGTCGGTGTAGTGCCCGCAGACCACGACGCGCCCGCCATCTCGCACCAGGTCCAGGGCCTCGCTCACCGCCTCCGGTGCCCCACTGGCTTCGATCGCGACGTCGAATCCGCGAGCGCGCGTCAGTGCATGCGCCCGCGAGAGTCGCTCCTTGCGCGGCAGATCGAGGCTGATCGTCTGGGTCGCGCCCATGCGTCGGGCGAACTCGAGACGATCGGCGACGCCGTCGAGGGCCACGACTTCGCCGGCGCCGCTGAGTGACGCGAGGGCGATGGCCGATTGTCCGACGGGTCCCGCTCCCATGATCAGCACCGATTCCCCCAGTCGCAGACGCGCCAGGTCGACGGCATGCAGCGCCGTGACCAGCCCACATCCGCCTCCAATGAACGTCTCAGGATCGAGGCCCTGCGGCAGGCGAATCATCTTCACTCCCGGCTTCATGTAAATGGCCTGGCTCCAGCCGCCCAGCAATCCGTCGTTGGCCGAATACGTAATGCCATAGACCTTACGCGAGGGACAACGGTTGGGCTGCTCCGCGACGAGGCAGTGGTAGCAGTTGTTGCAGGTCTCGTGGACGTCGAGGAACGTGACGACGTCGCCTTCCTTGATGGCGTCGCCCTCCACCGTTCGGATGGGGCCGCGCATTCTGGCAACGCGGCCGACGCTCACGTGACCCGGGATGATCGGATAGGGAACGCCGCTCAGTTTGCCGTGATGCAGGTGCACGTCCGTGCCGCAGACCTCCGAGTACATGGTCTCGAGCAACGCTGCCCCTGGTTCCAACTCGGGGTCGGCGAACTCACGCAGCTGGATCGGGGCGTTCGGGGCGGAGAAGACAGCGGCTTGATATGTCGGCATGCCGGAAGCTGGCAAGCTGGTGCGTTGACGCGCCAGTGGCAGTCGACGTGACCCCTGGCGGACACGAGGACTTCGGCGCGCGTCGTGCTGTCTACGCTGGAAGGAGGGAACCATGGCCAAGTGCGAAGTCTGTGGCAACGACTATCATCGCGCCTTTCAGGTGATCGCAGGCGGAATTACGCACACGTTCGACAGCTTCGAGTGCGCCATCCACAGCCTGGCACCGGTGTGCGATCACTGCGGCTGCCGGATCGTGGGTCACGGGATCGAGGCGAACGACACGTTCTACTGCTGCGCGCATTGCGCACACGTGAGCGGCGTCTCGGAGGTGGTCGACAATGCGGAGCACGCGCACAGTCGATAGCTCATTGCGGGCAACCGCTTCCGTGCCGCGCCCGGCCCACCCGACGCGTGACTAGAGGTCGGTCGTGAACCAGCCGCCGCTCGACGCCAGCCAGCTGATCAGGAAGAACAGCGGGACGACGACCGCGATCGCGAGCAGGATGCGGCGGCGTCGCAAGGCGCGGTACGCCTGCCAGCGCGCCTCATCCAGGTAGAGACGATCCGTCGCAGCGACTCGAACGACCGCTCCATGATCGAGCAGGCGCTGGAGACGCCAGCGCCACACGAACCGACCCGTCGGGAGGGAAGCTGCGCTCCCCGGCGACTGCGCCTGCCGGTCGCGCAGTCCGCGCACGATGCGCCGGTCCGTGCCCAGCACTACAGCGGCGAGAATCATCAGGAACGGGATCAGCGCTTGAAGCATCACGGATCTCCGGGAACGAGCTCCAGGGTCGTGGCCATGCGCTTCGGGCTCGCGAATCCCCGGACGTATTTCTGGTTCGCCTTCGTGGTGTACTTGGCCGCGTAAGCCTCGCACACCGCGTCGTTGAGGGCCGCCGCCCGAACGCGGCTGGCCTTCACCGGAACCTCCTTCCCGTCCACAAGGATCGCGCCGATCTTCTCCGAGAGGAAGGCACGATACCACCCGCCGGGCTTGTCGTTCCAGGACCGCACGAACACGCGCCCGCTCTCGACGACCACCCAGATCCAGATGAAGCGGTGCTCGTCGCCCGCCCGGACCTTCAGGTACCTGGTGGCGTCGAGCGCCTCGGCGATTCCCCTCGCAAAGCGCCGCATTCGGCAAATCATGCACGCCGTGGCATGAAACCGCGAGATCGGACTCGGCGGAAGGGCCCCGAGCCTGAGGTTTCTAAACCTTGGTCCAGATCCGCGTCTCGAGATCCAGTGTCTCGACGAGTCGCTCTGCGAGATCCACGACGGCCAGGAGATCGCCAATAGCGGTCTGGGGCGTCACCGGGGCACCGAGCAACGAGACCTCGAACCGGTCCCTGTCCTGCGGCACCGTGACGAAGAGCGAATTCTGTGAGAAGCAGATCCGCAGCTCGGCCCCCAGGAGCGCCTGCGCCTCCATCACGAGCTCCATGAGCTTGGGTGTGATGAGGTAGCGCGCCTCCTGATCGTCCGTCGAGTACACGCTGAACATGTTCTCGAAGTCTGGATTCTCGAGGCGGACGATCGCTTTCCTTTTTCGCGTCTCGGCTTCGCCGAACAGACCGCCCAGGATCTTGCTCTCGCGATTGGGGACGACGACCGTGTGGCCGCCGAAGGTCTTGTTGAAGTCGAGCTTGACGATCAGGCCCTTGAAGATGATTTCCTCATCGTTCTTGCCCGCGGCTTTCAGCCCCATGATGAGCAACGACACCGAGTTGCCGTACATGAAGCGGCGACGGGAACGCTGGCCTCGTGCGGCCAGCACCTCGTGCAGCGAGTAGGCCACCGCCTCCTTCTTGCCGGAGACTTCGTCCTCGCTCTTCCACCGCTGGGCCGACTCCTTGAACAGATCCATCGCCTCGAACTGCTGCTTTGTCAGCGTCGACGTCGGCGAGTACGTGAGGCCGCGCCCCAACGACGCGACGATGCGCTTGACGACGATGCCCTTGTAGCTGGTCGCCAACTCCTTGCGGGCCTGGTTGGCGAAGAAGGTGAAGACCAGGAAAGCGAGCGCCATTGGAAACCGCGGATCGGTTTCGAACGTGATGCCCTCCATGCCGGGCACTTGCCCCATGAAAACCCACAGCGCGATGCCGCCCACGGCGCAGACGACGCCGATGATCGTGATGCGCTTGCGCAGCCGGGCAACTTCTGCGTTCACGAAGTTGCAGCCGGCCTGCACCTTCGCCCGCGTGGCTGCGTCGAGCGTGCCGATACTCGCGATGCTGCCGCCGCCGGCGCTCACGCCTTGAACAGGCTCCGCATGTCGACGTCACCGCGCTTCTTTTCGTCGGCCACGAACATCGTGCGCAGACCGAAATTCATGGCCCCGGCGATGAGGGAGCTGGGGAATGTCTGCACCGCATTGTTGTAGTCGGTGACGGCGGCGTTGTAGCTGCGACGGGCGGCGGCGAGCTGCTCCTCCACTTCATTGAGCGACCGCTGGAGCTGCACGAACGTGTCGCTCGCCTTGAGTTGCGGGTAGTTCTCCATGGTGACGTTGAGCTGACCCATGGCACGCGTCAGCTCGTTGTCCGCCTTGATGCGATCGGTGGGATTCGTGCTGCGCATCGCCTGCGACCGCAGGCGGACGATGTCCTCCAGCAGCGAGCGCTCGTGTCCCATGTACTGCTTCACGGTCTCCACCAGCTTGGGAATCAGGTCGTAGCGCTGGGTGAGCTGGACGTCGATGGTACTGTACGCCTGATCGACGCGATTGCGCCGCCGCACGAGCGAGTTGTAGCCGCTCGCGCCGAGGATGACGAGCACGGCGATCCCGGCAAGGATCAACATGGTAGGGTCAGTCTCCAGTTAGGGAACCGGCTTGTCGGTGTCGTCGCGGCCGGCGGGATTGCCGCGCACAGCGGACCAGGCGAGGCTCGCGAGGACCAGCACCAGCACGGCGCCAAGCGCCTTGGGCGTCATGTCCCTGACGTCGGCGCGGGGAACGGCTTCGGTCACCCACAGCAGCGCGAGGCCGGTGACCACGATGAGGGCAGCCAGCACTCCGATTTTCACGGCGCGCACGATGTCGCTCCCAGGGAGGGCGTTCTCGAATTGGACGACGACATCGCGGAGGGCGCAACGCCGGCTCGGGTTATCGGGTTGTCGGGTTGTCGGGTTGTCGGGTTGTCGGGTTGTCGGGTTGTCGGGTTGTCGGGTTGGTTGGACAACCTGCCAACCCGTCAATCCGTGAACCCGTCAACCCGTTTCTACGATGTGTCGGGAAACCACGAAGTCCCGCTTCCCTGTCCGCTCACAGACAAACGCAGAGTCTCCGGAATGTTGCGAGACGTGGCCAGCAACACTCACTCGTGGAGGATGCTCATGACGGACAACATCACCAAGGAACGGACAGGCGGCATTGGGTCGGCGACTGGAAGCTCCCAGTCGTCCCCGCAAGGCACGCGGGGAGACCGCGAGCAGGGCATCCAGACGACGCGGGATCGCGAAGTCGGCGTTCGCACCCCGTCCAGATTCAGCCTCTTTGACCGCGGTGCCTTCGGCAACACCCAGGCGCTCATGCGCCATATGGCCGAGGATTTCGATCAACTCTGGCAGGCGTTCGGCTTTGGCAATCTCGGCAACCTGCCGACGCTGCGGAACGTCTGGACGCCGCAGATCGAGGTTCAGCGCAAGGATGGTCAGATCATCGTGAAGGCCGACCTTCCCGGCATCAATCCGGACGACGTGAACGTCGAGCTCGACGACGGCGTGCTCACCGTCTCGGGCGAGCGGAAGGAGGAGCACGAGGAGAAGGAAGAGGGCTACTTCCGGTCCGAGCGCTCGTACGGATCGTTCTATCGGGCCATCCCGCTTCCCGAAGGTGTGGACGAGAACCGGATCGAAGCGAAGTTCGACAATGGCGTGCTCGAGGTGAAAGTGCCGGAGCCGCGCCAGGAGCAGAAGCGTCCGAAACGGGTGGACGTCCGCCGCGGGTCGCGGTAAAGCGAGGACGGCAAGGGCGGGCGACTGCGGTGGCGGTCGTTCGCCGTCAGCGTTGCTGGATCACGCGGACTATCACGCGGATGCCGTTGTGCTTCGGTTCCGACGGGGGGACTGATTCGGTGTCCGCGATGTCCGCGCGGTCCGTTACCGACGTGCGTCGACCAGCCTGTCTGCTGGTCAGGCCATGAGCTGGCCTGTGATCGCCTCGGCCACGTAGCGCTCCAGCTGCGACGCCCTGTCGGGCGGCGAGCCGTTGAGCGCGCGCGCCATGTGCGGGCGGTACTTCTGCTCCAGCTTCTTGAGCGCGGGTCCGCCCGTCACCGAGAGATACAGGTCGAACTTGGGCAGCAATTCGGGCGTGAGCTTGTGTTCGTCGCCGTGCGCCAGCTCCTCGAGCGTTTCCGATGTGTCGCTGTCGTAGAACGCGGTGATGCCACGCGCCACGCGTGTCACCCACATGCCGACGTCTGCGCTGTCCGGCACGTTGGGCCCGACGATCACCACGTGTGCATCGCGCACGCTCGGCGCGTAGCGGTTCTTGAGGTCCGCCACGGACCGGTATGTCTGCGTCTGCTCGTGCGGCACTTTCCTGGACTTGTTGCGTTTGACGCGGGGCGCGCGCTCGAGGCGCAGCACGTCGTGCCCACGCGCCTCCAGCTCACGCACGAGTCCGCGATAGGTGGCGGCCAGGCCGTTCCCCCCGTCACGCGACCTCATCGGAATACCGAGAATCACGATTCTCACACATCGCGAATAGGCAATAGGCGGTCCCCGAAAAACGCCCAGGTCGTCGGTCAGAACGTGAGCTCGAGGGTGCCACCCGGATCGAGCGCGGCCCATCGGGCGAAGAGCTCCGCGCGACGCTTACGAATGCGAGAGAGCTCGTCGTCGCTGAGCTGGCGCGGCGCGGGTCGACCGCCGTTCGCGGCGAATCGCGCGGTGCTCTCGTTGAACTCGTCTGCGGTCCAGCGCGATCCGCTCGCGCGCTCGGAGTCGAGTGTCCCGACGACGTTCTCCACGAAGATCGCCTCCGCCGGCAGTCGGGCGGCCACGCCACGTGCGCCCGTCTCATCGATGGACCACCCCGACGCGATGAGCCCGTAGAACCCGGCGTTGATGCCGAGCTCAGTCTCGACCGCGAAATGCGTGAGGTCGTGCAGCGGGAAGAACGCTGCCTGATGGCCCTGTTGCTTCTGCCAGGTCTCCGTTCCGTCGTCACGCACGCATTTCAGGACGGCCCCGCCGTCGGTGCGCTTTGTTATCTGAATTCGCATGGTCATGAACATCTAGCTAACAGCCGAAAGCTGACAGCTTGCAGCCGATAGCTATACCGGGAGAGGCCCGCTCTACATAGCCGTCAGCTGCAAGCTGCAGTACACTGGCCCAGCCAATGCCAAAGCCCGACTCATGGTCTCGTACGAAGTGGCGCGCTGCGTCGTCTGTGGTGGCGCCGACACGGTGGAGATAGCGGGGCTGGACGAAGTCTATGCGCGCAGCGCGGGCCTTGAACACGTTGAAACGGAATCCACGGAGAAGTCGGAAACAGAACCGGACCACATCAAACCATCGATCAGTCTCCGGGTCATCCGACGCATCCGAAGGATCCGTTCCTAAGGCGTCAGAAGTCGAAAGGGGCGAACAGGCCCAGCGATCACTCGGAACGGGAAGGCACGGTTCGCGAACGACGAGAAATCGGCCGTGCGCTGGTCGCGGAATTCGATCCGCGACTGCAGATTCGCGCCATGCGCAAATACACCCGCGGTGAATTCCTCAGCCTGAGCGCGCTGCTCGCTGGAGCGGCGACCCTCGCCAAGGCTCCTTTCGGCCGAATGCTTGGCGCCTCCAATCCGCAGCGTTCGCCCAATCCGGGAGCATTGGCACCCGAGTCCCCCGACCTGATCCTCGTCAACGGGCGTGTCCTCACCCAGGACACGACAGCTCCGCGCGCGGACGCATTCGCGGTGAAGCACGGCCGGTTCGTCGCCGTCGGCAGCAACGCCGACGTCCGCAACCTGGCCACGCGCGACACGCCGGTGATCGACGCGGCCGGGATGACCGTTCTGCCCGGGTTCATCGACTGCCACTGTCATCCGAGTGGAGTGACGGAACTGTACGACGTCAATGCCAACCTGCGCAGCGTGAAGGAGATCCAGGAGGCGCTGCGAAAGAAGGTGGCTACCACGCCGCCGGGCATGTGGGTGGACGCCTACATGTTCGACGACACCAAGCTCAGTGACGGTCCGCTGATGCGTGAGGCGCTCGACGCCGTCTCGACGAAGCACCCCATCGGTGTGCACCATCGCGGCGGCCACACGGATTGGTACAACAGCTTCGCATTCACGCAGGCCGGAGTCACACGCGACACGCCAGACCCGAAAGGCGGACGCTACTTCCGTGATGCGAGCGGCGCGCTGACGGGCCGAGTGGGCGAGCTTGCGACTGGCGTCATCGAGCGGGCGGGGAAGCGCCAGGAGTTCACGCCGGAGCAGGAGCGCGAGCGCGCCAGGCTGGGCATGCAGCACATCTCGAAGCTGCTCGCCGCGGCGGGACTGACCTCCGTACACGACGCCGGCGCCGGCGCGGACTCGATTCGGGCGTATGAGGACGCGCGCGCCGCTGGCGAGCTGCGTCACAGAGCCTACCTGATGATCCGTGGTCCGTACGCACGCCTGCGCGACGCGGGTGTCTACACCGGCTTCGGTGACGAGTGGATCCGGATCGGTGGACGGAAGGTCACCGCGGACGGATCCGCGTCGGAGCGGACGATGCGGATGAGCACACCGTATGTCGGTACCAACGACTACGGCATCCTCACGATGACGCAGGAGGAGATCAACGAGGCGGTGGAGGACGCGCATCGGCACAATTGGCAAATGGGCATCCACGCGAACGGCGACGTCACCATCGACATGGTGCTCAACGCCTATGAACGCGTCC
The DNA here is from genome assembly GCA_035758925.1 of Gemmatimonadaceae bacterium. Classification (GTDB taxonomy): domain Bacteria; phylum Gemmatimonadota; class Gemmatimonadetes; order Gemmatimonadales; family Gemmatimonadaceae; genus DASPMP01. The sequence continues at coordinate 35,464 of DASTVV010000193.1, forward strand.
TGAAACAATGGCCGCATCCGGATCGGCGGCACCGCATCGAGCACTGCACGTTGGTGAATCCGGACATCCTGAAACGCATCAAGGGCGCGGGCGTGATCCCGACGCCGTTCTGGACGTACGTCTACTACCACGGTGAAAAGTGGGCCCAGTACGGTGAGGCGAAGACGCACTGGATGTTCGCGCACCGCTCGTTCCTGGATTACGACATCAACGTCGTTGGCGCGAGCGACTACGGTCCCGGGCCGTTCGAGCCGCTGATGGCGATCCAGAGCATGGTGACGCGCACCGACTATCGCGGCCGCGTCTGGGGGGCGAACCAGAAGGTCACGGTCGACGAGGCGATCCGAATCGCCACCGTGAACGGCGCGCGCGCGTCGTACGAGGAAGCCCTCAAGGGTACGATATCAGCCGGCAAGCTGGCGGACTTCGTCATGCTGGAGAAGGACCCGCACGACGTCCCGCCGGAGGCGATCAAGGACATCCGGATCGCTCGGACCGTCGCGGGAGGGCGGACGACGTACGACGGTGGGGTGAGTTGAGCTATCAGCTTGACCTCAGCTGATGCTTGCAATCACGCGAAGCACCATCGCCCGCATCGTCGCCGCCTGCGACGCCGAAACTCTTCCGTTCGCGACTTTTGCATCGAGGTCGGCCAGGAACTGCCGCAGCTGATCGACCGCCGCCGCGGTGTTTCCCTTGGCAAGCTGCTTCTGCGCCGCGTCGAGCTTGTTGTCGAGCGAGCTCTCCGGGCACAGGTCGAGGACGATCTGCAGCGCCTGCACGGCGCTCATCACCGTGACCGTGGTGGACTGCGACGACGTCACATCATCGTCCGACACCCGAACGACGACCGTGAACGACCCGGCCGCCATGTAGGTGTGTGAGAGCGAGAACGTCTTGCTCCCGAGCCCAAGCGCGGCACTCGGCGCTCCGTCTCCATAGTCGATGCTGGCACTCCACGAATCCGCGCCCGGGTCGGTGAACGATCCCGATCCCGTGAAGGTCTCGCCCGGCAGCAGCGCTGGACCAACGGCGCCGATGGACACCGATGGCGCCACGTTGCCAATCGTCGCCGACGACGTGACGGTGCTCGACAGGCCGCGAACATCCGTGACCGTGAGCGTCACGCTGTAATTGCCGTCCTGCGCATATGTGTGTGTGAGAGAAGCACCGGAACCGCTCGAGCCGTCGCCAAAGCTCCATGCGTACGTGAGGGCGTCACCATCGGGATCCGTTGACGCCGCACCGCTCATCGCAACCGAGCTGCCCTCGCTTCCCGTGTACGGTCCGTCCAGCGCCGCACTCGGCGGCTGCGTCCTGCTCTCCACCTGGATCTCGACCTGGTCCGGCAGGAGCGACAACAGATCGTAACCGCTCAGTGCTTCGACGGCGTCCACCGTGGTCTCCCACACATGCCAGTCCAGATTGCGCACGCCGGGATCGTTGGGCGCGATCACGGCGATGATCTGGACATCGCTCGCCGAGTGCACGTCGGCCAGTCCCTGATCGTGCGGCACGATCACCGCGACTTTCCACACCTGCGCTGGCACGATGATCTTGCCTTCGCCTTTCACCGAACCCTTGTTGCCCGCGACGCCGGCGACGATGTAGACCTCCTTGTTCTGACTGCGGGCCAGGTCGCCCAGGAAGTTCTCCATCTGTGCCCACGGACCCTGGTTGAGGTCCGCCGCCTGCGGGATGATGTTGCTCAGGTAGTACGTGAACGCGTTGTCCAGCGGAGCCGATGTGCGATCGAACGAGCGCGCCAGGTGGCCGCGATCGATGCCGAACCCGGCGAACGCGCCGGCCCCGGTGTAGTCCGCCGTCGTCAGATGCGCAAAGTTGGGCGGCAACGCGGGATCGTGCGTGAAGCAATCGCAGCGATCCACCTCGGACCCGAAATGCGTCACGTCCAGGTCGTACGCCACCCAGTTGGGTGTGTTGCGCACGTGGCTGTACGAGGCGGTGTACTGGGGCCGGCGGACGATGAAGTCGTCGCTGGCGTCGCTGTCGGTCGGATCGCCGAACTCGGTGTTGTTTCCGTAAAGTGCCGTGGTGCTCGCGGTGGCGACGACGATGGCCTGCGAGAACGTGGCGGACACGCCGTCGGCGGCCGTGGCGCGGAAGATGGCGGTACCGGGCGCGAGCGCGTGCATGACACCGTTCGCGTCGATCGTGCCGAGGTCCGGCGTTTCGGACGTGAAGGTGAAGGTCGTGGTGATGACCTGGTTCGTGGCGCCGTCGCGTTCCGTCGGGAAGATCTGATCCTCGAACCCGACCGGGAGCGGCGGATCAGTGGCAAGGCGGCCGGTGAACGTGATGCCGTTCGGTGCTGGTGCCGGCCCTTCGCTGGTGCAACGTCCGAAGCCTGATGCGAGTGGTCCAATCCACGTGCCGTCGGCGTTCCGCTGGAGAGAGAACGTGGCGGACGTTGTGCCCGGCTCGAGGACACCGAGGTCAACCGACAGCCGGCCGGCCGCCGGACCAGCTGCAGGCGTGAACGTGCCTTCGTACGAGAGAAACTCGACGACTTCGCCGCCCGCGTTGACCAGCGCGAGGCCGTCCGGCGCGCCGTTCTGGATGCCGTTCACGGGGTAGGTGAAGAACAGCACGCCGCGGCCGTCGCAGCGCGCCGCGATCGTGCCCGTGAGTGCAAGCGTGTTGTAGACCGTGCCGCCCGTGCCGTCGTACAGCGCGATGCTCCAGCCGGCGAGGTCGGTGCCGGCCGGACCTTCGATCTCGATGGCCTCGTTGGCGTCGGTGCCGGAATTGTCGTAGTGAATCTCGCTGAAGCGCGTGTCGGGCAAGCTCGGCGGTGTCACCTCATTGATCTGGAGCGTCGCCGCACCGGACTTGCCGTTGGGCGTCGTTGCCGTGATGGTCACGCTGCCGGTGAGGAACGTCGACACGAGACCGGCGGCATCCGGGCTCGCCGTGAGCGGCTCACTGCTTGTCCAGGTGAACGTCGCGCCGGCGACCGGGTTGTTCGACGCGTCGAACGCACTGGCCGTGAACTGCTGTGTGGCGCCGACGGTGACGGTTGCGCTCGCGGGCGCGATCGTCACGTGATCCACCTCCTGAGGCGGTGGCGGCTCGTCGTTGTCATTGCATACGCCGAAGGTGCTCAGGTTCGGGCTCGTCGCCGTGCCGGGACCGGTCCAGACGCCCGCGCCATCGCGCTTGATCGACGTCACGACGGGCGTCGACGGCTCGTTGCCCAGCTCGCGGACGCCGACGTCCACCGACGTCATCCCCGCGGCAGGTCCGCTCAAGGCGACGAACGACCCCTCGTACGACAGAAACTCGACCACGACGCCCGCGTCGTTCACGAGCGCGAATCCATCCGGGTCGTCGGTGCCCGTCACGGTGCTACCACCGTTCTGCAATCCGTTCGACGCGAACGTGATGACCGCCACACCGCGCGTGCCGCAGTTCGGGGTCGCGGGGATCGCGGCTGGCAGCGGCACGGTGACCGCTGGTGTCGTGTACGGCGCGCGGGACGCCGAGTTGCCGTTGTAGCGCACGATCTGCCAACCCACGAGGCTCGTGCCGGCCGGGCCCGAGATCTCGATCTTCTCGTCGACGTCGGTGAGAGCGTTGTCGTAGTGAAACTCGCTGATGCGCACCGGCGGGAGCTGCGCCGACGCGATGCGCGGACCATCCGGCATCGCGCTGACCGCGGCCGGCTTGCCGGGGCTCGTGCTCTTCACGTCGACGCAGGACGTCGCAAGGGCGAGGGCGGCGGCGAGCAGGCCGGTGGCGTGATGGAGTCTCATACGGGGTGGTGGAGTGGTAAGAAAGGGTGGGGATGAAACGCGGCTTGCACCGCGATTGCCGTGCCGTGGGGAGAGGAAGGAACTACCGTCCGATGTCCTCGTGCCAGAGGTCAGGGCGCTCACTGATAAAGCTGCTCATCATGCGGATGCACTCCGGATCGTCCACGATAACGAGCTCCGTACCGCGCGACCTGAGGTACTCCTCGGGCCCGCGGAACGTTGTGTGCTCGCCGATGACGACGCGAGGGATGCCGTACAGCATGGCGGCGCCGCTACACATGTCGCACGGCGACAACGTCGAATACAAAGTAGCCCGTCGGTAGTCCGCGGCGCGAAGCCGGCCGGCGTTCTCCAGACAGTCCATTTCCGCGTGGCGGATGGCGCTGCCGTGCTGCACGCGCCGGTTATGTCCCCGGCCAACGATGCGATCGCCGACGACGAGCACCGAGCCGATGGGGATACCACCGGATGCAAGCCCCTTTCGGGCTTCTTCGATCGCGGCGAGGAGGAATGGATCGCGCATGGAGTAATCAGCTTACAGCCGACAGGCATGAGCTGACAGTCTGCAAGGCGCTGCTTCAACCTAGGGTAACGTGATGGTAACGGCGGGGACTTCCCTAGGCCGCGGCACCGCTGCACGATACGAGATCATCAATTCCCGCTGAGGAATGTGTATGCGTCGTATCGTCCTTGGACTCGCGCTGGGCGCCTCGTTTGCCGGTGCGCAGCAGCAGGCTGGCACCAGCATCCAGTACCCGACAACGCGAAAAGTCGACACCGTCACGAGCTATTTCGGGACGCGGGTCGCGGATCCATTTCGCTGGATGGAGGATATCGAGACACCCGAAGTGGCGGAGTGGGTGAAAGCACAGAACGCCATCACGATGCCGTACCTCGCGTCGCTCCAGGGCCGCGACCTGTTCCAGACGCGCATCACCGCGCTGTACAACTACGCGCGCACCGGCCTGCCGTTCTACGAAGGGGGACGCTGGTTCTACTCGCGCAACACCGGGCTCCAGCGCCAGAACGTGTGGTTCACGCGCAAGACGCTCGACGCCTCTGAGCAGCTGGTGCTCGACCCCAACCAGCTGTCGCCGGACGGATCTACCGCGCTTTCGGGTTTCGCGCCGTCGCCCGACGGCAAGTGGCTGGCCTACGGCCAGAGCGAGGGTGGGTCGGACTGGGTCACGTACTATGTGCGTGATCTCGCGACGGGCAGGAACACGTCCGACACTGTCCGCTGGGTGAAGTTCGGCGGCGCGTCGTGGACCACGGACGGCAAGGGTTTCTTTTACTCGCGCTATCCGGAGCCACCCAAGGGTGAAGCGCTCAAGGTCAAGCTCGAGAACCAGACGCTCTACTATCATCGCGTCGGGACGCCACAGTCGAAGGACGTGAAGGTCTACGCCCGCCCTGACCAGCCGACCTGGTTCGTGTTCGGCGGCGTGGACGAAACCGGCCGTTATCTCTTCGTCTCCACGGCGAAAGGCACCGACAAGAACGAGGTCTACATGGCGGACCTCCGGGATCCGAAGCAGCCCGACCTGTCTGCCCGGATTCTGCCTGTCGTCACAGGTCACGACGCCAACTACAATCCGCTCGGCGTCGCCAACGGCAAGCTGTATCTCCAGGTCGACAAGGATGCGCCAAACCGCAAGATCGTGGCGGCGCCGGCGTCGAATCCGTCACCCGGCAACTGGACCACGATCATTCCGGAAGCCGACTTGCCGATCGAGGGCGCGGGCCTCGTTGCCGGCAAGATCGGCGTGCTGTCGCTGCAGGACGTCGCGTCCGTCGTACGTCTCTACTCCCTGGACGGAAAGCTCGAGCGCGACGTGCCGATGCCGGGGCTTGGCTCGGCGAGCGGGCTGGTTGGCCGGTTCGATCGGCCGGAGTTGTTCTTCAGCTTCAGCTCACCGACGGTGCCCGCGACGGTGTACTCGTACGACGCCGCGTCGAACAGCAGCAAGCCGTTCAATCCGCCGAAGCTGACGTTCGACCCGTCGCAGTTCGTCACGGAGCGCGTGTTCTACAGCAGCAAGGACGGCACGCGCGTGCCGATGTTTGTCACGCACCGCAAGGACATGGCGAAGGACGGCAACAATCCCGCCATGCTGTACGCCTACGGTGGGTTCGCGATCACGTCCACGCCGACGTTCAGCGCGAGCGTGATTGCGTGGATCGAGCAGGGAGGCGTATACGCGCTGGCGAATCTGCGCGGTGGCGGCGAATACGGCGAGCGATGGCACGAAGCGGGGAAGTTCGAGAAGAAACAGAATGTCTTCGACGACTTCATCGCGGCTGCCGAGTACCTCGTCCGCGAGAAGTACACCTCACCGAATCATCTGGCGATCAATGGCGGCTCCAATGGGGGACTGCTCGTCGGCGCGGTGATGACGCAGCGGCCCGACCTCTTTGCGGCGGCGATCCCGCAAGTCGGCGTGATGGACATGCTGCGCTACGACCTGTTCACCGGCGGCGCGGCCTGGGCCGCGGAATACGGCTCGGCGAAGGACTCCGTGGCGTTTCAGTATCTGCGCGCGTACTCGCCGCTGCAGAACATCAAGTCCGGCGTGTGCTATCCCGCGACGCTGGTGACCACGGCGGACCACGACGATCGCGTGGTGCCGAGTCACTCGTTCAAGTTCGCGGCGACGATGCAGCCGGGGCAGGCGGCGACCGCCGGGTGCACGAAGCCGGTGCTGATTCGCGTGGAGGCGCAGGGGAGCCACGGGTATCGGCCGCTCGATCGCCGGATCAAGGAGTCGGCTGACATCTGGGCGTTTGCTGCGCAACACACCGGGATGGTGGTGAAGCCATCTCCGGTTACGCCGTAAGAAAACTCGGAGCTTACAGCGCATAGCCTACAGCCTACAGCTATAGGTTGAGGTTGCCGTTCGATTCCCAGGTGCAAGCTGTCACCTCATAGCTGAAAGTGCACAGCTTGTCCTCGCTGCATGGATAGTCGGTCACGATACAGCTGTGGGCTGTCAGCTGTCGGCTCTGAGCTGCAAGTTGGAACCGCCCTACGGTTTCTGCACGGTGATTCGCGCCAGCAACTGCACATCCGGATCGGCCTCGATCCGCTCCACCGACCCGGTCACCGGGAGGACGACGCGCGTCACGAGTTGCGCCGGCACCCCGATTTCGACGCGGCGCACGTCGCCGTCCGGCCCGATGAGCGCGAGCTGCAGCGGAAACTCGAACAGCCCGAATCGCCCCGACTGCGTGATCGAGACGGACAGCGAGGTGAGCGCGGAGTCGCTCCAGACGACGTCCATCTCCGGATACCCCGCCCGGCGCAGCCACTGGTCGAAGAACGGCCCGAGCTTCTTGCCGGACGATGCCTCGATCTCCGCCTGCAGGTTCGGCGTGAGGACGGTGCCGTTCCGATACTTCGCGTAGTAGCTCCGCAGCCCGCCGAAGAACTCCTTGTCGCCGACGAAGCGGCGCAGCATGTGGAGCACGAACCCGCCCTTCTCGTAGCTGTTGCGGTTCAGGAGATCGATCAGCTCGGTGGTGATCGTGTCGATCACGGGCTTCTTCGGCACGGCGGCGGTGTCGCTCAGGACGCGCTGGCGGATGCGCGCCATCTCGGCGATGAATGCGCTGTCGCCACGGGACTTCTGCGTCCACAGCGCGGCGAAATACGTGGCGAAGCCTTCGGATAACCACAGGTGCGGCCACTCGCGCTCCGTCACGGCGTCGCCGAACCACTGGTGCGCTGTCTCGTGCGCGATCAACCCCTCACCCACGCCCTCCGGTCGCCGAAACGCGGCGTCGGAATAGAAGATCGCCGTGGCGTTCTCCATCCCGCCGAAGCGCGTGGCCGACTGCACGTGCGCGAGCTTTTCATACGGGAATGGTCCCACGAGCGTCGCGAAGTAGCGCACGATGTCGCCCGCCTTCGCGAAGTTCCCCGGCATCGTGCCCCGCAGCTCCGGCGCGACGTACACCGATTGCCGCACGCAACGCCTCGCGTCGCCATCACCCAGGCCGCACGCCGTGTCGCCAAGGTCGATCCTGGCCAGCGGCGCCGCTCCGATCACCATGAGGTACGTCGGAATCGGCCGGCTCTCGCGCCACCGCCAGGTCGTGCGCGCCCGGCGCCCCCTGCCCGTGGTGCGTGAGTCCACGAGCACGCCATTGGCGACCACGGTGCGGCCGGCCGGAGCGCTGACTGTCCACGAGACGGTGGCCTTGTCGCTCGGATGGTCGACGCTCGGAATCCAGTGGCGTGCCCGGTTGGGCCAGTTGTCGCCGAAATACGTCCAGCGCTTGAGGCTGTCCTGCCGCACGATGAGCCCATCGGCGACGTTGCCTTCGTAGGTCACGCGAACCCGGAACCGCCCCGAATCGCCACGTGGCAGCGCAATCTGAAGCGTCGAATCCGCACGCACGAACTGCGTGGTGCGGTCGTCCACGGTCACGCGTCGAACACGCAGCCCCGGAAAATCCAGGCTCAGCGTGCCGACGCGAGCGAGACGCCGCACCGTGAGGACGGCGTCGCCCTTGATGAACGATCCGGAGTCCGGGAGGTCGAGCGTCAACGCGTAGTCCAGGACGTCGATCCCGGGTCGATACGGGCGGACGTCCTGGCCATACGCCGGTGCAGCGAGCAGGAACGCGAGCGCGAGACGTTTCATGCAGGAAATGTCAACGCCACTCACCCCACTTGCCAGTTTGACGACGTGCCGCGGCTATGCCGCCGATGGGCGGCGTCGGACGGGCGAGCTGCGTGACGAGCGGTTCCGCCGCCGCATGCACCACGATGACGCCTGCGTTGGGCACCAGGTCCGTCGGGCGGTCGCTCGTCCCGATGACCGACGTGATCGTCACGTTGCCATCGTCGCTGATCTTGTTCAGCGGAATCTGCACGACGACCGAGTCGCCTTCGTATTTCGTGCGGACCCGCCCAGCCACCGACCCGAGCCGCGCGCCGCCGTATGACAACAGCGCAGCGGACACGCTATCGGAATCGAAGAGCACCACGGAGTAATCCACGCCCTGTGATACCGTGCCACCAAACGCGTTGATGATTGGCGGCTCGCCGGTGCTCGGGTTCTCATCCACGTCGAGGTCGAGATAGCCGTACAGTGCGCCGGGCGCTCCGCCCGCGGACGATATCGGCGGCTTCGCGAAGTGCATGACGATGATCAGCCAGTCAGGTGCGAGTCGCGCGGTCACGGACCGCACGTCGTTCGCTGGTGGAGTGCCCGACGTCGGCTTGGCCAGCGTGTCGTCCACGGCGTCAGCCACGACGGCGGCGGGCGTCCCGAATCCGATCTCCGTGCACGTGAGCGCGGCGTCGAGCGTGACGGTCTCGCCGCCGGCAACCGTCACCGAGCCGGACGCCGGACCGGACATCGTACAGTTTGGCGCAACGTCCCCGATCCGGTACGAATGCGTGCCGACGCTCACCTTGGTCTCGATCGTCCCGGTGGACTGCCCACGGATCTCGGTGTCGTTGTCGATCCGCAGCGTGAGGCCGTCGGGATCGCGGTCCGCGCCGCTGGCGCTGGTCACCACGCGGAGTGTCCCGACCTGTGCGCACGTCACGGCAAAGTCGGCTGTGGCAACGACGCCGGGAGTCACGTTCACCGTCTGTGCGCTACCCGCCTTGCAGTTCGGGGCGACATCAGCCAGCGCGATCGTGTGCTGTCCCGGAGAGATGAACATGGTGGTCGCGGTGCCATTGGCGGGTGTGAGCCCGCGGGGAGTCTGATCCACGAGCACCAGGTAGCCGTCCATGTCCTGGTCCGCACCGGTCGTGACGACGTCGACCCGGATGTCGCCGGTGGTTCGAGCGCACTCAATCGCGATGGTGACGGACGCAGTGTCGTTGCCAAGCAGGTCGACGTCGCGCCTTTGACCGCCGGCGCACACCGCCGGCAGACCGCTGACGGTCACACTATGGCGCCCGGCCGCGAGGCCGGGAGTGACGAATGTCTCGGATTGGCCGGCGAACAACATCCGCGGCGTTCCGCTGTCGATGGCGACGCCGAACAGAAAGCCCTGGGGCTCCAGCAGGGTGGACGACGCGGATATCAGGATGGTGCCCGGCCCATTCGGCGCGCTGGACGACTCGCACGCGGCAACGAGCGGGAGGACGACTAGTGCCCCTCTGGTTCGGACTGCCAGTTTGCGACGCATGGTATCCTCGGTTCGTGACGTCGGGGAGGGGCGTTCGTGACGTCGGACACCATGCAGTCAGCAAGGAGCGCACTGTGTGCGCTGCCACCGGCTTGAGAACGCGGCTGACCCCGCTCATGTTCCTTGGCCCACCATCCGGATCGAAGCATGGCGCAGAAAACGAAGGCAAAAGCGGGGAAATCGACGCGGAAGAAGTCAACGAAGCGGCCGGTCAGAAAGACGGCAAAGCGTCCAGCGCGACAGCCCGCCCCCGCTGTCTCGATACCAACGGTAAAGGCCCAGTTCCTCGAGTCGTTCCAGCGCGAGCACGCCATCACGGCCAAGGTGCTGCGCGCGCTGCCCACCGATCAGACAGAGTTCCGGCCGCACATACGCCTGCGGTCGGCTCGCGAGCTGGCTTTCACGTTCGTGATGGAGCAGAACCTCCTCACGAAAGCGCTCACCGGTCAGCCATTCTTCGGTGGGCCACCCACGGAACCGCCGCCCAGCTATCGCGACGTCGTCGACCAGTTCGAGAGGGACTATGTCGCGCTCGTCGACCTCATCAGGAGCTCGCCCGACTCGAAATTCCAGGAGACCTTGAGTTTCCCCACGGGACCGCAGCAAATGGGCGAGTGGCGCGTGTCGCAATTCATGTGGTTCATTCTCGGCGACCAAATCCACCATCGCGGCCAGTTCAGCATCTACCTGCGCCTGACGGGCGGGAAGGTGCCGTCGATCTATGGCCCGTCGGCGGATGAGCCGTGGCGCTAGCGAGACTACTTGTTTCGCTCGAGTCCAGGAAGCGGCCGGCCCTTCGCGCAGCAATCGATGAGGATCTGCAGTCGTCGGGCCCGGGTCTCTTCACGCTTGGCGCTCATCACGTAGAAAGCGCTCGTACGGCGATACCAGGGCGCTTGCGCCTCGAAGTAGTCCCACGCCTTCCTGTTCGCGCGAAACAGCTTCTGTGACGCGGCGTCCAACTCGCGTGGAGCGGTCTCGAACGAGTAGCGCTCCTGCGTGGGCTTGTCGCGACCGTGAAACGCCGCCAGGCCCGCCGGATGCATCCGTCCCTCGGCTTCCAGTTCGGCCGCGCGCTTGCGGTTGATCCTGCTCCAGTAGCTCTTCGCCTTCCGGGGAGAAAAGCGGACGGTAAAGCTGTCCTCGTCCAGCGCGCGCCGGACCCCGTCGATCCAGCCGAAACAGAGTGCCTCGTCCACCGCTTCCTTGTTGGTGACACCGCGGTGTTTCGCGTGCACCTTGAAGATGCGGACCAGCAGCTCCGTCGCGTCGGCGTGATGCGTCTCCAGCCAGGCGCGAAAGTCACCCTGCGTCTTGAACGACTTCGCCGACGGTGGCATAACCCATAAGCTAATCCTTCAGCATTCCTCACGGTGCCCGTCACGCCCGATGTCATTCTGCTGCATGGCGCGCTTGGTGCGAGCAGCCAGCTCGACGCGCTCGCCGACGAGCTGCGCCCGCCTTTTCGCATCCATCAGATCGATTTCGAGGGCCACGCGAATGCTCCCTCGGCCGGTCGCCCGTTTCGCATCGAGCACTTTGCGGAGAACGTCATCGCGCGCATGGACACCGAGCGAATTTCCAGTGCGCGATTCTTCGGCTACAGCATGGGCGGCTACGTCGCGCTATACCTTGCGCTGCATCGTCCCGACCTCGTCGAGTGCGTTGCGACGCTCGGAACCAGATTTCGCTGGGATCGCGAGACCGCCGAGCGCGAAGCAGCGCGACTGGATCCCGGCGCGATTCGCGCGAAAGTGCCGCGGTTCGCGGATGCCTTGGCTGCGCGCCATGAGCGCGCGGGTGGCTGGGAAGGCGTCCTGGCGCAGACCGCGGACCTCCTGCGTCACCTCGGCCAGGCGCCGCTCCTGACTGATGCGACGCTCGCGCGCATTCGACAGCCGGTGCGGATCATCGTTGGCGACCGCGATAATACGGTGAGCGTGGACGAGAGCACGTCTGTGGCGCGCGCACTGAGTAACGGCAGCGTCACCGTGTTGCCGGATACCCCGCATCCAATCGAGCAGGTCGAGGTGCTGGCGCTCACGTTTGTGCTGCGGGACTTTCTCGCCCTCCAAGTCGGCCAAGGCGTCTTTACTCGACGGCCACGATGACGCTGTCGCATCCCGCTTCGGGGAGGTAGAGAATCAGAACCTGATCGCCCGCGCGCCAGCGTTCGGCGATCACCGGCAGCACCGAGTCGGCGTCGCGATACATTTTGCCGTCGACGTAAAACTCGTATCCCACGCGCGCGCGAGCTTCTCGTCGAATGCGGTCTTCTCCAGCTCGATCTTCGTGACTTCCGCCGTCGTCGGTATGCCGTTGCGGAAGAATCGGTTGAGCCGGCGACGCCTGGCCCATGTACTGCTCGCAGGGCATGTAGCCGTGTGTCCCCGCACGTTTCAGCCATCGTGATGCTTTGCCTTCTCCAGCGCCTTGGCCTTTGCGGTGGACAGGTACGCTGGCTCGAGCTCCAGGAGGTTCGAGATCTTGCGCGTGAGGTAATGCTCATGTTCGGCGATCTCGCCGTCCGCGAGCACCATCCCCCACATCACTTCCGCGAGCACCATCTTCTGTCCGACGTCGTAACTGGACTGGAGGACGCGCGTGAACTGGAAGTGATCCACGGCGCGGGCGCGCTCCTGGTCGGCCAACGCGAGCAGTCGTTGGCCGTCTTCCGCCGACAGGCCGAAGTGGCGCGCCAGCACCTCCTCGAGGTGCTGCTTCTCCGGGGCGGAGAACTCGCCGTCGGCATATGCGATGTCGAGCAGCAGCGCGCATGCTGCCAGGTGCACGGGGTCCACGCCGGAGCGTGGCGCTTCGCTATTGGAACCGGCGGCCTTGCCCTTGCCGCCGACGAGCGCGCGAATCGCGTCGAGCATGAGACCAAATTGGCGCGACGCCGGCTGCTTCAGCTAGTCGTCATCGGTCACTGCCGAGGCTGCGTGACGGCCCCGGCCATGTCATTTCGCTGGCCGGAGTCGTCTGCTTGGCACGCTGTAGAGGAAACCCGTGTACTGCATCTCTTCCCACGTCTGGTCGCCCCACTTCACGTCGACGCTGGGATTCGGGTTGCTCTTGTTGGACGAAGAGTTGTCGTACCACGCCATCGACGTGATTTTCGCGCCCGTCGGGATCTCGAGCGGCTTGGCGAACAGGTAGTACGTCTGCCAGTTGAAGTCGTACCGCGGCACGTCGAGGATGATCTCCGATGTGCTGTCGGGTTTCACGAGCTTGTACTGCCAGCGCACGCCACGAAGGTGCGTGTGCGGCAGCAGGCCCCAGATCTTCACCGGCTGGGTGACGCCGATCTCGGCGGGTACCGCCACGTCCTTGGCGCCAGCGGGGATGGTGAATGCGCCGTTCACGAACGACGCGGCGTAAATCTCCTCGTCCGGCATCTCCTTCGCGAAGCGGAATCCGACGGACGTGCGATCCTTGTGGGCCTCTCCGTGCGTGGTGTAGTGCATCTGGAATGTCAGGATGGTGCCCGGCCGCAGGCGAAGCGCCGTGCCGGCGGGAAATTCCACGACGTTGGTTCCCGGCGCGGTGCTGCCGATGAGCGGGCCAAGCTGACGCGGAGGCGGATGCAGCGTGTCGAGGCGCGGCGGATCGGGCGGCAGCCCCTGGTCGCGATTGCGGACGAAGAGCGGCGTGTTCGCCGGGCGCGGTGCCTGTGGTGTCCCAGCTGCTGCCGGCGCCGCGGCCGGCTGTGCGCCTGCTGGCGGTGGCGGCACCTTCGCGTAGACCAGGACGTGGTGCACTACCTCGCGCGCGCCGGGCTGGATCTCGATCGCCTGGACCCACTTCTCCTCGGTGATGTTCGTCGGGATCTCGAAATACTGGTACTCGACCGTCCCGGTCGCGGGGACCTCGAAGTCGTCCTTCATGCTCACGACCAGATCCGGCGGGCCCCCCGCCATGGTCCACGTGGAGGGATACGTCGGACGCGGCGGCAGCTTCGACAGGTCGCCGGGTTTGGCGCCGGTGTCGAGCCACTTGAGGATGGTCGCCTTGTCCGCGTCGGAGAGTCGGCGGTCGTTGCGGAACATCCCGTGCGGTCCCTCGGCGTGCCACGGCGGCATCTTGCCCTGCGACACTGCCTCGTACATCTCGGAGAGGTAAGGCGTGGCGCTGTCGTATTCGACGAGCGAGAACGGCGCGAGGCCGCCCGTGTGATGGCAGGCCGTGCAGTTCTTGTAGAAGATGGGTGCGACGTCTTGGGCGAACGTGGGGTCCGCGCGTCTCCCGGCGACCGTTGCGGGTTGACGGGCCGCGGCAGCGACGGCGATCAGCACGATGGCGATGCCGCCCAGCTGGAGGATCCGAGTGGTGCCGACGCGGCGGCGCGGGCTGCGGGCGAGTCTCTGCGGTGCGGTCATGTGAACGTCCGGTCGTGATGCGAGTTGTCAGCTAACGTGCTGCCGTCGGCGTCCGGATGCAATGCCGCCGGGAAGCGCATTCGCCGACTGAGCCTAGCGATCGCGTCGTCTGCGCGGCACGATCGGGTGGATCGACGATCAGTGCGGCTGCGCTACGCCCCCCATCGTGCAGCGGCAGAGACTCATCGGCTGGCGAGCAGGTGAGCGTGTACCGCATCCAGGTCCTTGAACCAACGATTCGGCATCAGGATCACCACCGGTCCCATGGCTTGCGCGAGCGTCTCGGCGTCTTTCCCCACTGCAGGCTCGAGCTCGAAGGGTCCGGGATCGCTCGAGATGCGAACACCCAGGATGCGCCGCTCGGAGCGTGCAGGAAAGCGAGCGACGAGGGGCTTGCCGGCGGCGTCGAAGAGGCGAACCACTCCGTTCTCCACGTCGCTCCCGTCGTACTTGCTGCGGGCTTCAGCCTCGTCGGCAATCACCTCGAGGCGACCATCATCGATGTACGCGAAGAGCATGTCGATGAAGTTACAACGCCTCACGCTATTCAGGTGGCCGCTGCCTGGCGAGCAGCGTCACGTCCACCAGAGCACCGCACCGAGCGTCGCGCTGGCCACGATGAGCCAGAGCACCATCCCGTACACGAACGGACGCACGCCGACGGCCTTGAGCTGCGTTCGCGTCAGGTTGGCGCCGATCAGGAACAGGGTGAGCACGAGTGCGGTGCGCGCCACGGCGCTCACGCCGTCGAACCAGTGCACTGCGCTGGACGGAGCGAGTGACCGGGCGAGCGCAGCGAGCACGAACAGCGCGATGAACCACGGAATCGGGGGACGGCGGCGATGCGTCGCGCCCGGCGCAGCTCCGGTGTCCGGCGCATCGGTTGCTCCGTCGGCCGCCCACGGCGCGTTGCCGCTCCGCCCCCGGCGGTGGAGCGCCTGTGGCAGGATCACCGTCAAGGGAAGGATCCACAGTGCGCGGGCCAGCTTGAGGATCGTCGCGTCGCGCAGCGCGTCAGGTCCGTATGCCGACGCCGCGCCCACCACGGAGCTGGTGTCGTGAATGGCAAGCGCGGCCCACACGCCGAACTGGTGCTGCGACAGATGCGCCAGATGCGCAATAACGGGAAACACGTACAGCGCCACGGCGTTGAGCACGAACACCGTCGCGAGGGACACTCCCATGGCCTCGGTGCTCGCGGCGATCGCCGGTCCGAGCGCGGCAATCGCGCTTCCCCCGCAGATGCTCGTCCCCGCCGTGATGAGGACGCCGAGGGTGCGCTCGACCGCCAGCCAGCGGGCGAGCACCAGACCAACGCCGAAGACCGCGGCGATCGTGAGTGCAGTCACGCCCATTCCGGTGACTCCGGCGCGCACGAGCGCATCGAGCGGAATGCCGAATCCGAGCCCGACGACCGCAGCCTGGAGCAGCCGGCCGCTCACGCGGGACGTCACGCGTCGCCACGGGTTGCCGATCGTGAGCGCGATGGCGATGCCCGCGCCGAGGGCGAGGGCAGGTGTGGCGAAGCGAGTGAGGGAAAACGCCGCACCCAACGCGAGAAGAAGCGTCGCTGCCAAGATTCGGCTAGGAGGCGGCCGAGAGGAGATCCCAGCGATTGCCGGCGATGTCGACGAACACGGCAACTTTGCCGTAGGCTTCGACCCGAGGCGGAGTCACGAACGTCACGCCTGCCGCGACCATCCGCGCGTATGTGGCGTCGAAGTCGTCGACCCGCAGGAAGAAGCCGACGCGCCCGGCGAACTGGTCTCCGATGATGTCCTGTTGCCGCTCGCCGTCAGCGCGTGCCAGCAGGATGCCTGTCTCGGCATTGGGCGGCCGCACCACCACCCAGCGTTTCGGCCGGCCGTCGTTCGTGAGCGACGGCGAATCCTCGACGAGCTCGAAGCCCAGGGCACGCACGAAGAAGTCGATTGCGGGGTCATACTCCTTCACCACGAGCGCAACGAGTGCCAGATGCGACATTGGCGGCAGCTAACGCGCGTCTACAACTGCGGTCGGCGTTCCTTCCGCCGCACGCTGCGCCATGCCGCCGGTGAAACGCCGGTCTCCTGCTTGAACGCGCGGCTGAATGCGGCCTCGGAATCGTAACCAACCGTCGCCGCGATCGCGGAAACCTTCGCCGAGCCGCGAGCCAGCGCGTCGGCCGCGAGCTGCAGTCTCCAGCGTTTCAGGTACTGCATCGCGGAGATCCCCAACGCGCGCGTGAAGCGCTCGGCCAGGACGCTGCGAGACGTGGCGCCCGCGCGGGCGAGCTGCGGCAGCGTCCACGGATGCGCGGGTCGCTCGTGCATCCGTGTCAGCGCCGGCCCGACGACAGGGTCCACGATACCCGCGAGCCAGCCGGTCTGCTCACTGTGCGCAGCCCGTTCGATGTGCTGGCGGACAGCCTCGATGAACAGCAGCTCGGCCATGCGCGTGACCATCGTGTCCTTGCCGATACGGCCCGCGCGCGACTCGCGCACCACCTGGTCCGACAGCGGTTGCAGCCACCCAGCCGCAATCCCCGGTGCGTGCAGGCGGCGCGGCAGCGCCGCGAGCAGCGGATTGAACGGGCGCAGGTCGCAACCCAGGAAGCCACAGACGAAGACGGCGTCCCGGCCGCCCTCATTGCCGAGATGCACAGTCTCCGCAAAGTGCCGCGGGTCCGTCAGCAGGCTGTCGACGTTGCGCACCGTCTGCCATTCGTTGCTGGACATCACATGCGGGTCGCCGTGCGGAAACACGATGACGTCGCCGGCCTGCATGCGCACCTGGTCCTGGCCTTCCAGTCCGCCCCAGCAGCTGCCGCCGAGCAGGATGTGGAACGAGATCAGGTGCTCGGACTCGGGCAGCACGCGTGGCACCAGCTCGCGCGAGGCGACCGTCGAGACCGACCACGGCGCCGCCGCCTCCACACGATAGAAGTGCGCAGCGTTCAGGCGTATCCCGCGAATGACATCGGACAGCGGATCCATGATCTGACCTGAGGGCCCCGGCCCAGTCCGGACGTTCCGTCAAGCGCCGCGGACGCTCCGTCATTCGTCCGCCGGCAGGGCTGGGATACTCTGCTTCGAGGAAAGGAAGCATAACACAGGAGAACGAAATCGATGAAGAGCATCAGAAACGGATGGACGCTTGCGGCACTGTTCACGCTGGCCGTCACGGCGCCGCGTGTAACGAACGCGCAACTCGCGCAGGGCTCGGCGAGTCGCCGCGGATCCACGCTCACTCCGGCGCTCGCGGCAACGCGCGCTGCGCTCGAGAAGTACGCGGATCCCATGGCCGCCGTGCGGGACGGATACTTTTCGACCGTCGCGTGCATCGAGTTCCGCGACAAGGCGAAAGGCGCCGGACACGAGCACATGGACTACCGTCCGGGTGCGATGGGTGTGCATTTCCTGAATCCGGCGAACATCGGACCGACGCTGGATTCACTCAAGCCGCAGGTGCTGCTGTACGAGCCCGTCGGCGACAAGCTGCGTCTCGTCGGCGCGGAGTGGTTCGTCCCCGTTGCGGTGTCCAAGACGCCGCCGACGATCTTCGGGCAGACGCTCCAGGGCCCAATGGAAGGGCACCAGCCGATCATGCCCGAGGGACTGCACCACTGGGACCTGCACGTCTGGCTCTGGAAGGACAATCCGGCAGGCGTGTTCGTGGCGACGAACTCGGCGGTCAAGTGCCCCACGACCGGCTACGGCTATTCCTTCGACGACAAGCCGCCCAAGATCGTGCAGCCATGAAACGGTTCCGGACGACATACGCGATCGCGATGATCGCCGCCGCAGCGCTGTCGGGCTGCGGCGCCCCTGACGGAATCGGTCCGCCGCCTCCGCCGCCACAGGACCCGGTGCTGCTGAAGGACGTCGTCATCGACCACCTGCCCGCTCCGTTCTATCACTTCGACTACGACGCGGCGGGACGGGTGCGCGCCGTGTCGTTCGCTTCCGATCTCCGTCAGTACGACATCACGTACTCGGGCGACCGAATCAGCGAGCTGACCAACAACGTCCCGGTGAATCACGACCGGCTGCAGTACATCTACGACGACGCGGGCAGGGTCGGCATCGTGCTGTACGTCAACTCGACCGGCACATTCACGCACGTCGTGTTCACCTATGACGGGCCGAAGCTCATCAAGGTGGAGCGCGACCGCCGTGTCGACGGTGGCTTCATCATCGACAAGACCATGACAATCGCCTATGACGCTGACGGCAACCTCCACCGGCTCAGCGTACACCGACCCGCGATCGAGGGCGTGCAGGACGAGACCACCACCGTCGACACGTACGAGCAATACGACACCGGGATCAACGTGGACGGATTCGCGCTGATCCACGACGAGTTCATCGACCACTTGGTGCTGTTGCCGGGAGTGCAGCTGCAGCGCGCCAACCCCCGCCGGGAAACACGCACCGGAGATGGCTTGAACTACGTCGTCGATTACACGTACTCGTACGACGACAGGAATCGGCCGCAAACGAAGACCGGCGCGCTCCTGATACAGAACGGGCAGCAGGCCGGTCAAACGATTCAGACGCTGTCGCAGTTCACGTATTACTGATTCTTCGCCTCAACGCCTGTACAACCATGCGGATGACCGCGGGCCGCCACCGTTTCCGTATCCACCGGTGATCAACGCTTCTCCGCTCCCGAGCGGTGCAACTGCCGAGAACTGACCGGCCATGCGTGCCTCGCCACCCACCAGGACGAATCGGCCGGTCAGCGGATCGTAGGTCTCTGCCTGCGGCGCTCCCCCGCTGATCAGAACGAGACCGCTCGGCAGCACGATACTGCTGGCCGCATGCTTGAAACGACGGAGCCGCATCGAAGCGCCCACGCTGAAGGTGCTGGTCTCCGGATCGAAGAGCTCCGACGAATCGTACGACCCGCGATCGTCGCGCTCATCCGAGCCGCCGGTGATCAACACTTCGCCGTTCGGCAGCAGCACGGCGTCGTGCTTGTGGCGACGAACGCGCATGTCGCCCACGCGAGTGAAGATGCCGGTGGCCGGATCGTATGTCTCCGCCGACGAGTACAGCGTGATGTCCGCTCCCCGGCCGCGATGCCCGCCCGCGATCAGGACTCGCCCATCCGGGAGGCGCGCGGCTACATGCGCCTCGCGCGCCACGGCCATGGTTCCTGTGGACGAGAACGCTCCCGTGGCCGGATCGTAGAGCTCAGCGCTCGCCAGCGTGTTCCAGCCCGGCGCGGCGCCACCGGCAACCAGAACGCTGCCGTTCTCGAGGAGCACAGCGACGTGGTTTGCGCGCGCTGTCAGCAGCGACCCAGTAGGAGCGAAGGAGTCGGTCGCGGGGTCGAAGATCTCTGCCGTCGCGAGCGTCGTCGTGCCCGCACCATACCCGCCAATGATCAACACCTTTCCGCCCTTCAGCACTGTGGCGGTGTGGCTGTGGCGTGGTGTGATCATCGGAGGGAGTCGTGAGAATCGTCCGGCACCCGGCTCGAAGACTTCGGCACCCTGCGCTGAACCCTCCTGCGCGAAGCCACCCGCCACGAGAACGCGGCCGTCCGGCAGCGTCGTTGCGGTGTGGGCCGCTCGCGCGGCACTCATGGCCGGAGCCTGGACCAGCGAGCCGTCGGAAGGTTGCTGGTTTGGACCCGCGGCGAACACGCTGCAACCCGGGCCACCGGCTGCCACGCTCAACGCCAGACCGACATTCACGGCCGCGACAGCCGACCAGGTGGGCTTCATGACGCCTCCCAGGTAGTGGGCTCAACTACCTTTGGATGCCGCGCGCGCCGGGAGTGCTTAAGACAAAGTTGCGTGCGACCAGGGTAGCACTGTGACGCGATCACACTGGCGGTGCAGCGCGACCGCAGCCGAATGACCCATATTACGGCAACTCCCAACATCCGATATGACCATAGATCGCCGTGGTTTCATTTCTGCGTCGGCTTCCGTACTTGCGCTGGGAAACGCTGGTCTGCCGCTGACGGCGTTCGAATCGCGGCCCGACGCCCCGGCGCCACTCGCGTCGCCCGAACCGACTGAGGTCGCGGTCTATACCACCGCCGACAAGACCGACTACCGGCTCTCCGCCACCGACAAGTTGACGTTCAAGCCGATGGGCCAGCCGCTGGAGACGCAGATCTGCGTCTTCGTGGACCCCACCAAGCGGGCGCAAACAATCCTCGGTATCGGTGGCGCGCTCACGGACTCCTCGGCTGAGGTGTTCGCCAAGCTTTCAGCGGCGAAGCAGCGGGAGCTCCTCGATGCGTATTTCGATCCAGCCAAAGGCATCGGCTACACGCTGGGACGAACCAACATCCACAGCTGCGATTTCTCATCCGCTAGCTACACGTACGTGGACGAAGGCGACTTGGCGCTCAAGTCGTTCAGCGTCGAGCACGACAAGCAATTCCGCATCCCGTTCATCAAACAGGCGCTGGCGACGGCGGGCGGAAAGCTGACCCTGTTCGGCAGCCCGTGGAGCCCACCGGCGTTCATGAAGACCAACAACGACATGTTGCACGGTGGCAAGTTGAAGCCCGAGTCCCGCCAGGCCTGGGCCACTTACTACACGAAGTTCATCAAGGCGTACGAAAAGGAAGGCATTCCGATCTGGGGCATCTCGGTTCAGAACGAGCCGATGGCGACGCAGACGTGGGAATCGTGCATCTGGACCGCCGAGGAGGAGCGCGACTTCCTCAAGAACTTCCTGGGGCCCACGATGAAGCGCGAAGGGCTGGGCGACAAGAAGATCATCGCATGGGATCACAACCGCGATCTCATCTATCAGCGCGTCAGCACCATTCTCGCCGATCCGGAAGCCGCAAAATACGTGTGGGGCATCGGCTTCCATTGGTATGAGCCGTGGAGCGGCGGCACGATGATGTTCGACAACGTCCGGCTGGTCCGCGAGACATTTCCGGACAAGCCACTGCTCTTCACCGAGGGCACGGTCGACTCGTTCAAGGCCGGCGACATCCGCAACTGGCGGTTGGGCGAGTACTACGGCCGGTCCATGATCAACGACTTCAACGACGGCGCAGTGGGCTGGACGGACTGGAACGTGTTGCTCGACGAGCGGGGCGGACCGAACCACGTCGGCAATTTCTGCTTCGCTCCCGTTCACGCCGATACGAAGACCGGTGAGCTGATCTACACGAACTCGTATCACTACATCGGGCACTTCTCCAAGTTCGTTCGTCCAGGCGCCAGGCGCGTCGTCAGCTCACCGAGCCGGAGTGCGCTCCTGTCCACTGCGTTCGTCAATCCTGACGGAAAGGTGTCGGTGGTGGTGATGAACCCGACCGACAAGCCCGTGTCCTACTTCCTGTGGATCGCGGGCGACGCGGCGCCGGTCGAGAGCCTGCCGCACTCGATCCAGACACTGGTGTTCTGAGGCGCGCGCTCGGCCGTCAGCTCCACAGCACGCTGC